>DATELP010000151.1:0-35896 GCA_035276425.1 Pyrinomonadaceae bacterium
ACGCGGAAGACGGTTTTGTACGCGCCAACGTGGTCGGCGCACTCGTCGCTGGTGACGATGGGCGCGGAGTTGGTGGAACAACTCGTTGCGGCGGGTTACGCAGTGATCGTCAAGCTGCACGATCGTTCGCACGACCCGGAGCACGCGAATTCCGGCGGCGTCGATTGGGTTTCACGACTCGGTCCGTTGCTGCGCGCGAGCGGCGGCCACTTAGCGACAGGCACTGACTCGTGCCCGTATCTTGCGGCCGCGGACGTGATGATCACGGATCACAGTTCGGTCGGTTTTGAATATTTATTGCTCGATCGGCCGGTGGTGCGCATCGAAGTTCCGAAACTGTTACAGGAAGCGAATGTGAATCCGGAATACGTCGAGCTACTTGCCGACGCATCGTTGACTGTCAAAACTGCATCAGAAGCGATTCGTGCAGTTGAACGAAGTCTGGCGCAACCAGGTGACAGGTCAGAAACGCGGCGAGCTATCGCGACCGAGTTGTTTCACAGTGCGGGCAACGCAACATCGCTTGCAGTGAACGAGCTTTATGAGTTGCTGGACCTTGAGGCGTCCGGTTTACGCGTTCAGAAGTAGACAAAGCATAACGGGCTGGTTCTCAGTAGAGTGAACCTTAGTAGACACGTAGAGTGAACCTTAGTGGACAAGCGTTCCGATCATCTATGTACGGTCTTCGTTTAAGGTCGAGACAAGTTGTCTGAATATCAGACGGACTTTTCTAAGCATTGCTGGTGAGTTCGCTTGTAGATAGGGTTTTGCTCACAAACAAGGAGTGCGGAGCAATCTCCTAGTGGCACAGTTCTCGCTTCACCCGAGGGCCTGATAACTCTCCACTATGGAACCATTGCCTTTTTATTCGATTCGATTCTGTTTCGAGGTAACACATCGTGGCAAAAATTAACTTCGCACCCAAAGCTCTCCTTCTGCTTTCATTGTTTTTCATTTTCAGCGTTTCTACCCCGGCTCAGGAACGTCTTTGCGATACTTCTTTCGAGAACTGTCGCTCTCCGATCTGGCAGCTCATCGACAACGAGACCCAGGGCATCGACATCGCTTTCTGGTTTATGGACGACACGTCCTACGTGCCGAAGATCATCGCCAGATGGCAGGCCGGTGTACCGGTAAGAGTGCTCGTCGATCCGCGCGCCAATGCAACCCATCCAGTCAACCAGCAGGTACTCGATCAACTCGCCGCGGCAGGCATTCCGATGCGTAAGAACGTTGCCGCCGGCGGAGTGCTGCACTGGAAGATGATGAATTTCATCGGTCAGAACACGGTGGTGTTCAGCGCCGCTAACTTCGGCCCGCAGAATTATGAGCCCACCACTCCGTTCAGCAATTACATCGACGAGGTGATCTACTTTGCGAACCGCACTTCGCTCGTCAACAGCTTCAAGACGAAGTTTGACGATAAGTGGCTCGACACCAGTCGTTTCGCCAACTACGCCAACATCACCGGTACGTTGACTCGCAAGTACCCGATCTTTACCAAGGATCCGGAACTGAATTACCCGCCGGAAGAGAGTTATGCCAATCGAGCGACAGCCCGGTACAACGCGGAAACACAAAAGATCGACACCATCATCTTTCGCAATACCGACGACCGGCACACCGACGCTTTCATTGCGGCGTTGAACCGAGGAGTGCCAGTCAGGATACTCAACGAACCGGATACTTATCGCACGACGACCTATTTCCGCCACTCCTACAACATAGATCGAATGTACATGGCGGGAGCGCAGATCAGGGATCGTAATCACCTCGGATTGACGCACGAGAAACTCGTCTTGCTCTACGGGCAGGCGATGGCGATCTTCGGCTCGTCGAATATGAGTGTGCCTTCATCCGATTCGCAGGACGAGCACAATCTCTTCACTACGCGGCCGGAGTTGTTTCAGCCGCTCGTCGATCAGTTCGAACGAAAGTGGAATTCGACGACGGAGTACAAGCCGTTCGTTCCGCTGCCGCCCGATGCTCCCGTGAGCCCGTCGCCGGCGAATCAGTCGTTCACGTTGTCGAATAACGTCACGCTGCGCTGGGAAGGCGGGTTCTACGCGTGGAAGTACGACGTGTATTTCGGCACCGATCCGAATCCACCGTTGCTCACGCAGGATGTGAGCACTGGTTTCCCGGGACCGGACACTCCGGAAACGTTTACGCTGCCGCCGCTCAATCCGGGCACGACTTACTACTGGAAAATCGTCGGTAAAACGATGGCGAACAAAGTGGCGAGCGGTCCCGTCTGGAGCTTCACAGTTCCCGGCACCGGCCCGACGCCGGCCGCGCCGACCGGCCTGATGGCCACTGCCAGTGCTTCGAACCGTATCGATCTGACGTGGGGCAACGTCGCGGACGAAATCGGTTACCGCATCGAGCGCAGTCTCAATTCGAGTTCGGGATTCCAGGACATCGGCTCGACCAACGCTGATGTCAATGTTTTCCAGGACACCGGTCTTAATCCCGGAACGACTTACTTCTATCGCGTGCTGGCCTTTAACAACGGCGGACCTTCAGCGTTCAGCAACACGGCCAGCGCCACGACGCAGGTAGGTTCGTCGCCGCCACCTCCGGGTGTGTTGCTGACGGACGATTTCAACAACAATTCTTTGGATCTTTCGAAGTGGAACATCACGCAGATCACCGGTTCGCAGGATCCAAACATTGCCGTTTCTGAAGCGACTCAACGGTTGAACGTTGGACCACTAGCGCAAGGCGCTTCCGGTTTCCACTTCAACGGTCTGACCAGCAATCTGGCTTACGACTTCACGGGCGCTTACGCCTACATGAGTGTCGTAACGCCGCCACCTGCGGGCTCAACTGCCGAGATGCGCTT
This sequence comes from Pyrinomonadaceae bacterium, assembly GCA_035276425.1. Classification (GTDB taxonomy): domain Bacteria; phylum Acidobacteriota; class Blastocatellia; order Pyrinomonadales; family Pyrinomonadaceae; genus PSRF01. The sequence continues at coordinate 2,846 of DATELP010000151.1, forward strand.
GTCAGTCGCGGGAGCAAATTCACCGGCGGCAAACGTCTACCGCATCATCATTCTCGGTTCGAATGTGAAGTTGCAGAAAGTGATCGGCGGCACGGCTGCGAACGTGATCCCGCCATTTGCTTACAGCGGGACCAGCATGAAGTTTCTGCGTATCCGCCACGATTCCGGTTCGGGCAACGTCGTCTTTGAGTCAGCGCCAGCAAGCGCGGGCGACGCGAACCTGCCCGGCACGTGGACGGTCATGTATCAGGAACCGTGGGTGAACTGGAATGGCAGCAGCGGTGTGCAGTTAACCAATGTGAAGTTTGAAGTACGCATTGGAACAGCGACGCCGGATCCGGTCGCTTCGGGAACGTTGGCGATCGACAACTTCCAGGCGGTTCGTCCGGCGGGTCTTCCGAGCGTAACCGGCGTCACTCCGAATCAGGGACCTGAATCGGGCGGTACGCAGGTGAGCATTGCGGGTTCGAACTTCTCTGCCGGGTCGACCGTCAAGTTCGGCGGTGTTGCCGCTACAAACGTGACTGTCGTGAACGCCAATCTGATCACGGCGACTACTCCGGTACATCCGGCGAGCACCGTTGACGTCGTGGTCACTGCCAGCGATCTTCAGAGCGGCACGTTGACGAACGGTTACACGTTCCAGTTTGCTGACGATCCTGGCAACGAACCACCGCAGGTCAGCGCCTCGGGTACTCCATCAGGGGGACCAGCGCCGTTGACGGTTAACTTCGTCTCCAACGCGTCCGATCCTGACGGCACCATCGCAGCGTTCCACTGGGATTTCGGCGACGGCGGAACTTCGAGTTCTCAGTCTCCATCCCACACCTACAACACCCCGGGCACTTACGCGGCGCAAGTCACCGTAACTGACAACATGGGTGCGACGGCGAATGCCATCGTGACGATCAACGTCAGCGCCCCGGGCGGTGAGACGGTCCTGCTCTCGGACGATTTCGACAACAATTCGTTGGATCTTTCGAAGTGGGTCATCTCACAAATCACTGGTTCGCAGGATGCAGCCATCGCTGTTTCTGAATCGAGTCAGCGTTTGAATGTTGGACCACTAGCGCAGGGCGCTTCCGGTTTCCACTTCAACGGCTTGACCAGCAACCTGGCTTTCGATTTCACGGGTGCTTACGCGTACCTGAGTGTCGTAACACCGCCACCGGCGGGTTCAACTGCGGAGATGCGACTGTCAGTCGCGGGGGCAAATTCGCCGGCCGCGAACGTCTACCGCATCATCATTCTGGGCGCGAATGTGAAGTTGCAGAAAGTGATTGGCGGCACGGCTTCAAACGTGATCCCGCCGTTTGCTTACAACGCGACCAGCATGAAGTTTCTGCGTATCAGCCACGACGCTGTTTCGGGGAACGTCGTTTTTGAGACGGCGCCGGCCAGCGCGAGTGATGCGAATCTGCCGGGCGCCTGGACGATCAGATACCAGGAGCCGTGGGCAAATTGGAATGGCAGTAACGGTGTGCAACTAACCGGCGTGAAGTTTGAGGTGCGGATTGGAACGGCGACTGCGGATCCTGTATCATCCGGCATTCTTGCGGTCGACAATTTCCGAGTAGCCCGACCTTAATCAACAAGCAGGGTAGAAGTTAGTAGTGACAAATCAGATCTGTTTCGCAGCGCGGGATAACAAACGTGTATCGTCTGTTATCCCGCGGCTCGCTTTCATCGCTTTTCTAATTCTTCAATCGTGGACATTCGTAAACGCGCAAACTTCCGACGTCGTGTTGTATGCGTCGGAAACGAGCGTGAAGGCGGGTAATTGGGTGGTCGAACCCGATGCGACTGCCGCTGGCGGTGCTCGCATTCGTTATCCCGACGCGGGCGGCCCGAAGCTGACCACCGCGTTTGCCAATCCCACGCACTACTTCGAAACCACGTTCACCGCGCAGGCTGGTGTTGGTTACCGGCTCTGGATGCGCGGCAAAGCCGACGCCAACTCCACCAACAACGATTCCGCCTTCGTGCAGTTTTCCGGCAGTGTCACCAGCACCGGCACACCGGTGTTTCGCATCGGTACCACAGACGCCACGTTTTTCAATCTCGAAGAGTGCACGGGCTGTGGTTTGAGTGCGTGGGGCTGGAACGACAATCTGTTTGGCGGCTTGGGACCGTTGATTTATTTCGCGACGAGCGGCACACAAACCATTCGCGTGCAACTGCGTGAGGACGGACTGGCGATTGATCAGATCGTGCTCTCGCCACAAACGTATCTGAACACCGCACCGGGCGCGCCCAAAAACGACAACACAATACTTCCGAAGCCCGGCGGCGGCCCGTCGATCACGCTCGTGCGGCAACCGTATCTACAGCAGGTTCGCGGCAGCACGGCGATCGTTGTGTGGGCGACACGCGAAAACGGCCAGGCACAGGTTCGTTACTGGGCCAACAACGACACGCCTCAGATCGTCAATGCGACCACGCGAGTGTTCAAGCAAACGACCACCGGCATGGCGTTCGATTACTATCAGCACGAGGCGCAGTTAGGAAATCTTTTACCGGCGACGTCTTACAACTACGACATCTTCGTAAACGACATCGACGCGACACCCGGCGTGGTCGATCGATTCAACTCGGCCATTCCCAAGGAACCCGGCCCGGTCAGTTTTGTCGCGTTTGGTGACAGTGGCGACGGTTCCACCGAGCAGGCGAAAATCTCGAGCCTCATCGCTAAAGAAACGTTCGACCTCGCGTTGCACGCAGGTGACGTTGCGTATGAGGACGGAACTTATCAGCAGTATCACGACTTCTTTTTCGCGCCTTACAGTAGCTGGCTGCGGTCGCGGCCGGTTTATCCGGTGATTGGCAACCACGACGATCGCACTTCTTTCGCGCTGCCGTATCGCGAGCTGTTCGTGTTGCCGGAAAACGGCGCGAGCCCGACGTTTCCCGATCACAAGGAACGCTACTACAGCTTTGACTACGGTTCCGTTCACTTTGTGGCGCTCGATTCGGAATTAGCATTTGAAGACACAGCGCGCCGCCAGGAACAAGTCAACTGGCTGTCCGCCGACTTAGCCGCAACAACACAACCGTGGCGCGTCGTGTTCTTTCATCGTCCGCCGTACAGCTCCGGGTTTCACGGATCCGACGCGGCGTTGCAACAGGCGTTTGGACCGATCTTCGAACAACGCCGCGTGCAACTCGTCATCAACGGTCACGAGCATGATTACGAACGGCTCGTTCCGTGGCGCGTGACCGGGCCGCAAGCGGTGACTTACGTCGTCACTGGCGGTGGCGGCGCGGAGTTGCGCGCGGTCGGTCAATCGCCGTTCACGGCCGTTGCGAAATCTATCAACCACTACGTGCGCTTCAACATCAACGGTTGTGAGTTGACGATTCAGGCGATCGACTTGAACGGCGTCACGATTGACTCGTACGTGCTCAATCGTTGCGACCAGGCGAACGACGCCGCGGCGCCGACGGTAAGCATCACGCAACCCGCCGCGGGCGCGATGGTCAGTGGCAGCACACTCGTGACTGGCGAGTCGAGCGACGACGTGCGCGTTGAGAAAGTCGATTTCTTTGTCGATGGCGCTTTGAAAACGATCGATACGCAGGCGCCGTATCAATTCACGTGGGACACGACGGCTGTTCCTGACGGCTCGCATACGATCGAACTGCGAACGTACGACATCGCGGGAAACCGCGTTTCGTCAGGCACGCGCACGGTCACGGTCAAGAACACCAGCAGCTCGACACCGGACATCGTGTTGTATGCGTCGGAAACGAGCGTGAAGGCGGGTAACTGGGTGGTCGAGACCGATGCGACTGCGGCAGGCGGTGCGCGTATTCGCTATCCTGACGCGGGCGGTCCGAAGCTGACCACCGCCTTTGCGAATCCGACACACTACTTCGAAACCACGTTCACCGCGCAGGCTGGTGTTGCTTACCGGCTCTGGATGCGCGGCAAAGCCGACGCGAATTCGACCAACAACGACTCCGCGTTCGTGCAATTTTCTGGCAGTGTCACCAGCACCGGCACACCCGTGTTTCGCATCGGCACCACAGACGCCACGTTTTTCAATCTCGAAGAGTGTACGGGCTGCGGTTTGAGTGCGTGGGGCTGGAACGACAACCTGTTCGGCGGTTTGGGGCCGTTGATTTATTTTGCGACGAGTGGCACGCAGACCATTCGCGTACAACTGCGTGAGGACGGACTGGCCATCGATCAAATCGTGCTCTCGCCACAAACGTATCTGAACACTGCGCCGGGGCCTAACAAGAATGACAACACCATCTTGCCGAAGGGCCAGTGAGTGAACAGCAAAGTCCTTCTCATCCACGCCGGGCTTCAGCCCGGCGGAAGGGGGTTCACAGTATTGAGAAACCGTTTCAACGGTTTCCATCGCGAGGCGTTAACAAAACCGTTGAAACGGTTTTCAGCTAACCCTTTGGTCTAACACCGGGCTGAAGCCCGGTGTGAATGAGACGATTTTGACGCACCGAAAGGCGACTACCAAAACAACGCTACCCCACGTTAATATCCAGATCGACGATGGCGACCACTTCTCCGACTAATCTCTCGACGAGCAAGAATGCACCCCAGGTAGTCTTAATCAAACCTTCGAAAGCCTGGGTGTCTCTGAATCTGCGCTCGCTTTGGGAGTATCGCGAGTTGCTCTACTTCCTCACGTGGCGCGACATCAAAGTCCGTTACAAACAAACAGTGCTCGGCGCGGCGTGGGCGATCCTGCAACCGTTCCTCACGATGTTGATCTTCAGCGTCTTCTTCGGGCGGTTGGTCAAGGTTCCGTCGGACGGAATTCCCTACCCGCTTTTCGCTTTTACAGCGCTCGTTCCCTGGACGTTCTTCGCCAATGGATTGAACCAGTCGTCAAACAGCCTGATCTCCAGCGCTAATCTGCTGAAAAAAGTTTACTTTCCACGGCTCGCGATTCCGATCGCGACGGTGTTGGCGGGCGTGGTGGATTTTGTTTTGGCGTTCGTGGTCCTGTTGTTTCTGATGGCCTATTATCGCGTGACGCCGACAATCAATATCATCTGGACGCCGTTGTTTCTGGCGCTCGCGTTTGTTACTGCGCTCGGCGTGGGACTGTGGATGTCGGCATTGAACGTAAAGTACCGGGACGTGCGTTACGTCGTTCCGTTCCTCGTGCAGATTTGGTTGTTTACAACTCCCGTCGCTTATCCCAGCAGTTTGCTGCACGAACCGTGGCGCACGATCTACGGCTTGAACCCGATGGTCGGAGTCGTTGAAGGATTCCGCTGGGCATTGCTGGGTGCGAACACAGCGCCCGGTCCGATGGTGTTTGCGTCGGCGATCGCGGCGGTTCTGATACTGGTAACCGGCGCTTTCTATTTTCGACACATGGAGAAGATTTTCGCCGACGTGGTTTAAGGTACAACGATGAGTGACGTCGCCATTCGTGTGGAGGGGCTGAGTAAGAGGTTCTCCATCCACGCCAAACAGGAGAGCTACCAGACTCTGCGCGACACGGTTGCTAACGCAGCGGCCAAGCCTTTTCGTGCCTTGAAATCTCGCAACGCGGAGAACGGCGACGGCGCCGATGGTGAAAACATCTGGGCGCTAAAAGATGTTTCGTTTGAAGTGAAACCGGGCGAAGTGGTCGGTTTGATCGGACGCAACGGCGCCGGCAAAAGTACGTTGCTCAAAATCCTCGCGCGCGTTACCGAACCAACTGAAGGTCACGCCACGATCGTTGGACGCATCGGCAGCCTGTTGGAAGTCGGCGTCGGCTTCCACTTCGAGTTGAGCGGCCGCGAGAACATCTTTCTCAACGGCGCGATCCTGGGAATGAAACGCGTTGACATCAAACGCCGTTTCGACGAGATCGTCTCGTTCGCCGAAATCGAAAAGTTCATCGACACGCCGGTCAAGCATTATTCAAGCGGCATGTATCTACGTCTCGCGTTCGCCGTCGCGGCGCATCTCGAACCGGAAATTCTTCTCGTCGATGAAGTGTTGGCTGTCGGCGATGCGGCGTTTCAAAAGAAGTGCATCGGCAAAATGGAGGAAGTCGCGGGCGAAGGTCGAACGGTTTTGTTTGTGAGTCACAACATGGCCGCGGTGCAGGCACTCTGCACGCGCGGCATTTTTCTCTACAACGGAAGCGTTTACATGGACTCGACCGCGAGCGCGTCGATTAGTACTTACTTGAGGATGCTCGAGCAATCAGTGACTCAGGATCTGCTGGAGCGTTCTGACCGGCGCGGGCGTGGCGAGATTCGCCTGGCCGGAATCGAGATCTCAACGGGCGAGAGAGATCACGCGCAAACGCTCGCGACCGGACGGCCGGCGACGTTTGCTTTTCATATTACCGGAACACGGCCGCGAACTTCTTGCGCGTTTACGATCTACGACGACTTCGGCCAACCGCTGGCGAGTTTCAACAGTGCGATTCGCGCGCCTGACGATGCGCAGGATTCAGCACTCGACAACACGATCATCTGCAACATCGACGAATTGCCTCTGGTCCCCGGACGGTATCGCGTGAATGCCGCGATCTCAGCCGACGGTGAGTTGCAGGATCATCTCGAAGGCGCGGCGTTTTTCGAAGTGGAGCAAGGCGCGATTCGCGGGCGGCCAGTCATCAAAGGCAAAAACTTCGGCCGCATCTGCCTGCAACATCATTGGCAGAGTCCCGTCACATAGCCATCGAAGTTGCTCGGTTTGCCTCAAGAGCCTTCTCATTTACACCGGGCTTCAGCCCGGTGTGACTGAAACTTTGCGGCAGCTACGCCGCGGTTTTCTGGATCAGGTAGATATTGATCTCGCCGTCCTTCTGACCTTTCATCAGCGGATACAGAGCACTGAGGTAGAACGATTTATTCGTCAACTTGCCGACGAGGTTCTCGCCTAGTCGCTTCCGCAGCAAACTGTTCTTCGTAGCCGTGACGCGCACCAGCTCCGCGCCCAACTCGCGGCAGATTTGTCTGACTTGCCAGCTAAAAATCGGCGTGACGTGGCCATAGCCGTGATAGTCGCTCTCGTCGAACCACAGAAAATGCCCGTCGCGCAGAAAACGAATTCGCGACAACCACGATTCGGTGTTTGGAGAAGTAACTACGAGATAACCATTCGGGGCGAGCGCCTGCAAACAATTGCCGATGAAATGGCGCGGGTTGTTTAGGTGTTCGAGAATCTCGATCGCGACGACCAGATCAAACTTGCCATTCCACTTGTCGTGAAAATCGAGGTTCAGGTTGAGGTTCTGAACCGGCACGGCGAGACGAAAACGCCCGGGATCGAGTTCGACCGCATTCACATCGAACCCGGCGTCGACGAGCCGCTGACTGAAAGCTCCTTCGCCCGCGCCGAGATCGAGAACGCGCGCGTTCCGCGGCAAGCGCAACGCCTCGATCTGGGCCATGCACTCTTCGTGAAGCGACGGTATCGCGTGGATCTTAATCCCGCGATACTCGGATTCGCTCCCGTTCGTCAGCGAGTTGTCGTCTCCACTCATGCGTAGACTTTATTTTACTGGACGCATGATGTGAAGCGGTCATCATTTTGTTTCGAATGTGGCGACGATGAAATTGTGATCGGACGGGCGCACACCGCCGTCGTTGCTGCCGCCTACTGTGATCGCCACGTTTCGATTGTTCAGATCGCGCTGATCCGGCATCCGCACGTCGACCAGGCGCAGCCCGCTGGCCCCTTTCGAGTAGTTAATGTAGTCGACTCGTCCTTTGCGGGTACGTCCCTCCGGATTGTCCGGGTACGAGATCGCCGTGCCCGCGTTGAACGCTTGCTCCCACGCGTCGTGGAACAACAACGTCATCGTCGTGTGTTCCACCCAGTTTGGCGAGAGATTGAAGTCGCCCAGCAGGATTTTTTGTTCGGGGAAGATTGCGGCCCACGCGTTAATCTCCGCCAACTGTGCCTGCCGCCAGGCTACCGATTCGTACGACAGGTGCGTCGAGAAAAGGTTTATTGTCTTGCCACCGATGGTCACCTTCACGTGGGCCACTGACCGCCCATTGCTCAGGTATTTTCCATCGGTGCTCGCGAACGGGTGACGCGACAGGATCTGTTGGCCCACGCTGTTGCCGGGAGTGATCGCTATCCAGTGCGAGTACCAGGTCACGCCGGTTCTTTGTTGCAGCATGCTCTTGTACTGCGACACGTTTTCGGGAGGGACCTCGTTAAGGGAGATGAGATCCGGGTTCATGTTTACGAGCCAGTTAACCTGCCGATTGAGGTCGATGCGGTTGTCAGTGCCGCGGCCGTAAGCCGTGTTCCACTGTAAGACTTTGAACCGCGTCGCTGTAGCAGTTGGCGTCGGTGTTGGTGTGGGTGCCTGCGTTGGAGTTGGTGTCGGAGTTGGAACGGGAGTAGGCGTCGGAGTCGGCTTTGGTGTCGGCGTGGGCGTCGGAGTTGGTGTAGGTGTCGGCGTTGGTGAATCATCCGGTGGTCCACCGCCGATATGACCGATACCGACTCGCACACGATTGCTCTGGAACCCACGCAACCCTATGCGCAGAAGAACGTCGCCAACATTCGTCAGACTGTCGTTGAGACGAAGCACGAGCATCGTCACTCCGGAAAGTCCCGGAACGGAAAGCGCATTTTCAACCGACAACGGATAGAAACGCCCGCCGGCGTCCTGCACATCGGCCGTGAACGCGCTCACAGTTTCGCCTGCGTGCAGTTGCGCATTCATCGCAAAGACCACAATGCGAGTGCGAGAGTCAGAACCGAAGCGAATTAGCGACGTTAGCCGGAAAGGCTCTTGCTGATGAGTGACGGAATCGAGCGCGATCGCGCGATTCGTGTTTGGTTGAACGAGTAAGACGGGTGCTGTCTGCGCACTCGCGAATGAATGAACCGCGCAGAGCAGCGCGCAGATCGCAAAGAACCTGAAAGGAGATACACGTACCGGTAACACTCGAAGGCTGCTAATAGATTTCATGACACTTCTCTTGAAAACTAGCCGGGAAGTGGGAATGACATCCGGTTAGCAACCGGATCTGGCGGGGGAAGTACGAAGGTGTAAAGCAAGTGGCTGCGGAGATCGAACGCAATCTCCGCAGCCACTCAAGTGTTATTTAGTTTCGAACGTTGCAATGATGAAGTTGTGATCCGACGGGCGCACACCCCAGTCGTTGGAGTTGCCCACTGTGACCGAAACGTTTTTGTTGTTCAGGTCGCGTTGGTCCGGCATCCGCACATCAATCAAACGCAGCCCGGTGGCCGTCTTCGAGTAGTTGATGTAGTCGACTCGGCCTTTGCGCGTCCGCCCGTCCGGATTGTCCGCATATGCGATCGCCGTGCCCGCATTGAAAGCTTCTTGCCAGGCGTCGTAGAACAACGACGTCATCGTCCCGTACTCGACCCAGTTAGGCGAAAGATTGAAGTCGCCTAACAGTATTTTTTGTTCCGGATATGTGGCGGTCCAACTGTTAATCTGGGCCAACTGTGTCTGCCGCCAGGCTTCTGATTCAAATGAAAGGTGCGTCGAGAACACGGTTACATTTTTACCGCCGATGCTCACCGTGACCCGCGCCACAGACCGCCCGAAGCTCATGTATAACGAGCTATTGCTGACAAAAGGATAACGAGACAGGATCTGTTGGCCCACGTTATTACCGTCAGTGATTGCCACCCAGTACGAGTACCAGGTTCTGCCCGTTCTTTGTTGCAGCATGGTCTGGTACTGAGAAACGTTCTCCGGTGGAACCTCATTCAGCGAAATGAGATCCGGATTCTGGTTCACCAGCCAATTCACCTGCCGATTAAGGTCGATGATGTTGTCAGTGCCGCGGCCGTAAGCCGTGTTCCACTGCAAGATCTTGAACCGCGTTCCGGTCGCCACCGGTGCGGAAACGTTAATCGTCACTGCCGCGCTGGTGGCCGCGCCGTCATCGTCCGTTACTGTAATTCTGGCCGTGTAGGTGCCGGCGGTTTGGTAAACGTGACTCGGATCCGCTGAGGTTGAAGTCCCGCCATCGCCGAAGGTCCAGCTATAGGAAACGATCGAACCGTCTGAATCACCCGAAGTCGAATCGAAGGCGACGTTGAGCGGCGACGTTCCCGAAGTCGGGGTCGCAGTCAGACTCACCGTTGGCGGCTGATTGGGTGGAGGCGGCGGTGGCGGTGTGACCGTCGAACCACCTGCCCGCGTAAGAATCACGGTATCGTTCTTGAACGCGCCCGGCGAGCTCGAGAGATACGTTTGCGGTGACAGGACGATCTGGTCCAGGTTGATTCCGTCCTCGCGCATCTGGACACGAATGGTTTGCTGCCCGGTTGTGGCGAAGGAAACCAGTGGTCCAAGACCATTGATCGCCGTATCGTTCCAACCCCAGCCGCTCAAGCCGCAACCAGTACACTCTTCCATGTTGTACATGATGGCTGAGCCGGTGTTGACGCGAAATTCAGCAGCTCCACTTGAGTTCAAGCTGTTAGTGAATTGCACCCAAACAGAGTCGTTATTGGTGGAGTTTCCGATTGACTTCGCGCGCATCCAAAGGCGGTACTGAACGCCGGCTTGCGCCTCGAAGTTTACGTCGAAATAGTGTGTCGGATTGGCGATCGGACTGGTCAGCTTGGGACCGCCAAAGTCAGGATATTGCAGGGCGATTTGGCCGGCGGCTGAACTATCTGCGACGCGCAACCAACTGCCGTGAATCTGCGTGGTCGGGACATCCGTGGTCCACAACACGATGTTGCTGGGCGCGCTTACCGTACCGGCATTCCTCGTCAGGATTACTGAATCGAGTTGCGCCCACCCCGGAGCGGTGCCCAGGTAGTTTGCCGGCGAAAGCACGATCTGATCGATCGCTAGACCATCCTCGCGAAGTTGCACGCGAATGGTTTGTGGTCCGGTAGTGTCAAAGTAAATCAATGGCCCAAGGCCACCGAAAAGATTGTCGTTCCAGCCCCACTGGTTCAAACCGCAGCCCGTGCAATCTTCCAGATTAAACATGGTTGCCGAGGTTGTGCTGATGCGATAAACCGGTGTGCCTGCGGCGTTAACGCTGCCGGAAAACTGAACCCACGCCGAGTCGTTATTTGTAGAATTGCTATCGGCCTTGCCTCTCATCCAGAGGCGGTATGGAATACCCTTCTCCGCGTTGAAGGTCATTTCAAAATAATTCGCGGGACTGGAAAGCGGTGGGTCAATTTTGGCTCCGCCGGCATCGGGATAACGCATGCGGTTGCCGCCGGCTGCTGTACTGTCGGCTTCAACTCGCCAATTGCCGACTCTGTTGGGCGCTTCTGCGGCGTAAAGAACGATGTCACTCTGGGCCAGAACGGGCGCCGCTACCGAAAACGCCGTGATTGACATCGTTAGGAGAATAAAAGCTTTCAAAGATCTAAAGATCGCTTGAGAGAATCGTTCCATCAAAAATTCCTCGCGCTTAAGCAAAGCAGTTGTAGAGGTGCTTACTCGATCGCGTAACACAGACCTACGCCGATCGGGCAAACACTTGTACACAGTTGAGAACCGGCGACTGTTTCAGCACAAAACGGCTGAATCAGTCTGCTTTCTCGTTTGTGTTTCCTGGTTTTATTTCTATGTGATTAGAACGATGGAAGCTGTTCTAATCGTTAATCGTGGGACTGCGGGTGTTATCCCTCCGTTAACACCGTCTTAGCGGACATAGGCCAAGTGGTCCCTCGCCGTTAAGACGTGAAAAAGATAACATCCGAGTTCGAAAGATGTCAAAGTTCTTGCAAATTTGTAATGGCGTTGCAACGTTAATGTCGATTTGTGTTCGAAAACGCTACTAAATGTTTTCCATTTTTGTCGGATTTAACGCGAAACTCGCGCTTTTCTACGTTCTACAAACCTCCTTTGCAACAGAGCGCAAAATTCGGCTCATGGGCCGACAACTTCGGCGACCGCACGCTATACTGCTTGGGCCTACGTGTCGGGACGCGTGAAGATTCTAATCACCAACATTGTGACTCTGAATGCGGGAGACGCCGCAATTCTTTACGCGATGGTCGACGTGTTGCGCACCGCGTTCGGCTATGAGACCGAGTTTGTCGTCTACGACAAGCATGGCGACATGCCGGCTCGTTATTACCCGGACCTCGAGTTCAGGAAGCTGTTATATCTTGCGCGTGAAAACCACGGTCGAAGCTTCAAACTCGGGCTGTGGTCCACGAAACACGGCATTCCTTTGCTGCCGCAGGCGCTCCTTAACAGCACTGAACGCCGCGATGTCGCGGAATATAAAAACGCAGACCTCATCGTTAGCAGCGGCGGGACTTATCTGGTCGAAAACTACTCTCTCGCGGCGCGAATTTTCGATTACCAATTGTCACTTTATCTCGGGAAACCGCTCGTTTTCTTCACGCAGTCACTCGGTCCTTTTGCCGATCCACAGAACCGACAAGCACTGCTACCGATCTTTCAGGAATCGATCGCCGTCCTGGTTCGCGACGAACATTCGCGGGCTAACCTCGAGGAACTCGGCGTCGACAAGACAAAGGTTCACCTGGCGGCGGATGCCGTGTTCGCACTTTGCGACGTGCCCGCGATCGAATCCGCGAAGACACGTGAGACTTCGGCGGAACAGTTGAAAGTCGCGATTTCCGTCCGGGAGTGGAAACACTTCAAAACCATCGACGCGGCGGAAGGCATGAAGCACTACATCGAGGCGCTTCGCAGTTTGACGACCTATCTCGTCGAAAAGCACAACGCCAATGTCACTTACATCTCGACGTGCCAGGGCATGCCGGAATACTGGACCGACGATTCCAAACTCGCGCAGATTATTGTCGACGGCTTACCCGAGACGATTCGCCAATCAGTTTCAGTAGACTCGAACTTTCGCCGTCCGGCGGAACTCGCGGCGACATTGAAAAACTACGATCTGGTAATCGCGACGCGTATGCACATGGCGATCATCGCGCTCAGCGTCGGCACGCCCGTGCTTCCCATTGCCTATGAGTTTAAGATGCACGGGCTTTTCGAACGACTCGGACAAGCACGATGGGTGCAGGACATCGAATCGGTTAACGGAGAAGTTCTGATCGAAAAGTTGGAACAGTTTCTTGAAGCGTTGCCGGGAATGCGCCGGCCGCTCTTCACAGCCGTGCAAAGAGAACACGCAAGTGCGGTCGCTTCGGGACAAATCGTGAAACAGGCTTACGAAGAGTGGCGCAAGGCGAATCATAAATGAGCACAATCTGCGTCATCTCTCCGCAGGAGAACGCCTATTCGCAAACCTTTGTGCGCGCGCACAAAGAGCTTTTGCCTGCCGATGTCATAAGCCTCTACGCCGCTGATTACGAGAACGTGAGCGACGAGCATGGGCCGCTCGTCAAACCCGCCATCGCACCTCGCCTGGGCCGTGCGCTGATGCGCAGATCGTTCAATCTCGACGCCGGTTATTTTCAACAGCAAGCGTTAGAACGTTTCCTGATTAAGAACAAAGTTGAAGCCGTGCTCGCGGAGTTCGGACCGACTGCGACTCTGATCATGGAAGCGTGCAAGAAAGTTAAGGTGCCGCTGATCGCGCACTTTCACGGATTCGACGCCTACCGCGATCGAACGTTGAAAACCTACGGCGAGCGCTATAAGGAGCTGTTCGACATTTCAGCAGCGATCGTCGCAGTGTCGCGCGACATGCAAACGCAACTGGAAAAACTCGGCGCGCCCGTGGAAAAGATTCATTACAACTCCTGCGGCGTCGAACCGTCAGTATTCGCAGGCGCCGATCCGCTTAATAATCAGCCCACGTTTGTTGCGGTCGGACGTTTCGTCAACAAGAAAGCTCCTTATTTAACCCTGCTGGCGTTCAAGAAAACTCTGGAGAGCATACCCAAGGCACGACTGCGAATGATCGGCGATGGGCCATTGTGGGAAGCGTGTCACCAAATGACGAGAGCGTTGGGATTGAATCGTGAAGTGGAACTACCGGGACCGAAGTCGCACGCGGAAGTGGCGGCGATCATGCAAAAGGCGCGCGCTTTCGTGCAGCACTCGATCAGAACACAGGACGGCGACTCTGAAGGAACTCCGGTGGCTGTTTTGGAAGCCGGCGCTTCGGGATTGCCAGTCATCGCCACAAAACACGCCGGAATCAAGGACGCGGTCATTCACGAGAAGACCGGGTTTCTGGTTAACGAAGGCGATATAAACGCGATGGCCGATCACATGGTCCGGCTCGCAAGAGATGCTCAGTTGGCTGCTGCATTGGGTCAGGCTGGCCGTGAGTGGATCAGTTCCGAGTACTCGATGAAGAAGAGTATCGACACGCTGTGGAGCATCATTCAGACCGCGATGGCGAAATAGCCTGACGATCTTTACAAGCCTTACGATCCTTTCCGGCGCTCCGAAAAGAACCCGTAAAAGAAACGCAGATTACATTCGTTCTCAAACGCTGCGTCGGTGTTTCCGGTGACGACTCTCAAGCACCAAGTCACTGCCTGGTTTGCTGTGTCCTTATATAAGTGACTCGGCACACCCGCGAGGTGAAAACGGGAACGTTCAAATTCCGAATCTCGCATGATGGCGTAAAAGCGGCCGTGCCCCAGATGCCAGCGGCGGTGGTACACCTTCGAGATTCGTTCGGGATCCACCGGCGTTCTGGTGATCAACTCCGGGAGAAATATTCCGCGATTCCCTCCTCGGCACATACGCAGCAGAAACTCGTGATCCTCCAACGATCCGATGCCGCCTTTGACGCGTTGCAGAGCCGGTGAAAAACCGCCGACTTCAGCAAACACGCTCTTACGTACCGCAAGATTGGCGGTTAACAAACCGCGCGGCGACGAGCCTTCAATCGCGAGTTCATCGCGGCCATAATCGAGCAGGGCGAGCGGCGCCCAGTGCGCCGGAGTCAACCACGAGGGCGGCTCCGTTTCCCACATTGGCAAAACTCGTCCGCCAACAAAAGAAATCTCGGGCGCACGATCGAAAGCAGTTTTGATCGTGCTCACCCAGTTCTCGTCGGCGACGCAATCGTCGTCGAGGAAGGCAATGATAGGAGCTTCCGCTTGTTCGATGCCGGTGTTACGAGCGTAAGCGTTGCCCTGTTGAGTTTCGCGAAGATACCGAAGCGTTACCGGCGACATTGCCTTGAGCGATTCGACAAGCTCGCCCGTTCTATCAGCCGAATTGTTATCGACAACGATGATTTCGAAGTTCGCGTCTTCCGCGCGTTGCGCGAAGAGGCTCCGCAACGTGCGCTCTAACATCGACGCGCGATTGTAGGTAGGAACGACAACTGATACGTGTAATGCGGTCACGTGAGCGAGTTTGTGTTTTGCATCCGCGCGGGAGCTTGAGCGCGTTGGGTGTCAGGCGCGCGCCTGAAGTGGCGGCCGTAAAACAAACCTACGAAGTCCCAAAAGGCTAGTTCAGAAGCAAACGCTTTGCGTTCGTCTTTCGGACTGACTACCAGACTCTTCAATCCGCTCACCAGCCCGCGAGCCGCGGTTTTGTATTGCCAACGCGGCAACCCAAACAGATAAGCCACCTGCTGCTTCCGCGTCCTTTCCAGTAAGCCGAGCGAAACGCCACGCCAGAGACACCAACTGCGAAAATATTTGCGCGTCAATCGCTCAGCGCCAACGTGGTGATAGACCTTCAACGACGGCAGATACACGCCCTTCGCACCGCTCGCCAATAAGCGGTGATAGAGTTCCTCATCTTCACCGGACAACAGTCCTTTATCGGTTCGTCCGAGCCACGTCGTGTATAGCCCGACTTTCAACAGCGCAGTCCGTTTGAAAATCGCATTGCCACCCATCAGGATACCGGGATAGTTTTTGTCAAACGGAAGTTCCTCGTCTCCGCCGGTCACCCATCCGACGACGCTTCCGTATTCCGGCGGCAGCCATGCAGGTGGAGTCACGGCCCACCGCGGTACGTATGGACCACCGATGAAATCGAGGTCTCTCGTGCTGAATGCTTCGAAAGCAGTCTTAAACCACGTCGGAAAGATCTCTTCGTCGTCGTCTACAACGCCTATCAGATCGCCCGATGTCGCATTGACACCGGCGTTCAGCGCATGCGATCTGCCTTGCTGACGTTCGAAGCAATATTGAATTCTGTCGCCAACCCGCTGTTGAAAACTCTCGACTACCTGTCGGGTTCCATCGGTGGAGTTGTTATCGACGACCGTGATGCCGACTTCCAACCCCGCGGGAACTTCAGCCGCCAGCAGACTCTCCAAAGTCGCCGGCAGCAGATCCTGACGATTGTAGGTGGGAATGATTACGTCTAGTCGCATGGCCGGCTTCACGCGCCACGGGTCTCCGCCACCGTGGGCGGCTCATGACGACGCTTACTCAACAGCAAACGCTCGCGCTTTCCGAAACTCCAGATTACTAATCGCGGCGCGTGCCGCAAAAGAAAGATCACGAGCACCAGCTTGTTACTGCGCAGGTGTTCGTTAGCCTGCGTGAAATGATCGAGTGCCGTGTCAGCCGCGCCCGCGCTCAATGAACGCTTCCCTTCGAACAAGCTCAGCATCCCGCGATTCTGATGAATTTCCGCGTTCAATATTTCTCGTTCCGCGGGGGTTAAATTCTCCATGCTCGAGCATTTTTCAAGTACCGCAAGCTGGCTATGGACCATCGGCACACGATCGGACGAGAGACTGCCCGCATGTCTCCGGTAAAGCGCGAGTACACGGCGGTGGTAAACGATGCGGCCGACGTTTTTCACGATCCGAACCCACAGATCGAAGTCTTCGCAACGGCGAAGATTCTCGTCGAACATGCCCGCACTTTTAATCGCACTCATTCGAGCCGTGACGCACGTCATCACCGTACATTCCTGCCGGATCAGCGAAACAAAGTTCACTGCACCTTCCGACGGTGTGACTTTCATGAACTCCACGCCGCCGTTGTTCGCGTCGTTGATGATCGTGGCATTCGGATACACGAGCGCGACGTCAGGGTTATCGGCCAGAACTTTCAGTTGGTACTCCAGGTAATCAGGTGTCCACTGATCGTCGGCGTCGAGCTGCGCGTAGAATTCACCGCTCGCGATTCTGATCGCGGCATTCCGCGCGGAACTGACCCCGCCGTTCTCCTTAGACACGTAGATGATCGGTAACGGATGAGATTCGAGTATGCGTTCGAGCTCGTCGCGATCGTCAGAACCGTCGTTGACGACGATCACTTCATAATCGGTGAAGGTCTGCGCTTTTACGGAATCCAGTGCTTGCGAGATGTATTGCGCGGCGTTGTAAGCAGCAATGACAATTGTGACGGTGGGGGTTCTTTCAGCAGAGTTGTAGCCGGCCCTCTTGATCATTGATTCTCAACAAGGTCACGCACGCAGACTCAGCAATTCGCCGTAAAGACCTTCAATGTTTTGAAGCTGTCGAACAGTGGAAAACCTCTCGTACACGACCTGTTTCCCATGTTCACCCATGGACCGCGCGTTCTCCGGATCCGACAACAAAGCAACGATGTGCTCCGCCAACTGTCGATCGTCTCCCGCCGGAACGAGGTAACCGGTTTCGCCCTCAACAATCGCTTCTCTCGCGCCGCCGACGTCAGTCGCTACGACAGGCCGGCCCGCGGCCATGTATTCGAGGATCGCGTTGGAAAATCCTTCCGCGCTCGAGCTCAGCACGCAAACATCCGAGATCGAAAACACCGATCCGATGTCTTCGCACCGGCCGAGAAAGTACGTTCGATCTCCGATACCGAGTGTGTGGGCCAACTCCTGCGTCATGTCTTTCAGCGCGCCTTCGCCGGCGATGATAAAAGCCGCATCAGGAACTTTCTCGTGAACGCGTTGCGCAGCTCGCAGGAACGTCGGATGGTCCTTCAAACAAACTGGTTCCGATTTCCAAACGTGCGCCCGCATGTTCGCTACGATCGTCACAAAGCGCGTATCGTCCGGAAGGTTCAGATTCGTCAGAATCTCGTTTCGTTGCGCTTGCCCTGCTTGCACTCGCGCGGGATCGATGCCGTTGTAAATAGTTCGGACTTTTCGCCCCGGCACGCCTTCTTTGATCAGTTGGCGGCGCACTTCCTCGCAGTTAGCGATCACCGCATGCGCGAGCCGGTAAGCGTTGCGTTCGACCACTCGTTGATGCGTGGGCCGAACAGCGGATTCACGCCGCGAAGCGATGCGCACGGGCACACCCGCGAGCGCTGCCGCTGCCATTCCGAAAATGTTGGTGTAGAAGTCGTGAGTATGGACCACGTGTATCTCGTGCCTTTTCAGATACTGAGCAAAGCGGCGTATCTGCCGCGCGACACGAAGATCGTAGAAGCTGTTGAGCCGAAACTCCGGAATGTCGTTCAACGCCATTCTTTTTACTTCGTTCAACAACACTCCGTCACACTCCAGAGTAGCGACGCGCACGTTACAACGCCCGCTTTCGAGTAACAAACGTGTTAGCTGCAACGCTTGCCGTTCGGACCCGCCTTGATGAAAACTGCCGATTAGTTGTAACGCGTTATATCGCAAGCTTCTCTTCGGATTCTTTCAATTCAACTTCGATTTGTAAACCGGTTAGTTTCCGGCAATGTGTCGTTAAGGCTCGTGGTCAAAATTTTTTAGCCGCTGCCGAGTGATACACACTCAGCCATTGTCCGCACACCGCCGGCCACGTGTATCGCTGGCACTCAGCTCTCGCACGCTGGACCATCGCCGAGGCATTAGTCTCATCGCTTAACAACTTTATTGCCCGCGCGGCCAATTCATTACAGTCGTCCACGGGCACCATTGAACCCGTTACACCATCAGTGACGATATCGGGAATTCCACCTGCATCGGTGGTTACAACCGGCAACCCACAAGCAAAGGCTTCGAGAATGGAGAGCGGTTGATTGTCGATTCTCGAGGCGTTGAGATAGATATCCGCGGCTGAGTAGTGACTGCGGATCGTTTCGTGCTCCACGCGCCCGAGAAACGAAATCTGTCGCAGGTCCAGGTCCCTGGCCAACTGCTCGAGCGCTTCGCGCTGACTGCCATCGCCGACAACCGTCAGTACAGCATGCGGAATCCGTTGCTGAATGTACGCAAACGCACGCAGCACACAATCGACACCATAATGAGATTCAAGATTGCGGTTCGAAAGAAAAACAGGTTGCAACGAAGCGCGCTCGCGAAACTCTAATTGATCCAGATCGACGACGTTGAAGATCGCGTACGCGTCGATTCCGAATTTGGCAAACACTCGAACCAGGTATTCCGAAGGCACAACTACTTCATCGACCAGATTGATGATCGGCTTAGTCGAACGTGGCCAACGCCGCAGATGATCTTCGGCTTCACCGCTGTGGTAATTCAGCACGATCTTCTTCCCGTACAACTTGCTCACAAGGATCGCCGGCGTCGGGGCGATCAGAAACGATAAATACGAAGCTGAGAACACGTGAATGACGTCGTACTTCCTGACCCGCAGCAGCAAGTGCAAAATGTAAAGAATCGACGTCGTGATCGTGCGCACGTATTTGATCGCCTGTAGCATTCCCAATGGTCCAGGCAGACGCGGATTGATCGCCAGAAAAGAAACTCGCACTGATGGTTCGTGTTGCAAGTGACGTATCAACCGTTCAGCCTGCACTGCCTGTCCGCCCAAAATGTCCATCGAGGCAGCTACTATCAATACTCGGACAGCCGACAGCGGCTTTTGTTGTGCATTTTCGTCGCTCAATTTAAGAATCGTCGATACAACGCAACGGTCTTCGCCAGACGATTTTCACAGGAGAACTTTTGCTCGACTGTGAGCCGTCCGTTCGCTCCCATTGCGCGTCTCTTTTCAGGATTCCGCAGTAAAGAAGTAAGCCGCTCAGCCATCATTCGATCGTCGCCGGCGTTTACCAGATGACCGTTCTCGCCTTCGACGATCGCTTCGCTTGCTCCGCCGACGTTCGTCGCGACCACCGGGCGTCCGGCGGCCATGTACTCGAGAATGGAATTTGAAAAACCTTCAGCTTGCGAACTCAGCACACAAATTTCTGACGCCGCCAAAAGATCCGGCACGGTAGCGCAACGGCCCAGAAACAAGCACGAATCCTTCAAGCCCAGCTCAGCGGCAAGCTTTTCAATTTCTTCTCTCAACTCTCCGTCTCCGGCCATCACAAACATCGCTTCCGGAACGTCTTGTTTCACCCGCTGCGCCGCGCGCAAAAGCATCGCATGATCTTTCACGCGGTATTCGAAGTTTGCCACCATCGTGATCAACGGACGCGCGCCGAGTGCAGCGAGGTTCAGTCGCTCGAGTGGGTGCCGCGCATCACCGTTTTGCGAAAAGCGATGCAGATCGAGTCCGTTGTAAATAATCTCGATCTTTTCTTTGGCCACTCCCAAATCAATCAGATGTTCTTTGACCGCTCCTGCGTTCGCAACCACTGCGTGGGCCAACTTGAACGCGCCCAGTTCAGTGGTTCGTTGCGCGCGCGTTCGTGTACCCGTCGTCTCACGCTTGGAAGCGATCCGGCCACGAACTCCAGCAAGCGCAGCGCCGCTCATCCCGAAGATGTTCGAATAAAAATCATGCGAGTGAACGATCTTGATCTGATGCTGCTTCAGATACGAAACGAAGCGTTTGGTCTGCTGCACCATGCTGCGGCCGTAAAAGCTGTTCAGCGGAAAATCAATCACCGGCACGTTCAATTGCTCGACCAAAGGCCGCAAAACACCATCCGGACTCAACGCAGCAACGTGTACGTCAAACTCGCCGCTGCTCTGCAACAGCGAACACATCTGGACCATCTGGCGTTCCGATCCGCCTTCGATAAAACCATGGACGATCTGCAAGATGCCCGGTTTAGCATTTGAGCCGGCTGACTGGTCCATTCTAAATAAAACTCACCAAAGCTTGAGCGAATCGCGCAGGAAAGGTGGTTGCGCAAACCTTCGCTCCTTCATCGACCGCCTGCGCTTCACTAAACAATCAATAGTCGTCATTCGCGGCGACGTGTTCCACGTGTGAACGCCAACAATATCCTTGTCCCAGGTCGGAACGAGCTTGGCCACTTCCTCTTCGCTGTACTCAGTCGGCGTCAGCTTTGTGATGCGATTGATCGCGGTCGCGTAGCCATAGCGCTGCGAACTGTCCTGACTCGGCCGGTACAATGAGTTATTCGTCTGGAAGAGACGCCCTGCCGGGCGCGCCGAGCGAACATCCGAAACGACCGGATTACGAGCGTGCGGCTTCCACGGACCACGCGGGCTATCCGCGAAGTAAACGTGAAGCTCGTCCCAGTTGACGCTGACGCCCTCCTCCTGAATGTTCACAAACATCCACCATCTGCCGTCGTACTCGATCAACGTAGCGTCCAGTGGCTGATTGGCTTCCAGTAACACCTGGTCCAATCGCCAATCGAACGGGAAAGACGCTGAGCGATACAACTCGACCGCGTTCCGCGAGCCGGTTTCGGGAATCATGTAGTGCTCGCCTTCCCACTCGAAGATGAAGGGGTACGACAAGTGGCAGTCCATATTCAATGCTTCAGTTGGACCACTGACGATTCCGGTTTCATCGACTTCGATGACCGAAATGTGCGCCTTGTGGTGGCTGATCAAATAGTCTTCGAAAAAGATGTAATACTTTCCGTTCGCTTCGACGGGAAACGGGTCGGCCCAGAAATGCCCGGCAGGTGGGATCAGGTATTTGAAATCAGTGTTTGTGAAACGATAGGCGAGTATCCATTGCTCGAAATACGAATACTTCTCGCGCGCCCGCGAAGCCGCGCGGCCCGCGAGTTTGAAAAATGCCTGGGCCGTCGCGAGATTCGTGGGTGCGACAGAGAGATCTTTGCTGGCGCTGATCTTCGCTTCCTGAGCGAGTTCACTGCTATCGCGGCAGTTATGGAGATCCATCAGTGCACGCGCAACAAACGCGGCGGATTTCCAGTAACACTGGTTATTGTTCAAGCCAACTGAGAACCGGCTGAGCGTCGGTGAAACTGATTGATAAATGACGCGCTCCGTTGCCGCGCCTTTATCGACCGCACGCAGCGTCGACAACGTAAGCGGATCTTCAGTAACGAGTTCTCTAAACCCGGGCTCGTCAGTTTCATTGCAGCCGAAACTGTAGAACCACACACCGTACTTCGCAGCCTCCGCGAATTTCGTGTTCAGCTCCGCCGGCGCCAGATTAAGCACGACGTCCAGGTCCGCCGCTTTTATCTGGTCCAACTCTGCCGCTGTCATACGCCGCGCCGAACCAAACAAATCGTCTATTGAGACTGGCTCGAGCGCATCGGGCTCCGGTGTGAACAGCGCCCGATCGACGCGCTTGTAAACTTTGTACAGGAAACTCGAGTTGCTGCTCTTGGGCGGGGCTTCGATGATTATTTCGAGACTGGCAATGCCGGTCTCCAGGATCTTTTCGATGGAACGGCGTACCCACTGCGGCTGCACGAACGAGTCGACAGTGATTCCGATTCGAAACTGGGTGGGACGATCGACCGACATGGTCAAGCACTAACCGGCACTGCACTCCATTCGTTGTACTCGAACGCGCCCGGTGAGTGGTCCATATAGCGACGGTGCCATAGCTCCAATATCAAGAGAGTCCAAAGTGGGAAAGAATGATCGCGACGACCTTTGTGATGTTCGTCGAGAATGAGATCGACGTAGTTTGAATTTACATAACCGCGCTGGCGAGTCCGCGGTTCGCGCAAGATGTCTCGAATGTGATCGCGGAGCTGCTGGTTGATCCACTCTTCCAGCGGCATTCCGAAGCCCTGTTTTGGCCGGTTAAGTATTTCCGCGGGGATTAGATCTCGCGCCACACGCCTGAGCAGGTGCTTCGTTTCAGTTCCCGCGAGTTTCAGCGACGCCGGGACCTTCGTGACAAACTCGATCAGTTTGTGATCGAGCAGAGGCACGCGTACTTCGAGTGAGGTCGCCATGCTCATCCTGTCGACCTTCACCAGAATATCGCCGGGCAAATAAGTCTTGCCGTCGATGTAGAGCAACTTGTCCAGCGGCTCGTTTGTGTTTACGCGACGGGCGAATTCGCGAAACATGCGAGCCACGTGATCGTTAGTGCCGAGCGCTTTCTGGAAGTCGCTCGTGTAAAGCGAACCCTTACCCAGGTTCGTGAAGTGAGACATGCTGTCGAGATAACGATCGATCGGATCGAGCGAGATGTTGTGCAGATAGTTGCGGCCCCACGCGCCATGAGGAAGTCGATAACTCAGCGGCCGCATCACGTTTTTCCGTAGTGCTTTGGGCAATGCCTCAGAAAAAGCGCGGCGGCTTTCCTGCACGACGTAGTGCGTGTAACCGGCAAACAACTCGTCGCCGCCATCGCCGGAGAGCGCGACCGTGACGTGATCCCGCGCGAGTTTCGAAACCATGAACGTCGGGATCGCGGAAGGATCCGCAAACGGTTCGTCGAAATGCCAAACCAGATCGTCGACGACTTCGCAGATCTGCGGCGTGACGAAAAACTCGTGATGATCCGTGCCGAGTTTCTTCGCTGTTAACCGCGCAAACTTGAGCTCGTTGTAACTGTCTTCGTGAAACCCGATTGAGAAAGTCTTGACCGGTTGGCTCATCTGCTGGGCCATCAACGCGACGATCGTGCTCGAGTCGATTCCGCCCGAAAGGAACGCGCCTAATGGAACATCGGAGATGAGTCGGAGCCGAACTGATTCTTCGAGCAGCGAGCGGAGTTCGTCAACGTAGTCTTCAGTGTTGCGCGACTCTGATGGTTCGAAGTTGAAATCCCAGTACTGCTGAACGTCGAGGCCGCGAGACGAGAACGTCAGATAATGTCCGGGTGGAAGTTTGCGTATGTCGCGAAAGATGCTGAGTGGATCGGGAACGTAGCCGAGTGTGAAATAGGCGTCGAGCGCTTCCAGATCGATCTCGCGTTCCACGCTCGGGTGCAGCAGAATCGACTTGATCTCCGATCCAAAAACGAGTGTTCCGTCTTTCGTGATCGTGTAGTAAAGCGGCTTCTTGCCGACACGGTCGCGCGCGATAAAAACTTCGCGCTTCTTGTCGTCCCAGATCGCGAAAGCAAACATGCCTCGCAAATACTTCAAACAAGCCGGTCCGTATTCTTCGTAGGCGTGAACGACTGCTTCGGTATCGGAATGGGTTTTGAACTTGTGACCGCGTTTCTCCAATTCCGGTACCAGTTCCTGGAAGTTGTAGATCTCGCCGTTGTAAACAATCGTGATCGATCCGTCTTCGCCTGAGATCGGTTGAGCGCCGCCGGCGACGTCGATAATCGCAAGCCGTCGCATCCCGAGCGCAACGCCGTGCTTCAGCAGATATCCGTCGTCATCGGGACCGCGATGCCTGATGGCGTCGCACATACCTTTCAACAAAGGCCCACGCTCCATCGAGGCGCCGTTTCGCGTCCACTGATCTACGAATCCCGCGATACCACACATACTTTAGAAAAAGTTATTACTCGGAGCCGGAGCTGGAGCAGATTGTTGAACTCGTTCGAGGTAGTAAATACGCCGCAAGCAGATAGCATAGCCGACGATGTAATAGATGTACCACTGATAAGCCACGGCAGCGAAGAAACTCGCCACCATGTAACCGACCAGACTTGCCTGTATTCCTATCGCAAGATAGTAGTAGTGCGAAGTGTCATTGCGTTCGAACATATCACGTTCCAGCAAACGTAATTTCCGCAACGGGTGTATCAGCAAAATGATGTAACAGACCATTGCCGCGATTCCGGTTTCGGCGGCGACTTGCGTGTACGCGTTGTGCGTTCCCAATTCCTGAAACGACTTGTGGTGAAAATTTCCGATGCCGACGCCGAAGATCGGATAGCGCAGCGCGACCAGGATCGATCGCTTTAGCACCTGCGAACGTTGGCTGGAAGACCCGGTAAGGTCGGCGCCAGAGTCGAAAATAGTAGCGAGCCGGCCGGAGTAGCTCGCAGGAGCGACCGCAAGAAAGAAGATGACTCCCAGAACAAGCGTCGCCAATGCCGCGCTCTTGTTGCGCCGGCTGAGTTTGCGCGCCAGCACCAGCGTCATCGCGATCAAGCCGAGAAATCCGCCGCGCGAAAACGTGATAATCACTGCTGCCACCATCAGCAGCGTGATGGGAAAAAAGATGGCCTTACGAATCAGACCTTTCTTTTCGATTCCGAGCACGAAAGCGATCGGAATGATCGTCACGAGGTGCAACGCGAGATCGTTTGAGTTGTCAAACAGACCTTTGATCGCGCCGGCCACGCGTTGAGTGTTTGTCTCCGCCAATCCGATCTTGAAAACGCCGGCTTGATAATCGGAGATGAGTTGTATGCTGAGATAGATACTCACCCCGATGATCAGGAACCAAAGCAGACGCATCCGCTTCTCGGTGCGCACCACGTTTGCGATAACGACAAAGATCAGCAGAGTTTTGATTACGAGATCGGAGAAGTTTTTCCACGCTTCAGCCGGATCGATCGCCATCGGAATCGACAACAACGCGGCCAGGCCCATGAGCAGGACCATGTTCACTTCCCGCGGACGCGCCGTCAGGTTTCCTTCCGCAATCACCTGACTCACTGCGTAGACCAACAACGTCACGATGCCGACCCAAAACGCCATCGTCTTGAAACCCGAGAGGGCGGGAATCAATTCATATGGGCGCAGGTACAGCACGATGCTGAAGAGGAAAAGACAGGCGAAGGTCAGACCGTGGCCTTTTGCAGCGGTCCACTTCCCTGCTTCCGCTTCCATGAAGGTCGGCTTCGGTTTCTTTTCTTTGCTGGGAATTGATGCGGAAATACCGGGCGCGGCACTGGACGAAAGCGCAGCCGCGCCGGAGGGCGTAAAAACAACCTCCGGCTCTATCGGTGCGCTTTCACTTTCACGTGGACGCGAGAACTTCGGGGGAAAGACGCCTTCATAATCGAGAGCTTCGGGCTTATTTCTCATCTGCAACGGGCAAGCTAAAGCTTGAACTCATAACTTTCTTTTGCTTCTTCTGCTCTCTATGTATACGCAATGACGCAATGAAGTTTGCCGACCTTTTGTACTTCGTGACGCTGAAAACCAGCTTCACGCAGCAGATCGTCGAGCCGTGATTTCGTGTAGAAGAACACGTCGCAACCGCGCGCGTTCAGCCGCACTTTGCGGATCGGCGCGCGCCAGGTCCAATAACGCGGAAACGCGAGTATCACTTTGTCGGAAGTCATCTCGCGCATTTTTCTCAATACCGGCAGCGGGTCTCGGATGTAGTCAAACAAACCGATGCCGTAGCTGACGTCAAACTTCTCAGTGCCCTTGTATTCGAGCAGATCCGTTTGGATGAACTGGCAAACGCGGTCGAGGTTTTCTTTCTCGCTCGCGGCTTTGCAACGTCCAATCATCACTTCCGAAATATCGAGACCCAAAACTTTCGCGGCGCCTTTGCGCGCGAGTTCGAGACTGTAGAGTCCGTTTCCACAGCCGACGTCCAGGAACGTTCGATTGGGAATGGGTTCGCAGTTCTTGATCGTAAACACGTACCGCTCGTACATGTCTTTGCGAAACACGCTATCGAGCATGTTCGAAAATTTCGACTTGCGATGAGTGTAAATGCTCTCAAACGCGTCAGCCTCGTTGTTCCAATACTTACGCTGGGCAAGTAGCTCTTCGTTCATCACAGGCCAAGCACCTCTCTCATGGTCGTAAACTCAAAATCTTTTAGTAACTTCCCGAATCTCTTCTCGGTTTGATCTAAGTTCCGGTAGTGTCGAATCTTTTGCGAAAGAGACAAATCCTTGACGCGCGGCTGGCCCGGGTCCACTTCCCACGGGTGCAGATAGAAGACGGTGGTCCTCCCGGCGTCGTTCACTTTCTTCAAACAAAACTTGGTGTAAGCGTAGGGAAACAAACGGAAATAACCGCCGCCGCCGAAGGGAAAACGCCGGCCAAACATTTCCATCACGCTCATCGGAAACTCGTAAAGTCCGTCCGTGATCTTGTAGGGCTTCAACGGCGCGTTCGCCACGCCGTAGTCGGGATGAAAGCCGATCGGAAAGACTGACGAGTCGTATTTGAACTGGTACTTTTCGAGAATCGGCAGCGCCCACGGTTTGGTTTTCTCAACGACCGTGAACGACGGTGCACGGAACCCGATCGGCCGCGACTTCACGCCGCACTTCTCGATCGCCTCTAGAGCCTTTGCTAAATCTTCTTCAAACTCCTGCGGGGTGATCTCAGTCAACAGCAAGTGGTTGTAACCATGGACCCCGATCTCGTGGCCCTGGGCTTCGACTTTGCGAATCAGATCCGGCAAACGTTCTGCAACCCAGCCAAGCACGAAAAACGTCGCACGCGTTTGGTGTTGTTCGAAAAGCTTTAATAGACGTTCCGTGCTCTCACGCACGCGGAGTTCGCAGTTGTCCCAGTCTTGCAGCTTGATAACCCCCGCGAGGTTATGCACGCAAAACCAGTCTTCAAGATCGATCGATATAGCGTTCTTCATACACTTGCAGCGCGTTCGCGCACCGGTTCCCACTTGACGTAACGCTCACCACGCACCAGCCTGAACAGCGCAATCAAACAAGCCAGGTTCGTGATGACGAAATACTGAGGCAAAGCCAACAAACGTGAATTGATGCCAAACCGGACCATCAACGCCGACGCGGCGGCAGCAGCATAGAAGCCAAGTTGCGCAACAAAAATGGCGGCGTAAAAAAGATTCTTGAATGCCAGCAGCGCGGAGGTCACGAACAGCAGGATCAAAAACAGCGGCACGAGGTAACGCATCACCTTGTGCGAGAGTAGCTGCACCGCATAAAAACCTTTGCGAAACGGATTCAGCACATCGCGATTGCGCCACAGATCGGCGAGCGTCTGCGCGATGATGCGCACGCGAACCGCGAGTTCTTTATGAGCGCGCGCGTTTGGTTCTTCGACGCAGACTGCATCAGGTTCGTAAACGGCGCGGAGTCCTTGGCGGACCATCGTCGTAGCCACGAGAAAATCGCTACACGCTTCGTGATACAGCGGCACGTAAGCCGATTTGCGCACCGCGTACATGCAACCGCAAACGCCGATCAGCGAAGTGATCGCGCTCTCGTGTTTCTTCAAAAGGAATTCGTAGTTCCAGTAAGAACGTGTTCCGTGACTCACGCTCGAATCGGCATCGTGCGAATAGACCACGTTGCCCGTGACGCAACCAACCGAGTTGTCAGCAAACGACGGGACCATCCAACGCAGCACGTCGGGACGATAGTGAGTCGTCGCATCCGAGAATAGAAGAACCTCGCCGCTGGCTTTTTCGACGGCAGCGTTTTGTGCGGCTGTCTTGCCGAGTCGTTCTTCCTGGCGATGCAGGCGAACGCCGCGCGCCGCGAAGCTGCGGACGATCTCATCAGTGCGATCGGTAGAGCAGTCGGAAGTGACGAGGATTTCGAGTTTGTCTTTCGGGTAGTCGAGCGCGAGCGTGTTTTCGAGTTTTTGCGCGAGGTCGCGCTCTTCGTTGTAGGCCGCGATGATCACGGTTACAGACGGCTCAAACTCACGACGGGCCACTGGTTTGCCGAGAAGCTTACTGAGCAGCATAAGCAGCAGCGGATAACCGACGTACGTGTAGCCAATCGCCACTACCGCAAACCAAAAAATGATCTCTACAGCTCTGATATTAGCCTCCCGTGAAAGCGACTCAGGCTCATTAAACAACGAAAATCTAGCCTTTTCCAGCCGGATTCGTCTCTTTTGTGCCTCTTTGTGGCTTCCGAGCTACGAGAAAGATGCCCGCGGCCGCTAGTTCCTCTTCCGCTAACTTCCGATACGGCGGCGCCAGTTTCGGTCGAATCTCGTCGATCAGCGAAACTGTTTTGTTGCCGTA
The DNA here is from genome assembly GCA_035276425.1 of Pyrinomonadaceae bacterium. GTDB lineage: Bacteria > Acidobacteriota > Blastocatellia > Pyrinomonadales > Pyrinomonadaceae > PSRF01. Next base: position 31,537 of record DATELP010000151.1, read on the forward strand.
ATCCACACCGCGCTCGATCTTCTCTTTGTTCCGCGCCAACGCGCCCACACCAACCACAGACGAAACGAACAGCTTCGCCTCGTAACCACGCTTACGCATCAGCTCCCGGTAGTCGTTTATCAGACGGCGGTTCGGCTTCCCTGAATCCTTGGCCATCAGCCGGTAAATGCCCTCCGGAATCGTCAGAAACGTGAGCGGGTGCATGCCGCGGCTGCTGAACATGTTCTCGTCGCTGAAATCAATCTTGTGGGCCATGTAACCACCCGGTGCGAGCAGCCGGTCCATCGCGTCGAAACCCCGATCGATGTCGTAGACGTTGTGCAACACCGCCCGCGAGACGATGAAGTGAAACGACTCCGGTTCGAGAATCTGATCCGCTTCTTCAATCCCATGCCCGTAGATGTACTCGATTTTGCTCTTATTCAACTCCAACTCTTTGTCGAACTTGATCGACTCGTCGAACACAGCGGCCTGTTCCGGACCCAATTGCTTTCGCAACTCTTGATAAATGCGCGCCTGCTGTTCCGCGTTTCGCTCCGAGTAAAACTTGTCGAGACTCACGACCTTCGCCGCGCCGTCAGCCAGAAACTTCAGCGCGACGCCAAAATTGTCCCCGGGCCCGACTTCGAGAACGCGCCATCCGCGAACGGCCTCCGGCGTCAGCCCGGAATACTCCAGATACTCGCGATAGACGAGGTTTATGTAAGCGACGCTCTTTTCGAGCGACCAGGATTCGTGAGTCGAACCGTAGGCAGTTGTCGTTTGGCCCGATTCGAAAGCCTTGCGGCGCCGCCAGTTATCCACAATGCGGTGCAAAATGATCAGCGTCTTCGACTGACCGGCGACTTTTTTCAGCGGGGCACTCAAGATACAAAAAACCACAGATTACACCGACATACGCAGCGTAACCTGTGGATATTTCGAAGTTATTGCGTCTTAAACTACGACTTCCTTCTCGTCAAACTCAAATACCAGGGTCTTCACGTGCGCTCGCAGCGCCAGTTCAAACTGCTTTGCTTCCTCGACTTCGCTGAACGAAAGCGTGCGTAATTCCTGCTCGATACGCCGCCGGTAATCAGAAACCAGCGAATCAGAAACGCCCAAAATCGCCGCCACTTCCAACTGCGTGGCATGATCCGGGCTCAGATAACAGTACCAGAGCACGCCGATGATGCGATTGTATTGCTTTACCTTGCCGCGAACCGCCTCATTCAGGCTCGTCAAAAACTGATCCACAAACCCGGCTGCTTCACGCTCCGACTCCCGGCGCACCAAACCTTCTTCCGGGTTCTCGCGTTTGTCGACAGGCTCGTAACTGTTGCTGTTTTCGTTGTCGCTGTCGTCGCCGTCGAGCGGCACGAGGTAAATGTCCATCACCGGCAGGCGCGACATTACCAAACTGCGCAACGTACGCACGTCAACCGGTGAATCAACCGCGTCCAACACCGAAACGATCAAATCTTCAAGGTCAGGATTGCTGATTACGACCTGCGAATCTCCCGTGCAGCCAACCATGCGTGTGTCGCGCTGCCTGACCGGAATCATCTGCACGCGCTGTTCGACCTCATGCGAGCCGCGGCGCTGCTTGTCGTCGTTCCACTCACTCAAACCATAAACACGATCGGCCAGACGGCGATGGGGTTCGTCGTCAATGCCGCTGGAATCGAAGCGCCGGAAGTTGTGGCTCGACTGGATCAGCGTCGAGATACGACGCGCGAGCCGGTAACTTTCCGGGTGTCGTTTGCGCAGTTCAGCCGTGAGCAGATTGGTCAACTCGATCTGGCTGATCTCGCATTCGATTTCGTAGTCAGACATGTCCGTTTCGAGATAGTGTTCGAAACGGTTTTTGCTGAGAAGTTGAACAAAAAGTTCCTGCGTCAGGTCTGTGTAGGCGGCGCCAGTTCCCTCTTCGACCAGCAGGCCGGCGCTGCGTGAAGCCCTGACCAACGGATGATGCGACACGATGCGGTGCAGTTCAGTCCACAGGCGATTCACGTCTGAAGACCGCAGGCTTTCGACCCACTTTGCATTCTTGCCCGATCGGTCGTTGCGGCGCGCTCTGGACTGCGGCCGTTTGTCGGCTGCGTTTGGCGTCGCTAAATTTTCGGAATCTTCACTTATGGATTTCACGGGATTGTCCGTTTTAGCCCCATTTCTTTCTGCGCTGACTTCAGTTTCCGGGTGCAATGGGTGGTGGCTGATTTCACTCTGAAACGACAGGTTCACGTTGGCTTATCGCTGACCGACAAAATTACCGGGTGGTTGTTAACTTCGAGATGTGGGTACAGAGGGATTACCGCGCGATAGCGGTGGTGCTCCTGGAAGATTGTCGTTAGTTGAGCGGGTCAGCTCACCTGATCGACTTGGGGATGGTAACAGCAAATTAAAAAATGGGCAACAAGTTTTTACAATAAGCGTAAACCTAGTAAACACTTAGAGAAAACTTCATTTCGGCTCTGGAAATTTTAGGAGATTCGGTGTTTCGTAGGGTTGAACAGCAGTAGGCTACATGAACAGCTCACGTACACAACTCACATTTCGGAAGACGGCAGCTTGTCCTGCGTCGTCTACGCTGCTCTCGTACCGGGCGGAGAAGCTCTCGCGGAAGCTCGCGACGGTGGTGCAGACGCACCTCGTTGACTGTGAATTTTGCGCCGCTGAACTGCCGCTGCTGGCGCACCACAAACCCGGACGTCGCGCGCCTCGGGCGCCGGAGATCCCGATCAACCTGCGCATCCTGGCGGAGTCGATCCTCTTTCAAAAGCTTTAGCCACAAAAAGGCACAAAAGGCACAAGACAGAAAGGGTAGAAAAGTGAACGCACTCACTACCTATCATTTCTTCTTGTGCCTTTTGTGCTCCTTGTGCCTCTTTGTGGCTTCAGGCGTAGAGTTCGTCGATCAGCGGTCCGTAGCGGTCGTCGATGACGTTGCGTTTGACTTTGAGAGTGGGGGTTAGTTCGCCGCCGTCGATGGTGAACTCGTGTGGCAGCAGCGCGACGCGGCGGATGCGTTCGTAGTCGGTCAGCGCTGAGGTCAGGTTAGCGATGTCGCGCTGCACGATCTTGATCGCCGGCTCGTACTTGCTCAGAGCTTCGTGATCCTTTGGCGCGGCCTTCTCACCCGCTTCCGCCAACGCCTCATTCAGGTTTTCCCAATCCGGCACGATCAGCGCCGCCGGCTGTTTCCGTCCCGCACCAACAACCACGACCTGACTAACAAACTCGCTCTCTTTCAACAAACTCTCAATCAACTGCGGTGCGACATACTTCCCATTCGACAACTTAAACAGATCTTTCTTCCGATCCGTGATGTAGACGTGGCCGTCCTTGTCCATGCGACCGACGTCGCCGGTGTAAAGCCAGCCGTCTTTCAACACCGCGTCAGTCGCTTCCGGCTGTCCGTAATACCCACGCATCACGTTCTCGCCGCGGATCAAAATCTCTCCGTCCTGCGCGATCTTGATCTCAATCCCCTCGAAAGGAACTCCAATCGATCCGACCTTGTTGTTGCCCGGACGATTTGCGCAAACAATACACGACTCGGTCGCGCCATAACCCTGAAGAATCGGAATGCCCGCCGCGAGATACGCGTACGACAACGCCGGCGCGAGCGGCGCGCCTCCCGAAACGAAATACCGCAAACGGCCGCCAACACCCGCGCGCCACTTCGAAAACACGAGCTTGCTCGCCAGGCTCTGCTTCAACGCCAATTGCGGCGAGATCAAACGGCGCTTGTCTTTCAACTCGCCGTAGCGTTGGCCCACCGCGAGCGAGCGCATGAAGATGTTTTTCTTCATGCCCTTCTCGGCCATGCCTTTCTTGATGATGCGATGATAGACCTTCTCGAAGAGACGCGGCACGGCCGTCATTACAGTCGGCGCGACTTCGCGCAAATTTTCCCCGACCTGCTCGAAAGACGCGGCGTAATAAACCGACACGCCGCAATAGAAGAACACGTAAGAACCGGCGCTCTCGAAGATGTGCGACAGCGGCAACACCGAGAGCGCCACGTCCTGCGGCGTGATCGGCAGTCCCTTCGCGATCGATAGCACGTTGGACATGAAATTGTTGTGCGTGAGCATCACGCCTTTCGGTTCGCCCGTCGTGCCCGAGGTGTAAATAATCGTAGCGAGATCTTCCGGTCGCACGGCGTGCAGATACGCGTCGAACGCATCGGGATGCGTTCGCACCTGTTCGGCGCCGCGGCGTTCCATCTGTTCCAGCGAGATCCCGTGCTCGACCAGTTCGGCCACTTCTGCTTCGAAGAAAATGAGGTGCTCGAGCGCGCGCTTCGCCAGCGCCGGCTCAGCGTGTTTGAAGAGCCGCCGGCTGGAGATGAAGATGGCTTTCGTGCCTGAAT
>DATELP010000152.1:0-42168 GCA_035276425.1 Pyrinomonadaceae bacterium
CCACGCTGACTGCGGAGCTCCTAACACCTTGTAAGTTCTCAACGTCAAAATGATGGTAGTAACGAAAACTAACGCGCCACACGCGACGTGCGCTACCGTGATGCTAATCATCGGATTCAACGGCTGCGGATCGTTCGGCGACGCCAACCGCGTCAGATACGCGGCCAAACCAAGCACCAACTGCACACTCAGCAGCATCAACGCAAACGTCGCAGGCCGTGTCAAAAATCTATATCCCTTGTGACGCCGCAACACATTTATCGCGGCACTTCCCAACGCCAGCGTAACCGCGAACGCGCCACCCACGTGCGCCAGGATCAATTCAGTCGGCAGATGCTGATCCCACGTGGCCGAATGTCGCAGCGTCGCGCCAATGATCAACTGTAGAAAGATCGTTACGAGCGCTATGGTACACAGATAACGTAACGGTGGACCGGTCTTCTCCTCCGGCAACGGCCGCGCTTCGATCCAGCTTCGCGACGTGAACACCGCCAGACTAACAGTGATGCAAAAGAACAGTTGGGCCAACGTCGCGTGCGCCGTCGAAACAGCAAGCGGAAGCATCAGTTTGACTGTCAATCCGCCCAGCAATCCCTGCGCAATCACCGCCAGCAACGCACCCACACCGAGCTTTCTCACCCATGTTCTCTTCTCTTTCACCAGAATGAAAATGAGAAGCGCGATGGTCAGCATTCCAACTGTAGTCGCGACCATGCGGTGACCGTGTTCCCAAAACAGGTTACCCACCATTTCCGGAAACACCTGGCCGTTGGAAAGCGGCCAGTCTTCGGTCGCAAGTCCCGCATCGTGACTGGTGACCAGCGCTCCGGCAATGATTAAGAAAAACGTCGCGCAAGCGACGAGAATGGCAAATCGATTTAAACCCTTGCTCATGAAAACCAGTTCGTGTCTTTGTGCCTCTCTGCGTTGCCACAAAGAGGCACAAAAGGCACATGTCAATTAGTGTCGCGCCGGAATTTCGAGCGCGGGCATCATCTTCAACGACGGAGCTACGGAAGTCGTCGCAGCGCCTTCGCCAAACGCAAAGTCAGCCTTGGCGGCTCCGTTTGCGGGCACGGTTACTTCCATCGTTTTCTCGGTTCCGTTCGCGCCACCTTCTCTCCACGCGGCAACGGTGTACTTGCCCGGCGGCAAGCCTTTGATTTCAAACGAACCATCTTTCGCGCTCACCGCGAAGAATGGAGTGCGCATCACGCCGATGTACGCCTTCATCCACGGGTGCTGGTTGCACTTCACCGGGATCAAAACTTCCGGACGCGCAAAGCTCTTCTCGATTGGAGCCGCGCCGTTGGCCTGCGTCTGGTTCCATTCGGGATTCTGCTTTGGTGTCGGGTGGATGTTGTGCTGAGTTGCGTCACTGTTGGTGATGCTGATCTTCTGGTTGACCTGCACGCCGAGTACGTGCGGTGCGTAGTGACAACCGTTCTGATCGAGTTGCGCCGCGCTGGTTGGTGTTGCCCAGGAGTAATCTGTGAGCTTCTTGCCACCCTCGACAGTACCTTCCTTGACGTAGACGAACGCGTTGGCAAGTTTGCCGTCCGTCACGATGGTATCGTCGGTGGAAAGGTTCGGACTTTTCTGACCGCAGACCGGATCGGCGGAAGTGTCGATCTTCTTGGGCGCCGGCGCTGTTCCGTTAAAGCTGACGACTCCCGAGACGCTTCCGGTCGCGCCACTGTATGGAGTCGCGTCAGATGCTGCCGTATTGGCCGGCGGGGTTGTCGAATTGGTCGGCCCGCCGCCGCAGGCAGCCGCAATCATTAGCGACAGAGCAATCGATATCACAAGCCAGACTTTTGTCTGCTTATTCATTGAGCAATTCCTCCAAACTAAGATACTTGCGAAATAACTGTAGCACGGAAGCCGCATGAACGCGGAACGCGCTACTGTCCGTGAAATCCGTATTTATCTGTGGCTTTCAAGCAACGCTTTCGCAGCGCTACGGCCTACTGCGGCCGGCGACGGCTTGCGTCGATGATGAAAGCGCGTCCGTTTCCGCTTCGCGCGCGCATGATGATCAGCCGTGGCCGCAGCGGCCGGCGGCGCCGGACTCGTCGACAGCAACGCCTGCTGCTCCGCGGGATTCATCAGGAACATGTAACGCACCAGCAGCCATGCGTGATCGTCGTGAACGGCATTCGCGCTCGCCGGCGGATTCGGCAGGTTAACCACCCACCGCTCGCCTTCCTTCTTGAACAATCCTGACGGCATCGCCGTGCCCGGACTGATCTGCGCCGGATCGAGCAGCCACCGGAACGTCCACTCCGGTTTCAAGCGCTCGCTCGCCAACAGGAAGTTCGGCGCGATCGCCTTCGAATCGTGCTCCGCTTCGCCCGTGATGTGACACTTCAAACACGGCGTTCCCGACGTAAACATCTGCCGCGCCGCGATCCGCTCCTGGTCGGTCAACGGCTGCAACGGTTCCTTGATGTACGGATCATTCTGACCAGACATCGCCATGAAGAACCGCACCAGCACCTGCAACTCGTTCGGCGAGAAGTTGAACGTCGGCATGCGGAACTGCAAATACGGACGTACGCCATTGCGATCGAGACCCGGCTGCGGCGGTAACTTCGCTGCCTGATTATTCGCCGGAGCTGGACTCGCGGTTGCATTTGCTCCCGGTGACGCAGACGGCTGCGGACTCGCAAGCGCATTGATCTGTCGCGTCTGTTCCGGCGTCTTCTCACCACTCAACGACGGATCGTGCAGAAACTTCAACAGCCACGCCGGATCGACACGCGCACCTTCACTCGTCAAACGCGGCGGCAGCAAATCCTTGCCTTCAGGCGTTTGATAGAACGGTAGATCCTGGACCACCGAACGTTGTCCGACCTGAAGCTGGTGACAACCCTGACAGTTGTACTTCTTGATCACCCACCAGCCGTTTTGAATATCCTGACGCCGCTGATCCTGCGGATTGTAGAAGAGCGAACCAGGCACGTTCGCGCCTTCAATGCCGACGCTGCCAAGCAGGAACGTCGTCAACGCAATGCGCCACGGTTCCGTGAGATAAGGCTGCGGCATACGCAACTTATCTTTCGGATCCTTCTCTTTGCCCTCGTCATAAATCGACGGTTGCGTGATCTTGCGCTCGAAGAAGCCCTTGTGGTTGTACCACGGCTTGCTCGGCTGATCCGGCCGCAGCTTCAGCGGATCCTCGCCGTCTTCGGCATGATGCGTTTGCAGCGCGAAGTCGAGACGCTCGATCGGAGTCGCGCCTTCGACTGTCAACTCCTTACCGATGCGCTGTTCGTCTTCAAAACCCTGAATCTCGTGACAACCCGCGCAGCCGTACTGCTTGATCAGTCCCTTGCCCTTCTCTTTCAGGCTCGCATCGTCCATGAACGACGCGTCGGCATAAGTCTGCGGCGACGAAAGCGAGAAGAGATACGTGGCGATGTCGCGGGAATCCGTTTCCGATAGACGGAAGTTTGGCATCACCGTCATGTTCTGAACCTGCAACTCGGTGCCATCAATCGGGCATTTGGAGTGCAGTCCGGTATCGAACACAAACGGTAAGCCTTTTGAAGCGTAGTCTTCAGGCGTCAGATCGCGTTTGTGTTTCGGGTTCGGACAATAAGGCGCGACGCGTTCACGCGGATTGTGAATCCAGCGAACGATGTAGTCGAAGTTTGCTTTCTCGCCGACCTTTTGCAGGTTCGCGGCGAACTCACCGCCGATCTTGTTGTCGCCTTCGCCGATCGAGTGACACGCCAGACAACCGCGCGATTCAAAAAGCTGTTTGCCATGACCCGCGTCGCCGCGTTGCTGTTCGGGAAGCTTGATGTTGAAACTATCCTGCCAGAGATACGCAGCGATCGCTTTAAGCTGCTCTGGTCCATCCTTGTCGCGCAGCCCCTCGCCGCCGTGCGTGCCTTCGAGCGGAGCAGCGAAGCGCCAGAACGTTGGCATCTTCGTGCCGGGACGAAACGCCTGCGGGTTCTCGAGCCAATGCGGAACCCAATCCTTGCGCAACTTCACGCGCACGTCTTTCAGGTTTGGACCAACCTTTTTCACGTCCTGCAACAGATATTTCGTTTGCAGGTTGAGTTGATCCTTACGTGCGGCCAGCAAACTGTTCGTGACACGCAGACTATCGGCATGGGCCAACAAGCGCTGCGCTTCGGCGTTATCTTCGACTTCACCCGAACGCTGCGTGTCGGCACGCATCTGCTTTTCGTTCGCGATCATCTGATCGTCGAGCGCTCCGATCTGTTGGCGCGCGGAGGTGAGTGCGTCACCTTCGCGATCGAAGCCTTCGTAACGGTGACAACCCATGCAACCGCGCTGCATGAAAAGATCGCGGCCGAGGTTCAACGTGTCCGCGCCGTCAGTGACGCGATCGCGCGCGTGACACTGCTGACAACCGGCCTGCGTGTTCTCTTTCTCAAACATGGGCCACAGCCAGAAACGATGGCGTCCGTGACCTTTCACTTCGCTCGTCGTCGCACGGCCGTTGCCCCAGTGACAACTCGCGCAACCGAATTTCTCCGGATTGTGAATCGCGAGAATCTCTTTGTTTGGATGGCTGACGAACGCGCGCGCCCAAGTGTCGGGCGTGCCGCCGGGCTTGTCAGGTGCGAGACTCGCAGGCGTAAGTTCTACAGGTTCTCGGATGCCGGCGTGGCAGACTTCACAACGGTCGACGACGTTGTAAGCGTTGACGCTGATCTGATGGCCCAGGATCGAGTAATCGTAATTGGCCATCTTGGCCTTGAGACCGTCGAGCGCCGCGGGCGGTAAACTCAGCAGTTGGTTCTTCAGGTAGTCGTCGCGTTTCTTTCGCGCATCCGACTGCGGCTTCAACAGCGTCGCTTTCTCGCCCAGCCGCTCGGCTTTCTTTACGCGCAACTCGTCGTATAACTTCTCGAGCGCCGCGTAATCCATCGACTGTGTCTGGACGGAGCTCCCGTCATCAGAAGGAAGGTCGACTTCGATCAATTCCTTCTTCTTCGCCTCGGCCTGATTACGATAGCGTTGCTTCGCGCTGTCGCTGTGCGCGGTTTCGACGTTGTAATTGATGACAGTTAGACGGCCGCGCTGGTTCTGAAACGGATCGGTGATCGCGTCGAGCTTTCTCTGAACCGTAGCGACTTCGGCGTCGATCGCTTTTACCTGGTCCTTAACTTTTTCTTCTTCGGCTTTGACGTCGGCGTCGAGTTGCTGATACTCGGGGCCTTCCTTGATCTCGGTTTCCGACTTGCCGGCGTTGGCCTTGATGCTGTCGAGATAGCGCGAGTAACGCGCGACGAACTCCCGCTGCATTCCCTTCCACGGGCGCTGTCCAAACGCTTCGTCGTAGAGCGCCCACGCGATCGAGATCGTCAGCAAAAGCGCGGAGAAGAGCATCCATCCGCTGCTCGATCGGCTGGCAATAGGATCGTTCGCCGGTAGATCCGGTTCCTTTTTGATCAATGATTCGCCTGCTGGTGAATCAGCCACTATGCTCGTCCCTCCGCCCCACTTATATGTTGAGCTAAATGTTAAACCACGGAGTCACCCACACGTACTTAATCGTGAACGCCAGTCGCAAAATCAGTTTCACCGGTAACGCCAGCAACACGGTCACAGCGAAGAACTGGAACGTCAGATACTGCAACAGACTCGTCCGCGCCAGCAGCTTCTGTTCGAATGCGTCCTTTGGAAATAATCGCAGCGGGCGCAATGTGATCTTCTTGAAGTCCACGGTCATCAACCAGTGGAAGAAGAGCGCGCCGACGATGTAAAAGCCGGTGACGAGAATAAAACCGAAGATAAGCTTGTACCACAGGTAGAACGGGTCATGGCCGAGAAATCCAAGACCCAATGTCTTGCCTAGCCTGCTGGCGATAATCATGTCGTGCAGGTCGACGTTCTTATCAAACACGACCGCGTTGTGATCCCACGTCTGTCCCGGCCAGAACCAGATCCAGCCCGGACCACGAATGAACGTGCCGATCACGATCAAGATGATCCACTGCGCAAAGCCGGCGCCAAACATCCAGAGCGCAAACCGCCGCTGCCGCAGCGTGTAGTAACCATTGCCGAGTGGATTCGAGTCCACATACGGAAACGCCATCAAGCCGACCATGATGATCGACGGCATCACCACACCCGCGATCCACGGATCGAAGTAAACCAGCATCTCCTGCAAACCGAGGAAGTACCACGGCGCTTTCGACGGGTTCATCGTCAGGTTTGGATTTGCGGGTTCTTCAAGCGGCGCGTTGAGTGTGATGGACCATATAAAAAGAACCACCGTAACAATAACGGTGGCCAAAAATTCGACGCGCACGAGATAGGGCCAGACGTGAAGCTCTCGTGCCCAACCCGGCCGCCACGGTTCCACTTTGCGATGATGTGTCTTGGCGAGCTTGGGATCCGCTTCGAGTTCCTGAATGAGACGATCGTTAGCGACCGCCTGCCTGATGCCCATCCACGTGAAAATCGGCACGAGCAAAAGCATCGCGACGATCGGGATATTGTCCGGCGTCGACGAGATCACCCAAAGCTGATGCCAGTCAGAGACGTTAATCGCCCAAAGCCCGACGATCAGCACCGCGACCACTAGAATTGTCCACTTATTAACGAATCTCTTCATTCTATCCGTGTCATCCGTGTTTATCTGTGGTTCACTTCTTCTTTATGGCCTTCATTTCGTTTTCGAGCACGACCGGTGCAGGCCCGGAGATACCGCCGTCCTTTCGTATGCGCCAGAAGTGTACGGCCATAAATATCGACGCCACGAGCGGGATGCCGATGCAGTGCCAAATATAAGAACGCAACAGCGCGTTCGAATCCACGATCGACCCGCCCAATAATCCAAATCGCACGTCGTTGTAAGCGGTCAATCCGAGCTGCGCGCCAAACGGACCTTCGTGACCGAGCATCGGTGTCGCGCGCGCCATGTTCGTTCCCACGGTCACCGCCCAGAAACCGAGCTGATCGTCCGGCAGCAGGTAACCCGTAAACGAAAGCAGCAGCGTCAACACCAGCAACACGACCCCAACGCACCAGTTAAACTCGCGCGGACGCTTGTACGAACCCGTCAACACGACGCGAAACATGTGCAGCCACGTCGTGATCACCATCAGGTGCGCGGCCCAGCGGTGCATGTTGCGCAACAGCTTGCCAAACGGCACATCGTGTTCGAGATAGAGAATGTCGCGAAAGGCGTCGGCCTTCGTCGGGTGGTAATAGAACATCAACAACACACCCGTGAAAGTCAGCACGATGAAGAGGTAGAACGTGATGCCGCCCATGCCCCACGTGAACGGATACCGAACCGCGTCGCGATTGATCTTCGCCGGGTGCAGGTGCAGAAAGACGTTGGAAAGAATCGCGAGCGAACGGTTACGCGGATCCGAGCGGTCGTGCGAAACGCGGAAGATCGACTTCCAAAGCTGCGTCTCCTGCGGATCCTTGTATTCCTTCGCCTCGTCGATGGCGCGGTCCTTGAGCGCAGTCGTACCCTCTTTGACCTTCTCAAGCATGCTCTTACTACTGCGCTCGTCTTCGCCGGTAGTTAGCTGCTTCGTCTCTTTCGGATCATTGTCCATTGTGTAATCCGTCGCTTACACCCTGATAAAGGCGCCGTCTGATTCGTCTTCAAAGTGGTTGGTGCCGCCTTTCGGCCATTCGAACAGCCTGCCGGTGTTGACCACGATCTGCCCTTCGGCATCGAGCTTCACCTGCGCGCGGTCCATCGGACGCGGCGCCGGGCCTTCGAAGTTGATCCCTTCACTGTCGTAACCGCTGCCGTGGCACGGGCACTTGAACTTGTTTTCGCTGGCTTTCCAGTCAGGCGTACACCCGAGGTGCGTGCAGCGCGCATAAATCACGAAGAGACGATCGGAAGTGCGCGTGACCCAGATGCGATATTGCTGCTGCCACTTCGTATCGACGCCGATGGCGTAGTCGCCCGGCGGTCCGATACGAAAAGTGCTGGATGGTTCGAGAATGGAACGCGGCAGGAAGAACCGCACGAACATGAGAAAGAAAGTGATCAGCGAACCGGCGACCGTCGCCCAGACAATGCGGCGGCGCATTTTGTTCACTGGCGGATCAGAAGTCGTCTCGACCGTTTCCACCGGTTTGGCCGGCGCAGCGGTTTTTGTGGGCACGTTTACTGCGGTGCCTGGTCGAGCGGATATTTGATCGGCTTGACTATCCAAGTCGAAACCTCCGTCACTTCAATTCCTTTGTGGGCGTTGCGAACTTCCGTGGGTACACTTCGACATAGCTAGCAGAGAGCCGAGTATACAAATCCCCCACTTACAGGGATCACTCTCTGCGCAGAAAAGCAAATTATTTGCTTAAACATGAAGAGCGCCGCGCCTATCAAAAACAATATAATGTGGTCGGCGTGACATTTATACCTGTTTCGCGATTGACGCGCAAGAAATTTTACGCCAAATTCGGGCGCTAACACCCAAGCCCTATGGAGTTGTTCCTTGACCAAACCTCATGTAATTGTTTATTCACGACCCGGCTGTCATCTCTGCGATGACGCCAAACTCGCTATCGAGACCTCCGGCTGTAACGATCGCTTCACTCTTGAAGAGGTCAATATCGAATCTGATGACGAGCTACTCAGAAAATATCAGTACGACATACCTATAGTGCTGATTGACGGAGTTGAGGCGTTTCGCCATCGAGTCGATAAGGATCAGTTTAGAGGGCTAGTTCAGGTGAAGTTCCACGGCTAGCTGATCGATCGATTCAAACAGCCGGGCGCGTTCGGTCTCCGAGCGCGACTCGCGGTACGCCATCACCAACTCCTTTAAATTGGCGAACTCCTTGTACAAGCCCGCGTTCTCGATTGGCGGTGTGAGATATGAGATCAACTCCGCGTAGGAGCGGCGTTTGGCGATCGAACCTTCGGAAGGATTGTTGACGCTGTAGACGTAGAAGTTTGGCAGTTCGTCGATGAGCCGGTCGGGCCAGCACTCGCCGGAGAGTCCGATCTGTTTGCCGGGCATGAACTCGAGTGAGCCGTGCGTGCCGAAGTGAATGACGCCGTCGGCGTTCAGCACTTTCGAAAGGTAAGTATAAAAGGCCATGAAGCTGTGGGTCGGTGAGCCGCTGTGCGCCATCATCAGCTTCATCGGATCGCCTTCGTAACCGAAAGTCGGTTGGACGCCGATGAAAACGTTCCCGAGATTGAGACCCTGGATCGGAATGTTGTTGGGCACGGCCCCCCAATCCTTCTCGACCTCTCTCGCGTACGAACAGCGCCGCCGATATTCATCAGCGCTCATTCTGTAAGCGACGTTTGCAGTCGCGCCAAACTCTTCGAAGTTGCCGCCGAGTAGTTGTTCTCGCAAGTCGTCGGCGTCATGCGGCACTTCAACTCGATAACCTTCATCACGCAATCGCAGCAGCAGATCATAAATACCGGGAAACACGTCAAGATCGGCGGCAGTGCCGATGTTGCCTTTGCTCGGTGGAAAGCAGAACAACACGATCGATAGCTTGACTTGATCACGCGGCGCGGTTTGCAGGTTGTGCCAACGCTTCAGACGTCGGGCGAACCGCGTGCAGCGATCCGTAAGCGCAATTGGTTCTTGTCCGCGGCTCGGTATGCCACCGTAGACAAACGGTTCTGTGGCGCCGTCGATCTCGGGAATCGCGATCTGCATTCCTGACTGAATCGGATTAAGACCGGTTGCTGAATCGGTCCACGCCTCGATCGTTTGTGTGTCGAGACTCACTGCGGAGCGATACGGAAGATTTAGCTGTTTGAGAAACTCGGAAGCGGCAGCGCTGTCGTTCATCGCCGGGCCACCGACGAAACTGAAACCGGTGAGAGATGTTATCTGACTGACGCGAGCGCGAGTTTCGTGAATGAAAAACCGGGATACTGCCTCGCGGTTGTCCATGAGCGTCGCGATGGCCGGGATGACGCTGAGACCTTCGGCTTCGATCGCTCTGATCAGCGCGTCGTAGTGTTTGGTGGTTTTGCTGATCACTTGCGGGCGCATCAGGAGCAAGCCGATCGTCGATTGCGGATCGAGTTGCTTCTTGTACCACTTTTGATAAGCCTCGAAAGACTCAAAGAGCTTCGGTGCTTCGGGGTGATAGATCGCCACGGACGGCACTTGCTGCGGCCCTTCGAGTTTTACGGCTTTGAGACGCGCGTCGCGAACGTAATGCTTCAGCGAGTAAAGCAGCATCGACTGAATGTTCGCTGGCGTTGGTTGAAGGAAGTAACAGAACAGGTAGAGATAGTGTTTTGCGTCGGTGAGCGCGCCGGTAGTAGGAATGAACCTGAGTATTCTCGGTAACCTGTCAACAAGTTTCAGATACTTGCCGTGATCGGTTTTTCTTTTATCGGCTTTAGATCTGTGTAACCAGTTACCTATGGAGCCGAGCTTCTTCACATCCAGGCGGCCCATGTGCGTATGCCGCATCAACTCGGGCATACAATTAATGACAACTACCGCATCATGTTTCCGCGCCTCGAGTGACTTAACAAGCCGCGACGCGTTCTCGCCATCCATCACGTGAATGACAAAAACAACATTCGCCTCCGCAAGATCGCGTTCGACTTCGCTCCACTCACCATCACTCAGCGGCGAACCGAAATTATAGGCCGCAACCCGCAAATCCAAACCGTACGCGCGATTGATCTCGCGCTCCGCATTCTTCAACGGCGCCAACAAACTCGAACCCACATATAAAACCGTGACGTTCATGCGACGCCTTCCAACTGATCTTCCAAACTCCGGCTGATCTCGCGCAGCTTCGCGAGCACTTCCGCCTCCGCGTCCCAATAACCGCGCCCGTTCGCTTCCAACAAACGCTGCGCCAGCGCGTGCGCCGAGTGCGGATTCAGATCGCGCAAACGCTCCAGCATCGACTCGTCAAACAAAAACGTGTTCGCGACTTCTGTATAAATCCAATCGTCAACCGCATCCGCCGTCGCGCTCCAGCCAAACGTATTCGAAACGTGGTTCTCGATCTCCGCCACGCCGCGAAAGCCGTGCTTGAGCATTCCTTCGTACCACTTCGGATTCAGCGTCTTCGTCCGCGTCTCCAAACGAACCGTCTCTTCAAGTGAACGAATCTTCACTTCGCGCGACAAACTGTCAGACAGATAGATCGCCGGCTTCGCACGCGCGCGTTTCTCAACCGCCTTCGACACGCCACCGAGATACTCGAAGTAGTGGTCCACGTCGGTGAGTCCGATCTCAAACGTGTCAATGTTTTGATACGTCGCTTCGACGCGCGACAAAGCACGGTCCATCGCGAGCCGCGCTTCCCTGCCCTCGAACGCGCGCCCTTGCGAATCGCGGCCGTAGGCGAAACACTTGCGCGTCACAAACAGATCGCCGAGCGTCTCTTCGCGTTCCCATTGCGAATCCATGACCATGAAATTCACGTTCGTGCCGTAATTACCCGGCGCGTTGGAAAACACGCGTACGGCAGCTTCATCGGGCGTACACGAATCCTGCTCGATCTGTTCCATTACATGCTTGCGCACGTAATTCGAATCCAATGGCTCGTCGAGTTGCGCCACGAGACGCACGGCTTTATCTAACAACTGCACCGTCGGACTAAACAGGTCGCGAAAGATTCCCGACACCGTCATCACGATGTCGATGCGCGGCCGTCCCAACTCCTCCAAAGACATCGGCGCAACACTCGTGGTCCTATTTAAAGCATCGCGCACCGGCCGCACGCCGAGCAGCCAAAGCGCCTGCGCGACGCCTTCGCCCTGCGTCTTGATGTTATCGAGTCCCCACAGCACGAGCGCCATCGCTTCGGGATAGCGTCCGTTCTCGCTGCGATAACGTTCAAGCAACTGCGTGGCGACGAGTTCACTGCGCGCAAACGCCGCCGTCGAAGGCACTGAGTAGGGATTGATCGCGTGCGTGTTTCTGCCGGTAGGCAAAACATCCGGGTTCTGAATGATATCCGCGCCCGGTCCCGGCTCGATAAATTCGCCACGGATTGCACGGACAAGCGAATCAAGCTCACCGTTCGTTTTTAATTTATTAGAAACGCTTTCGAGCAACGCAAACACCGGTTGCGCCAATCCCGGATCTAATCCACGCTCCTCACACAAGCGAATCGCCGCTTCAGATCCCCGGTCTAAAAACTCTCGAACGGCGTCATCAACGAATCCAGCCGGCAACGCCCGAATACCATGTTCAGGCCGGTCAAATGAAGCTACCATCTTGAACAGATCTGTTAGCTCACCCGCCGATGAAGCCCGTCCAAACACGTGCAGACCAGTCGGGATCAGCCGCTGCTCCATCTCCAGCAACTGCTCGTACAGCGCAAAAACTCGCGCGTCGCGATCTGTGTCTTGTTTAGGCATGAATCGCCGGCGCCAACTTCACAAACTGCGCCTGGAGTATCTCGGCAAGCCGTCGCGTTTCTTCACTCGACTCAAACTCTTTCTGCGTATCGACGACGATCACGCGCGCGCGTGTCTTTCGCAGTGCGAAGTTGAGCTCGCGCAACTCCGCTTCGATCTTCAGATGTCGCAAAGCGCGCACGTTGAGGCCCTTGCGCCGCAGCGGAACGTTGGAACGCCCGTCGGTGAACAGTAACACGACCGTTTCGCCAAACTTATCGCCGACGAGCTTGATCAGCTCGATCGTCGTGACGAGCCCCGCGCCGAGCGGCGTGCTGCCGCCCATGCGTAACGTATCCAGCACGCGGCGGGCGCGCAGAATGCTTCGCGATGGCGGCAAGTCGACGCTCGCGGTCATTCCGTGGAACGAAACGATCGCCACGCTGTCGCGATTTAAATAAGACTTACGCAGCAGTTTGAGGATCGTGGTTTTCGCGCGCGCGATACGATTCGCGGCCATGCTGCCGGAAGCGTCGATCGCGAAGATGAAGAGTGTGCCCTGCTTGTCTTTGAGTAACTTGTAGCGCAGCGCAGCGGAAGAAACCGGCGTCAACGGCGTGCCGTTATTCTTCGAGCGGGCCTGCGCGACCATCGCGCGTAATGTTGCATCAACTGCTACGCGCGCGCCGTTGTTCTTGAATTCAACCGAACGCATGTAGCGCCCGCGCAACTGTTGCATCGCCGCCTTTGCGCCGGCCGACCGCCGCGTCTTCGTCCGCTTGCTCTTTCGATCCCTCGGTTGCAACTGATCTTCAAGCCGCGTCTCGCGCGATCGATTCTCGACGGCGGGTGGCGATGGGCCGTCCTTTTTATTAGGACGCGAGCCGTTGCGAGAGGTAGAAGGGGAGGAACTTGGCTGATTGGAAGCGGGGTTTCGACCAGCAGTATTCTCTGAATCCTCTTCTCGATCTCCATCATCCGTGTCTTTTGGATTGTTCGCTTTGGGCGCCGTTGTACTCTGCGGCAGCACCTCCTCCACCGCCTGCTCGATCTGATCGCGCGTTGCAGTCTCATCCAACGCATCACGGCGCATGCGGTGTCGCAATGACATCGCAGACACACGTCGCACGTCATCTTCAGTAACTACTTTCCGTCCCTCAAACGCCGTCAACGCACGCGCCGCCCGCATGATCGTGAGCTCACCGCGATGACCGTCGACTTTCAAGTCCGCACAAAGCTGCGCGATCTTTTCCAAAACAGGCCGCGGAACGCTGACCTTTCGCAAGTTCGAACGCGCCCGCGCAATGCGCTTCGCCAACTGTTGCTGCTCAGGCGCAAACGACTCACGAAACTCCGCCGCGTCGCGATCGTACGCATCGCGGCGCACAACAATGTCCACGCGATTCTTCAGGTAGTTTTCGGTAACGACTTCCGTGTGCAACCCAAACCGATCCAGCAACTGCGGCCGCAAATCGCCTTCCTCCGGATTACCCGAACCGATCAAAACAAAACTCGCCGGGTGCTCGACCGAGATCCCTTCGCGCTCAACCCGGTTCCTTCCCGTCGCCGCCACATCGAGCAACAGATCCACGAGATGATCTTCGAGCAGGTTAACTTCGTCGATATAAAGAAACCCGCGATTCGCGCGCGCCAGCAAACCCGGATCGAACACCTTCCTTCCCGACGCCAGCGCTCTTTCGA
This sequence comes from Pyrinomonadaceae bacterium, assembly GCA_035276425.1. GTDB lineage: Bacteria > Acidobacteriota > Blastocatellia > Pyrinomonadales > Pyrinomonadaceae > PSRF01. The sequence continues at coordinate 14,009 of DATELP010000152.1, forward strand.
TATCAATCGTCCCGCAAACGCGATCTTCAGTAGCACCTAACGGCAGCTCGACCACCGGCACCGGTACCGATCGCGTCTCGCGTTTCTGCTTAGTCAGACACTCGGAACACGGATCACGTGGATCGCAGTTATAAGGACAGTCCGCCACCACCTCGATCGGCGGCAGCAGATCCGCCAACGCGCGCACTGCCGTCGACTTCCCCGTCCCCCGATGGCCCATGATCAAAACGCCCCCGATCAACGGATCGACGAGGTTCAGAATCAAGGCCAGTTTCATCTCTTCCTGGCCAACTATTGCGGTGAATGGATAGGTCATCCCGATAGAACTCTTGCCGGAGTCTTTTAGCGGAAAACTCCGACCCGTGCAAACGGCGAAAAGTTGCGTTCACTCGCGCGGTCTCAATTCTACATATTGATCGCCGTCGATTGCGGCTTCGAGAATTCGGAATACTAAAACTGCGACAGTCACTCCGAGCGCGTTCGCCCAACGCTCAAGGAACTCGCGATCATCTTGTTTCAGTTCTGAATCATCTACTTCAATCACGGTGCTTCTAAGTGAAGGGCATCGCGGTTCACCCACAAAGAAGCGCGACGCCCACGCCCCGCCTTCTGAGCTAAACACACGGGCCACTCAACGATTTATATTCACCGTCAATAGCCCTCGCAATGTGTGCAAGGAAGACCTCATTGCCCAATCTCATAAAAGATTTTCAATTCATGTAGACACACTTTTACTTTCTCGCAGAGGCGAGGGAATGACTGCCTCGAAGAGGGGTAACGTTAGGGAATCGGAATCACGTTCAAGAGTGTCAGGATCAATGTAGTCGTGATGCTTGCGCCTGGTGGTGGTGGCGGTGCTACCGCACCGGGCGAGCTAATCTGACCGGCAAGGACTGAAGCAGTGAGTGACAGGCTCAGGATCGTGACCGCAAACGCGGAGCGGACGGGTTTCATTTGTTGCCTCCTAGTGAGATAGAAAAATTCTGCATGATAAATGAATTTTTGCATCAAGCTAGTCGAGCATAACTTTTGTTGCAAGAGCGAGAGTGAGTGCGTAAGATTTGCGCGCTGTGCTTACCTGAAGTTTAGTTCTCACATGACTTTGCGAGCCTCACTCTTACGTGAGTTAGTCAATCCAAACCTCAGTGTGGGAGGCCGTGCGGAGCTTTGCTGCGAACTGGCTAAAGACTTCGAGAGCAAGGGCGAGTACGAGGATGCGCGTGAAGTGCTGAGTGGTCTATGGCCGCGCCTGGGCGAACGTCCAGAGGTGAAGGTTTGGATCGTGGCGTGGCGGGTAAAGTGCTTCTGCGAGCGGGAGTACTAACTGGCTTTATCGGTAGCAATCACGAAGTTGCAGACGCGCAGGAGAAAGCAAAGAACCTTATCAGTGAAAGCCTTACGATCTTCAATTCGCGGAAATATAAAAAGAAGATAGCAGAGGCGCAGATAGAACTTGCGCTGTGTTACTGGCGCACAGGTGAATACAACGAAGCCTCCGATCTTCTCAGCCTCGCGTTAAAGCATTTAACTAATGATAGCGAATTGAAAGCGAAAGCAGTTCTGCGCTCCGCAATCGTTGAACAGCACGCTGGCCGCCGCAACGAAGCATTGAGACTGCTCACCGATAACACCGCACTGTTTGAGAAGATCAATAATGAAACGTTGAAGGGCTGCTACCATCAAACTGTTGGCGATGTGCTGGAGAATCTTTGGGTAGCGAACGGACCAAAAGATTACCTGGACCGGGCTCTAGTCGAATACGCCGCTGCGAGTTATCACTTTGAGCAGGCCGAACACAGAGCTTATCTAGCGAACGTCGAAAACAATCTCGGTTTTCTTCTCTACAAGGTTAACCACTATCAGGAAGCTCACGAACATTTGGATCACGCCCGGCGAATCTTCGCCAACCTCAAAGATAGAAATGCGGCGGCGCAAGTTGATGAAACTCGAGCTCGCGTATTTCTGAGAGAGAAACGCAATGCAGAAGCCGAACGAGTCGCCCGCGCATCGGTGCGCGCTCTCGAAACTAGCGATCGGCAATCATTGTTAGTAGAGGCGCTGACAACACACGCCATAGCATTAGCACGTATCGAAAACTACAGCGCCGCTCTGGCAACGTTTCGCCGAGCGCTGGATCTGTGCGAGCAGATTGGAGATGAGAATGGCGCGGCAGGCGTGACGTTGAATGTATTCCGTGAATTGGGAAGTCGTTTAGGTTTGGTTGAAGGCGTGAAACCTGTCTCCGGGAGAACGTTCAACGAGCAAATGCGATCACTGGAGCATGACCTAATCAAAGACGCTCTGGAGGGATCTGAAGGCAGTGTGACCTACGCCGCCCGGAGTCTCGGTATGCCGTATCAGGCGCTTACTTATATGCTGAGGACGAGACACAAAGACTTGCTGAAAGTACGGACGCCAGTGCGTCGGCGACCACGGAAATAACTTCCCTTCATCGCCTAAGATCAACCGAAGAAATACCGCCACAGCCGTTAAACCCACGGGACGCTAGGCAGCGTGAGGATGGTTCCTAAAGCTTGCAGTGCGGCCAAGATAATTACCCAAACTGTCACGCGTCTAGAGAACTTATTGTTCTTTTCCGCGATCTCCTTAAGGCCGCTAACGATTCTTCTGCTATCGTCCGCTACTTCGAGACTCTGCTTCTGCGCAACTTGGCTGAGTTCGGAAAGGCGCAGTTCAAATGCTCGCCTATCGGTTTCTAGTCGATGCATTTGCATCTCCTCGTAATGCTCACTGGGACTCAGTCCCGGCATATAGGGATACCACGCCGCGCATTTCGATCTGCGTTAATAGCCTCGATAAACTTCGCATCGCCTTTGTGTTGAAGGATTGCCATGAGATTGATCTCACCACGGAAACACATTGGCTCCGTTTCTGCACGAACGCCATAACCCGCTCTGTGTGTGCGCGCATCCAGTCGGGCTGGGTTCGCTCCGAATGTTCCATCTGATAAAACCTAGGGGAAGGTAGACCGCTAGGACCGCGCGCATGTTTCGACAGGAAACCACAAGAACGTCACTTGCCGTGATCGGCTTTGGGATATTCACCGTGCGGCATAAGTGCCGGATTTTATACAGACCATATCTTAGGTCGGTCAAATAAATCCCCCACACAAAACTTCTTGACATCACCCCGGAATCGGAATAGAGTGCCGCCACTCCCGAATCTAAAAGACTCGACAACCGATTCGATTTATTTTTTGAAGCAGAGGTCCTGTTGCTCTGCTATCTCTCTCACAACTAAGGCTCGTCCTTGGTTCACTTCTAGGTGAGGGGACTCATCACTCTGGTCAACCCCCAAACGACTTGAGCTGCCTTCCATCAAGCAGGGGTTCCAACATTCAGGCAGAACTGTGCAGTTTTGCCGACGGGTGAACTGTCCGTTCTGTTATCCAACCGCGTTTGCAGCTCCTAGGAGGGAAATTTCACATGAGGAAAGTCTTACCTATCCTGACCTTACTCTTGTTTGCCGTCGCACTCGTCGTACCCTTGAGTTCGCCGCGAACAGTCGAGGGTCAAGCCGCGACCGAAGCACTCACCACCGACATGGACGCCAAAACTGACGATCTCTTTAACGGTTTTGGCGTGAAAGGCACGCCGATCGATGAGTGCGTAAACGAACCTGTAGCACCTACCGCTCGTGGGAACGGCAGGTTTGAGGACAACAAATTCATCTTCTCTGAACGCGAAACTATCGAAGACGGTCTTGGACCAACCTACAACGACGTCGGCTGCGTTGAGTGTCACCAGTCAGTTGACGTCGGAGCATTCGGCCAGCAAATGGAATTCAGGGCCGGCCATCTTTCCGGCGGTTTATTTGTCGATGCCCCTGGCGGACAGTTGGTCCATGCCAGAGGCACTGACTCAGACGTCGTGGAACACATCTCGACAGCCGAAACGGTCAAGGCGTTCCGCATTACGCTGAGCACCCTTGGCGACGGCTTTATCGAGTGTCTCTCTAACACATCCCTGCAAAACAACGTCGCTGCCCAACCGGCGGCTCAACGGGGCGTTCTTTCGCAGGTTCCGGTCACAGAGGCCGGTAACGCACTGCGATTCGGCCGGTTCGGCTGGAAAGCACAACATGCCAGTCTCGTCTCGTTCGCAGGCGATGCCTATCTCAACGAAATGGGTATCACCAATCCATTCGACGGCTTCGGCGGAAGAAGTTCAGATGCTGCCGACGCGGGAACACACGAGAACCCGGCGAGCACGGCTGAGGGTGTGATCAATGTTACGTTCCCGTCACCTTTCGATCCGGTTGCGGATCCTGAGGATGATGGCGACGACGTTTTGGCTTTCGCCGACTTCATGGCCGCAACACGCGCGCCGGGCCGGCAAAGTCCGATTCCAGCGGCCGCCGTACGTGGCGACTCGCTATTTACCAGCGTGGGCTGCGCAGTTTGCCACACGCGTACTTTCACCACCGCCGCGCCGGGCACGCTCATCAACGGTGGCGCGTTCTCAGTGCCGGCAGCTCTTGGAAACAAGATCATCCATCCGTTCAGTGACTTTGCGTTGCACAACATCGGCACTGGCGATGGTATTGTCCAAAACGCCGGGCAGAGTTCGGCCAATCAAATGCGCACTCCGCCGCTGTGGGGCATTCGCGCCCGCAACCGGTTGATGCACGACGGTCTGAACATCACGATCTTCGATTCGGTCCAGCTTCACGCCGGTCAGGCAACGACAGCGAGAAATAATTTCAACGCGTTGACTGCGGCGCAAAGAAACGATCTGATCGCGTTTGTGTTGTCGCTATAATTGGCGCGACAGCAGGACAAGGGCACTTCCGAAGCTCGCCGGACCCGAACCCGGCGAGCTTCCCTTACCCCTCAAATGACACTTATGAAATCGCATTTTCTTATTTTGCTTTTATCCTTGATCGCGCTCGCACTCGCTAGCGGGTGTTCGAGCAACAAAAAGCAAACGGTAGCGGAATCAGCACCGGCTGCTTATCAACCAACTCCCGAAGCGCCGTCGCCTGAGCGACTGGCTACCGTAGCGGCGCCGAATCTTCCCGAAGTCGAACAGGCCGTAAAACGAGTTTTCAAAGACGTCGCTGTAGTTCATCCGGATTACAAGTCGAGTTTTCTGGCGGGAGACTTCAACGGCGATCTCTCGCAGGATCTGGCAGTGGTGTTGAAACCCGTGCCTGAGAAACTGGCGGACATCAATGAAGAATATCCGCCCTGGTTATTGCGCGATCCGCGTGCGCCGCACAATCCACGCGAGCCGCTTCATGTCGACAAAGACGAAACGTTGCTGGCGGTGATTCACGGCTACGGAAATAAAGACTGGCGCGATCCGCAGGCGACACAGACGTTTCTACTCAAGAACGTTGTCGGTTCGGGCATGCGCGTGCAGAACGGAACCGACTTCGTGAAAAACTTCCGCGGCGAAAAGAAGCCGCGGCCGCAGGGCGATCTAATCGCCGAGACTCTCAAAGGCAGTGAAGGTTATTTGTATTTTACCGCCGCCACCTATTCGTGGTACGACCCGAAGACATATAAAGGCGAAACGGAAGCGCCGGGTGTATTTCACGGCCGCCCGCGAGGAGGCAATGCTAATGCACAACAGTAAATTGCTCAGTGGCCTGGTTTGGTTGATTGTCGTTCTGGTTTCGGCGGTCGTTGTTCAGGCTCAACAAGCGGCTGTGAACACGATCACGGCTGAAGAGCTGAAGACAAAGATGACGAAGAACGAGCAGGTGACGGTGATTGACGTGCGCTCGTCGGAAGGCTTCGCGAACAGCAGCACGACCGTGAAGGGCTCGATCCACTTCAAAGTGAGAAAACTGAAGAGCCGGCTCAACTACGCGCCGTTGAAAGACCTGCCGCGCAATCGCGAGATCGTGACTTACTGTGCCTGTCCCAAGGATGAGTCGAGCATCGCTGCGGCGCAGATTCTGCAAGCGGCGGGTTTTACGCGCGTCAGAGTATTGCAGGGCGGCTGGCGCGAGTGGGTGCGCGTCAACGGCCCCGTCCAGCCCCGCGCGAGGAGTTAGACACGAAACCTTCGTGGTCATCTTGTTAATTCCGTGCATCTTGTCCAAAATGACCGCGGAGGAAAATCGAATATATTAGAGGTCAGCAAACTCGGCTGCGTCCGCGGAGATCGCCGGTTGTTCAGAGGGCTCGATCTTTCTCTTTCGCCCGGCACTTTCGTCCAACTCACCGGCCCGAACGGCAGCGGCAAGACCAGTTTGCTACGCATTTTGTGCGGACTCCTGGCGCCGGCCGAAGGTGAAATCAAGTGGCGGGGTAAGAATATTAGCTCGCTGGGTGAGGAATATGTCACGGAGGTGACTTACCTCGGCCATCGCCCCGGCGTAAAAGATGAGCTGACTGCGCTTGAAAATCTGCGAATATCCAATGCGCTGAACGGCGTCGAAGTCAGCGAGGATAGCGCCGCCGACGCACTGCAACGCATGGGCTTAGCCGGACGAGAGCATCTTCCGGCGCGTTACTTGTCAGAAGGTCAACGCCGCAGAGTCGCGCTCGCGCGATTGCTTGTTTGCAACACGAGTCTCTGGTTGCTCGACGAAGTGATGACTTCGCTGGATAAAGGCGCCGTCGGGCTGGTTAGATCTTTGATTGAGAACCATGTAAAGCGCGACGGAATCGCGATCGTCGCGACGCATCAGGATTTGGAATTACCGGCCGGTGTGACCAAACGACTCGAACTCACCACGTGAACGCACCTTCGAGCCTATCGATGTTGCGCTGGATCGTTTGGCGCGAGCTGATGCTGGCGTGGCGCCGGCGTTCCGACATGCTGTCGACGGTTTTCTTTTTCGTGATCGTCGTGAGTTTGTTTCCGTTGGGGATTGGACCAGAGACGCAGTTGTTGCGTTCGATCGCGCCCGGCGTGGTTTGGGTCGCTGCGTTGTTGGCGTCGATGCTTTCACTGGGTCGTTTGTTTTCAAACGACTACCAGGACGGAACGCTCGAGCAGTTATTATTAACGCCGCAACCGCTGTTTTTGGTCGTACTCGGCAAAGTGCTGGCGCATTGGATCGTGGCGGAGATTCCGCTGGTTTTGATCGCGCCGCTGGTTGGAGTGCAGTTTGATTTAAGCCCGCAGACGTTGCGCGTGTTGTTTGTGAGTCTGCTCGTGGGCACACCGATATTGAGTTTGATTGGAGCGGTTGGAGCGGCATTGACGTTGGGACTGCGTGGGGGCGGCGTTTTGATCTCGATCTTGATTTTGCCGCTGTATATCCCGGCGTTGATCTTTGGAGCGGGGGCGGTTGAGGCGACGATAATCGGCACGAGCGCGGCGCCGCATCTTTATTTGCTCGGTGCGTTCGCGGTCGTGTCTTTGTTGTTCGCTCCGTGGGCGGCGTCCGCTGCGTTGCGCATCTCTTTAGAATAATGAGCTTAGAACTTTGTTCTTTGTCCTTAGTACTTGCTGAGTAACGCAAGTCACCAAACACGACAAAGAACAAAGCTCAAAGTACAAAGAACAAAAGCTATGAACCTTTACAAGTACGCTTCACCAGCGATGTTCTATCCTCTTGCGGGCAAGATGATCCCGTGGTTTGCGATTCCGGCGACGATACTCTTCGCGGCTGGCATGTTCGTCGGTTTCTTCATTGCGCCGACTGATTTCCAACAGGGCGACGCATACCGGATCATCTTCATTCACGTGCCCGCGGCGTGGATGGGAATGTTTCTCTACGTGCTGATGGCGATTTACGCCGGCATCGGTTGGGCATTCAATGCGCGGCTCTCGTCGATGATGGCGTCGGCGCTCGCGATCACGGGCGCGATGTTTACGCTCGTGTCGCTCGTGACCGGCGCGTTTTGGGGTAAACCAACGTGGGGCACGTGGTGGGTTTGGGACGCGCGCATGACCTCGACGCTCATCCTGTTGTTTCTCTACGCCGGTTTCATCTCGCTGCAAGCCGCGATTGACGATCCACGTCGCGCCGATCGCGCCGGCGCGGTGCTCGCGCTTGTCGGCGTGATCAATGTTCCGATCATTTATTTTTCGGTGCAGTGGTGGAATACACTGCACCAGGGCGCGACCATTCGCATTCTCGGTAAACCGACTATCGCCGCGCCGATGCTCGCGGCGATGCTGATCATGCTGGCCGCGTGCTGGCTCTACTCAGTTGCCGTCGTGCTCTCACGTCTGCGTTGCATTATTTTAGAGCGAGAGCAGAACGCTGCCCGCTTTGCGGAGGTGAACGCCTGATGCACTGGCCAGATCTATCAATGGGAGGTTATGGTTTCTACGTTTGGGGATCTTACCTCTTTACTTTAATCGTGATTGTTTGGGAGGTTGTCAGCCTGCGCCAGCGCAAGAAAGCGTTGCTCAAGCGGGAAGAACGGTCTCCCGCCATGCGTCCTACCGTCTTAAGAGGAAGCACGAATGAAACGACGTCATAAACGGATCGGAATCATCATCGTCGGACTTGCCGGGCTTGCCTTCGCCGCCTTTTTGGTAGCGAACGCGTTCCGCCAAAACCTCGTCTTCTTTTTCAGTCCCACGCAAGTGGTGGCGAAAGAAGCTCCGGTTAATCGCACGTTTCGCGTCGGCGGCCTCGTCGAAGACGGCTCGCTCAAACGCGATGCGGATGGTTTGACCGTGCGCTTCAACGTGACTGACACTGCCAAGAGCATCCCGGTCGTTTACAAAGGCATCCTGCCGGATCTCTTTAAAGAAGGACGCGGCTGTGTAGCGCAAGGCAAGATCGGTCCAGACGGCGTCTTCCAGGCGGATCAGGTGCTCGCGAAACACGACGAAAACTACATGCCGCCGGAAGCCGGCGCAGCGATCGACGCAGCGAAGCACGAGCGCGAAGCTGCCAGAACCGTTACCTATTAAGTCCGTTTTAGTCAGTGGCTAATAAATGATTCCTGAGATAGGCCAGTTCGCACTCGTTATCGCCCTGCTACTCGCGTTAACCCAGGCTACGTTTCCGTTGATCGGAGCTTCGCGTGGTAACCGCACCTGGACAGCACTCGCTGTGCCCGCGGGTCAGGCGCAGTTTCTCTTCGTGGCGATCGCGTTCTGTTGCCTGGGATACTCTTTTATCACTAACGACTTCTCCGTTCTCAACGTCGCCACCAATTCCAATTCGCAACTGCCGTTGCACTATCGCCTCGCCGCGACGTGGGGCTCGCACGAAGGTTCGCTGTTGTTGTGGACCCTGATGCTTGCGCTCTGGACTGTCGCGGTTTCGCTTTTCAGCCGGCACTTGCCGGACGAAATGGTCGCGCGCGTGTTGAGCGTGATGGGAATCGTGAGCGTCGGTTTCCTGCTGTTCATGTTGTTGACGTCGAATCCGTTCACGCGGATCTTTCCGGTTCCGCCTGACGGCCGCGACTTGAATCCGTTATTGCAGGATCCGGCGATGGTCGCGCATCCGCCGATGCTTTACATGGGTTACGTCGGATTCTCAGTGGCGTTTGCTTTTGCGATCGCGGCGCTGATCGGCGGGCGATTGGATGCGACGTGGGCGCGCTGGTCGCGGCCATGGACCACCGTCGCGTGGATGTTTCTCACGTGTGGTATCGCACTCGGAAGTTATTGGGCTTACTACGAACTCGGTTGGGGCGGCTGGTGGTTTTGGGACCCGGTTGAAAACGCTTCGTTCATGCCGTGGCTGGTCGGCACCGCACTGATTCATTCATTGGCGGTAACGGAAAAGCGCGGCGGCTTCAAGAGTTGGACGGTGCTGTTGGCGATTGCAGCGTTTTCGTTGAGTTTGCTCGGCACGTTTTTGGTTCGCTCCGGAGTGCTGACATCCGTACACGCGTTTGCAACGGATCCGAAGCGCGGCATTTTCATTCTGATATTTCTCGGCGTGGTGATCGGCGGGTCGTTACTGCTTTACGTGTTGCGGGCAAAGGACGTCGGCATCGGCAGCAAGTTTGACGTGATCTCGCGCGAGTCGTTGCTACTTTCGAATAACGTGCTGTTGACTGTCGCGGCCGGTTCGGTGTTGCTCGGCACGTTGTATCCGCTGCTCGTCGATGCGTTGGGCATGGGCAAACTCTCGGTCGGTCCGCCTTATTTCAATCTCGTGTTCGTGCCGCTGATGGCGCCCGCGATGTTTTTAATGGGCATTGGACCAGTGGCGCGTTGGAAGAAAGCGGATCTGCCGGACCTCGCGAAACGTTTGCGTTGGGCTTTTGTGATCAGCGTGCTCAGCGCGGTGACGTTGCCGTTTGTGCTTGGCGGTTGGAAATGGCTCGTAAGTGTAGGACTGTTGCTCGCGATCTGGATCGTTACGACTGTACTCGCGAACGTTTGGGAGCGCGTGCGCGTCACGTCAGGTCAGTTGTCGACGTTTCAAAAGCTGCGCACGCAGAGCCGTAGTTATTACGGCATGCAGGTCGCGCATCTCGGCGTCGCGGTGTTCATCGTCGGCGTGACGATGGTGACTGGTTATCAGTCTGAACAGGACGTGCGCATGGGAACCGGCGATGTTGTTCATGCCGGCGGTTATGAGTTTCAGTTCAACGGTGTGCGCGACATCACGGGGCCAAACTACGTCGGCGCGCGCGCGGAGATCATCGTCAGCAAGAACGGCGTCGAGAAAGAGCGGATGTATCCGGAGAAACGAAACTACACTGCGAGCGGCAACGTGATGACCGAGACCGCGATCGACAATGGACTGTTTCGCGATCTTTACGTTTCGCTTGGCGAACCCGTCGGTTCGGGAGCGTGGAGCGTGCGCGTTTACTACAAACCGTTTGTCGGTTGGATCTGGTACGGCGCGGTTTTGATGGCGCTTGGCGGCGGACTCGCGTTGAGCGATCGACGATACGCACTCGCCGCGCGCAAGGAACGCGAAGCGCGCGAGGCTGTGAAGACACAAAAGGCTGAGGTGCCCGCGACGGTGACCGCGCGAACGGAGTCTGTGTAGTTTCTGGATGTAATATGTTGCGTTACTTGATTCTGATCCCGCTCGGTTTGTTTCTCGTGCTGGTGGCCTTTCTCGCGATCGGCCTGACGCGCGATCCGCGCGAAGTCCCTTCCCCGTTAATCAACAAAGCCGCGCCGACGTTTCGTCTGCCGCAACTACAAGAACCAAACAAGACGTTCTCGGCTGAAGACATGCGCGGGAAGGTTTGGGTGCTGAACGTGTGGGCGTCGTGGTGTATCAGTTGTCGCGACGAGCATCCGCTGTTGATTGAATACGCGAAGACGGGAGCTGTGCCAATTTACGGTCTTAACTGGAAAGACAGACGTGAGGATGCGCTTGATTGGCTGGGCGAGTTGGGCGATCCGTACGTTGCGAGTGCGGTTGATATCGACGGGCGCGTGGCGATCGATTACGGCGTGTATGGCGCGCCCGAAACGTATTTGATCGATCAAGCCGGTGTTATTCGTCACAAACACATCGGACCGGTCACGCCCGACGCGTGGACGAAAGAGTTTCTGCCGTTGTTTCAACAACTGAATCGCGAGGGGGCAGCGAAATGAAACGCGCTTTGGAGCGCGGGCGGCTCGCCCGCATGCTACAACGCGGACGCTCTCGAACCGTGCGGGCGAGCCGCCCGCGCTCCGTGCTGCTACTGTTTTTATTGCTCGTTTTTGTTGTTCCTGCTGCGCTAGCGCAGGTGCGACGGCCGGAGCCTGTGAAAGGCGATGCGGCGCTCGAAGAACGACTGCACAAACTCTCGCAAGAGTTGCGCTGCCTCGTCTGCCAGAACGAAACACTGGCCGATTCACGCGCTGATCTCGCCGAGGACCTGCGTGACGAGATTCGCGAGCAGATGAAAGCCGGTAAGAGCGACAAAGAGATCATCGCGTTTCTGACCGATCGTTACGGCCAGTTCATTCTCTACAAGCCGCAAGTCACGCCGACCACTTACCTGCTCTGGTTTGGTCCTTTTCTGCTGTTGCTGGCTGGACTCGCCGTGCTCTTCTACTACATTAAACAACGCCGCGATCTGATCGCCGAGCAGCCGCTTACTTCAGACGAACGTAAGCGCGCGGAAGAGATGCTGCGCTCCGTTTCAGGAAAGGAGACGGCGTGATTCTCTTCTGGGTTATTTGCATCACGATGCTCGCTGGCGCGTTGCTCTTCGTTTTGCCGCCTGCACTAAAAGCTGCCGCGTCAAAGGCGACGGAAGAAACCGCCAGGCGCAACGCCAACATCGCGATCTATCGAGATCAACTCTCCGAACTCGAAGACGATCTGCGCAACGGCATCGTTAGCGAGGAACAGTACGCACAGGATCGCGACGACATCGAACGCCGTTTACTCGAAGACACAGCGACGGAAAAAACCTCGGCCAAGCCGGTTAAGGTTTCCGCCGACGCGCGCAAGCACGCGTATATGCTCGGCATCGGTCTCGCGCTCGTGGCAGTCATTTTTTATTTGCGCGTCGGCACTCCAGCAGCCGTTACCGGCACAGCAGCGCCGACGATCCCGAACACACCGTCAGCGCCTCCAATGGCCGCTGGCGGACAACGCTCGCAGGAACAGATTGAAGCAAACGTCGCGGCGCTCGCGAAACGTCTTCAGTCAAACCCATCGGACGTGCAGGGTTGGAATATGCTGGCGCGTTCGTACACTGAAATGGGCAAGTGGGGTGAAGCTGCCGGCGCGTACGCCCGACTCACTGAACTAACCCCAAACGACGCTGACCTGTGGGCCGAGTACGCCTTCGCCGTCGCCATGGCGAGCGGCCGCAAACTCGAAGGCAAGCCGATGGAACTGATCGATCACGCGTTGAAGATCGATCCGAACAACCCACGCGCGCTCGGACTCGCAGCGAACGCCGCCTATGACAAGAAGGAATATCAAAAGGCCATCGACTACTGGCAACGCATCATGAAGCAGATGCCCGCGGACGCGGAGATCGCCAAAACACTTCAGTCGCGTATCGACGAAGCGCGCCACAAAGAGGCACAAAAGTAAATTAGGAAACAATGAACAGAGAAAACTTACTTTTTGCGGTTATCGGATTGCTCCTGGGCTTCATCGTGGGGTTCATGTTTGCCAGTTCCATGAGTCAGAAAATGGCGCAAACGCAGACGGCAGCGCAGAGTCTTCCGTCAGATCATCCGCCGGTTGGCGCGCAGAACGCCGGCGATCCCGCAGCGCAGCGCGAACAAGTCATGGCGCAGATTGAAAAGGCGCGTAAGGAACCGACGAACTTCGACGCGCAGATCAGGGCCGCCGAGCTTTACTACCAGATTCAACGCTACGATCAGGCAATTGAATTCTTACTAAAAGCAAATCAACTCAAACCGTCCGATTATGAAACCGTCGCGGTGCTTGGGGTCGTTAACCTCGACGCCGGCCACTACGATCAGGCCGAGAAGTGGTATCGCGCTGCGATCAAGATGAAGTCGGACGATGTGCGCGTGCTTGCGGGGTTAGCTGCCGCGACGTTGGGCAAGGGTGATGCGAAGGCGGCGGAGGAAGCGATCGCACAGCTTGAGAAAGTCGATCCGAGTAGCGAGGATTTGCCGCAGTTCAAACAGAAGCTCGCCGGGCTGAAGAAGTAATCCACAGATTACTCAGATTGTTTTAGGGAGCGCCTCTTAGGGAGCAATAGAGACGCGCACGACGTTAGCGAGCAGGAAGCGATCGATCTTTCCGTCGTTACCGACCACCACGACCTGACCTCTTTCAACAGTCACACGTTTCACGCCGCTCATCGGTCGATTGATCAGCGTTCCGTCGTTGGTCTCGATCACGAGGCGTGGTCCGGTTTCGGGCGGCGGTTCGGGCTTTGGTTCCGGTGTTGTCGTTTCCGGCCGAGCCGTTGTTGTCGGTTGTTCGGTTGGGGTGCGTGCGGTTTCTGTATTTCGTGGCGTTGACCTGCGCGGTGGTGGTCTTCGTCGACTATTGCGCGGCGCGGGCCGGGTGCTTTCTGTAGTCTCGGCAGGTTTCTCCTCAGCAGACTTCGGCGTCTCCGCGGGCTTTGTTTCACGTACTTCAGGCGTAGGCCCCGGAGTTGGTTCCGGCGTTGGCGATGCAGCGACTTCCGTCGGTGGCGGTTCCGGCCCGTTGATTCTCGCGCCAACTGACGTAACGCGTTTCGTCTTGCGCCCACTCGCCGTCGTCTCTGTTGTCGGCGTCGGTGTTTCTGTTTCCGCGATGTCCCGTCCACCGACGATCGGTTCAAACGAACCCGTAAACGACAAGCGATACGTTCCCTCGTCGTCGTTCGGGCTGCGTGCTTCTACGCGCAGGATCAGATTTTCACGTTTGCGTAGATAGATGCCTTTCGTGGTCGGCGCAGACGTTTCGGCGTAGAGCGTGATCTTCAGCAACGGCCGTAGCGTGCCGGCGGTGAACACGTCGATGTCGCCGTTGAGATTCATGCTCTGAACGGTGATCAGCAGATCGCCGGGCGTGCCCGTGAATGCGAAATAGTGATCGGTTAATCGTGAGTCGCCCAGATCGCGCGCGTTAATGCGTCCCGTCACACTGTTGCTGCGCACTGGCGCGGGCGTGTTCGGATCGAGTGACTGCGCACACAGCGACATCACCGGCAACAGCAGCCCGGCAATTATTAGGAACACTCGACTGACGTTATTTCTCACACCCGAAGGACAATTCATTCGCGGCAAAGCATATCAGATTTGAGTTATCCTAGTCGCATGAAGTCGTTTGGAACAATCCTGCTTTTTATCCTTTTAATTCCTGTCTCAGTGGCCGCGCAATGGACGGCCAAGCTTGATAAGGACGTTCGGTTTTATCAACCAACCGAACTCGGCGTTCTCATCGTCGGAACGGAAAAATCGCTCTACGCAATCAACAGCGCCACCGGTGAAGAACTCTGGCGCCGCAAAGACGTTGACCTTGATGAAACGGACGTCGCGCCAGTTCCCGGCACGGACCTGCTGTTACTGAGCCTCGAAAAAAGTGACAAAGCCCGTGTCGAAGCAGTTGACCTTATAACCGGCAACTCGATCTGGCGCAGCGACAAGATCAAAGGCGCGGTGATGCAGATGGCCGTCGATCCATCCGCAAATCTACTCGCCGTGGTGCTGGCTAAAGACGCGAAGAGCCGCGCGCGTGAAGACTTCAAACGCCGCCCGCTCGTACACGTTCTCGATCTCGCTTCCGGCAACGAACTATGGGATTACGAAGCGAGCGAAGTTGAGATGATGCCCACGCGCTGGCCTGACGATAGCGGCAAAGAAGTCGATTACACTTTCGACAATTATTACCCGCCGGCATTCGTCGATGGCCGGCTGTACCTGTTCTATGATGGTCTTACCTCTCTCGCCGCGCACAACGGAAAGACGCGTCTGCGCGAGAAGTATCGCGTCAACGAAGACGGACTCGCGCTTTCCGAAGCGGAACCGATCTTCGACGACAGCTTTATCTACGTCTCCGGTCACGGCCGCGTGCGCGCGATCTCGCGCCAGTCCGGCGACACTGAGTGGGAAGCAAAAGATCTCGGACTCACGCCCGAGATGATGTTGATCGACGGCGTGCTTTACGTGCGCACCGGCGGACAATTCACACGCATCAAAGACGGCGAAACAGTCGAACGCGGGTCGTACGGTCTCAGCGCGATCGACGCGCGCTCCGGCAAAGTGCTCTGGCGCTACAAAGGCGCCGACAAAGGCATCACCAATCTGCTTGTGCCTGGTCCAAACGTTCTCGCCGTCGCGGATCGCGACGATCTGATCTTCGTTGACACGCAAACCGGCAAACGAACCGTGCGTGTCTCGCACAAAATCGGACGCCCTTCGTTTGGCTTATTGAATGAGCGTGGCGACATCGTGATCGGCGGACAATCCGAGATCGCGGCTTTCGATCATTTCAACGGCCGCGAACTCTGGCGCGCACGGCACACACCGCCGGGTCGCGGAATCTTTCGCACGGTTACTGCGATCGCCGCACGCGCCGCGTCGCTTTACTTTCGTTTTGGCGGCACCGCGGCGACAGCCTTTCGCGGCGTGCAGATCGCGCGTGTGGTTAGTGGTTTGAGCTGGTCAGGTCTGACTGTTCGTTCGTCGATCTCAAACTTGCAGACGCTTGCGACCGCGTCACGCCGGCCGAATTATCCAGGCAGACAACTCAAGAAGTACGGCATCCTCGATCGGATCGATCCGTCGAGCCAACTCGATCGTTTGTCGCGTTTTCTCTGGCATCGCGATCGGCTCGCGTCGTTGCGTGGACAGTGGATGTACTTCTACACCGATCTAAAAACACGCGACGGCAACGGTCTCGCGGGTGTAAACGTGAACAACGGCCGCACGGATCGCGAAGTAAAGATTTCCGATCTCGACGAAAGATTTATCGCGGACGAGCCTCTCGGTTTGATGTTTACGGCTTCGGGCAATCGTGTTCTAGCACACAGATTAAACGGATCGTAGTTCGAATTTGTGTAATCTGTGTCCACTGCTTTCAACCGCAAGCGCCCCTGCATAACCAGGCGCGACGTCGAGATCGAATAACGTCCACAGCTCTTTAACTCGCGATAACGCCGCCGGTTCGCCGGGCGCGAGTGTGACGTCAAAGCTGTCGAGCGGATGCGACAACCCGCTCCCGATCGCTTTGATGTATGCCTCCTTGCGCGTCCAGCACCTGAAGAACGCCGCGGGCCTCTCTGCTTCCGGCAACGAATTCAGCGTTTGCACTTCGCCGGGCGAAAAGAAACGCTCCGCGATTCCCTCCGTCTCAAAGTCTTGCTTGATCTGCTCCACGTCGATCCCGACTTCGTGATCCTGTACGAACGCGTACACAGCCCAGTCGCCGGAATGTGAAGCATTGAAACGCAACGAACTCTCGCCAGCCAACAACGGTTTGCCGTATGGTCCGTAAGCAAAACGCACCGCTTCAGGCGTCGTATCGAGATAACGCGCCAGCAGCGCCCGCAAAAACCCGCGAGCTACTACGAAATGTCGTCGATGTTGGTCGAAATGAAAACGATTGGCCCGCACGCGTTCGTCCTCAGCGAGCGTGCGCAGATAACTCTCCTGCACCTCCACCGGTTGCTCGAGCTGAATGCGCCACACGTGTACTTCCGCACTGGATAAGGACAGCGATAAGGGCGGATGCGACCACATGGACCGCCACATCTTAACTCCGGGCTGACCGTTAGTCACAAAAGAACGCCGACACGTGTACTGGCCCACATAAAAATTCGCGCATCGTGTAGTGTGCAAATAGGGTACAATCGCCTCCCCCGTCTCTTAGCAGCAGTCCAGTTCTGAGTTCAGCGCGCAGGCTGTTGCCCCCCGACGCAGCAAGCAAAGCCTGAACTCTAAGCAAACGTAACGGAGGTCTTGCAATGACGCGAACCAGCTTTAGTTTGGCCCGCATGATCGTGTGTGGCCTTTTCATTTTGTCTGCAATGATTACTGCCCAGGCTCAGTTCAGAGCCGGCATTCAGGGAACAGTATCTGATGCGAATGGCGCAGTCGTGCCCGGCGCACGCGTTATTCTCAAAGATCTCGAAAACGGAAAGACGCAGGAAGTCACCACGAGCGAAGACGGGTTTTACCGCATTGTGGGCCTCGCACCGGGAAGATATGAACTGACGGTGGAAAAAGAAGGCTACAAGAAGAGTCTCGCGCAAAACGTAAACGTCGCTGCCGAGACGATTCAGGGTCAGGACGTGTTTCTCGAGATCGGCGACATCACAGCCGTCGTCACCGTTACTGACGAAGGCGCTGCGCAACTCTCAACTGAAAATGCGAACGTTGCCAAAGCGATCACCACCACGGAGGTCAAACGTCTGCCACAAGCCGGACGCGATCCGTATGAACTCCTCCGGTTAACACCTGGCGTCTTTGGCGACAGCGCCCGCGGCGGCAATGGAAACTCTTCTGGCTTGCCCAATGCCGGTTCGGACACTGGACCGGGCGGTTCTAACAATTCAATCTTCCAGACTGAGAACCAACCTCAGATCAGCGCCAACGGCCAGCGCATCACCGCGAATACGTTTCAGATCGACGGCGTCAGCGTAAACAGTTTGACTCACGGCGGCGCAGCAGTGGTTACGCCAAACCAGGAATCGGTAAAAGAGGTTCAGGTTTCTTCGACGACGTATTCCGCCGAGGACGGACGCAGTTCCGGCGCGCAGATTAAAGTGGTTTCACAGAACGGCACGAACGATTTTCACGGCAGCCTGTTTTTGAAGTACAACAGTCCGAAGCTCAACGCCTTCAACAAGTATCCGAATGATTTTGGCCGTGGCTTTACCGAACGAGTCGAAAGATTCTTCCGGCAATATGGCGGCAGTATTGGTGGTCCAATCTTCCTACCGCACTTCGGCGAAGGTGGACCGGTAGTTTACAGCGGGAGAAACAAAGCATTTTTCTTTTTCTCGTACGAGACTCTTCGCGAAAATTCAACCTCGCCGTCAACACAGTATGTTGAGACGCCACAGTTTCGTCAGGCCGTGCTTGGTTTGCGTCCAAACAGCGTGACCGCGGCGATACTCAATAGCAGCGGTGTTCAGCCGCGCATTGCGGCAAACCTGGCGCCGTCGTGTACGGATGTTCTCAGCAGTTTCCCGTGCCAGGTTGTTGGCGGCGGACTCGACATCGGTTCGATTTCCGGCGCACAAGGCCAGTACATCAGCTTGGGCAATCTCGGTGGCGGCGGGCTTGATGGAATTCCTGATATTCAAAAGGTCATCATTGCCGCGCCGGCAATCAACCGGCCGAAGCAATACAACGCGCGGTTCGACTTCACACCCAACGCGAAAGATCAGTTCACCTTCACTACCTATCTGACGCGAGCCTTCGCTATTGGTAGCGACACCGGTGCCGCGGGACGGCCGCAGGCCGACGTCACCAACTCGCCACATAACAACGCGTTCACCGGACTCTACAACCACATCTTTTCGCCGACGCTATTGAATGAAGCGCGTTTCAATTTTACGGAGTTCTCGTTTGACCAGGTGGAATCCTCGCGCGATACAAACTTCGGTATACCGCGCGTGGAAGTTGAAGGCATGTTGACGGACAGCCGCCGCATTCGCTTCGGCGCGAACCAGGCTGAAACGACGCCGGGAATCTTCTCGGAAAAGACGTTTGAGTTTCGCGACAAAGTAAGTTGGGTACGCGGCAATCACGGCATCGGCATCGGCGTCGACTGGCGCAAGGAGCTCAACGACGACAATCTCAACGGCGGGGCGCGACCGTTGTACTCGTTCGTCGGTCTCTTCAACCTCGCGAACGACACGCCGATCTTCTACCAGATCAACGCTGACCCGCGGACTGGTGGCGTGCCCGAGGCCCAAAGACATTTCCGCACCGGCGGTTATGGTCTGTTCTTTCAGGACGACTGGAAATTCCGTCCCAACCTGACGCTGAACTTCGGACTTCGTTACGAGTATTTCAACGTGCTCAGCGAGCGTGACGATCGCGTGGCGAACTTTGTCTTTGGACCAGGCGGTGGTCTTGCCGGCGCACGTGTAGAACCGACCGATCGTCTTTACAACCCGGATCGAAATAACTTCGCCCCGCGCGTCGGATTCGCGTGGAGTCCGAGCCGCTTTCGCGACAAGCTCGTGTTTCGTGGCGGCGCCGGCATCTTCTACAACCGCATCGAGCAAGTGGTCTTCTCAAACACGCGTGGCAATCCACCGTTCTTTGCGCGCTACTCGATCTGTTGCGGCACTGCGCCGACAGACTTCGGCACGCCATTCGTCAACGGCCAAATTCAGTACACGCTTGGCGCAAGCAATTCGCCTTTCAGTTTTCCAGCAAATCCTGCGCTCGCTGTAGGGATAGATCCGGCAACAGGCGCTCCAGCGGGTCGCACGGTTGAGATTTACGGTGCGCTTGGCGACACGCCTGTGCCGTATGTGTATCTGTATTCGTTCGATATTCAGTACGAGTTGCCATATCAACTCGCGGCGACTGTCGGTTATCAGGGCAGCTCGAGTCACGGACTCATTCGTCTGGTTAACCAGCGATTCGTGCAGCCGGTGATCCCGCCAGACTTCTTTGCGTTTGCCGTTTACATTCCGACACCGGACGTCAACGCGAATTACAACGCGATGAACGCGCGGCTGACGCGGCGCTTCGCACAGGGTTTTCAGTTTGACGTGCTGTATCGCTGGGCCAAGAGCATTGATACGTTGTCAAACGAAGGTCCGGGTGCGGTGACGAATCAAACGTTTCCGCAGGATCTGAGACAGGAACGTGGTCCATCCGATTACGACGTGCGTCACAATCTTGCGATCTCGGGTTTGTGGGACTTGCCGTTCTTACGCAACCGTCGCGATTTCGTCGGCAAAGCGTTCGGCGGCTGGCAGATCGACGGTATACTTTCCGCCCACACCGGTTTTCCGTGGACGCCGCACACCGGTCAATGCGTGCGCGCGCCGGGTTCGCAGGACTTTATTTGTCCGTCGCGTCCGCCGAATTATTTCGGTGGCAACTTAACGGATACAAACAACGAGGCGTTTATCCGTCCCGGCGGAAACTTCCCCGGCGGCGGTTTGCTTTACTTCGATCAGAACAATCCGCAGGGAACGTTGCTGCCGGGCATCGGACGCAATTCGTTTCGTGGTCCAAGATATTTCTCGGTCGACATGAGTCTTGGGAAGCGCACTGGCCTGCCGGCCGCGCTCGGCGAGTCGAGCTTTTTGGAGGTCAAGGCAAACTTCTTCAACATCTTCAACAACCTGAATCTGACGCCGTTCAATTTCTTTTCGCCGAATATTGACAGCCCGGATTTTGGCCGTGCGCGCGGTGCGCTCGCGGGACGCGTTGTTGAGTTCCAGGCACGATTCAACTTTTAGCCGCAAAGAAGCACAAAAGGACACTGAGTGAGACGGATCAACTTAATACTCTTCTTAGTCACCTGCGTTTTGCTGGCGGCGATTGCGCCGGTGCATTCGCAGCGGCCACGCGACGTCGAGCGAGAAGTCAACGCGTTGCTCGCGAAGATGACGCTGGCTGAGAAGTTGGGTCAGCTACAACAACTCGATGGCGAAGCGAATGGAAACTTTCGTCCCGAACACGTCGATCTAGTTCGTAAAGGTTTGCTGGGATCGACGTTGAACGTTCGCGGCGTGCAGCGGACCAATCAACTGCAACGCGTCGCGATGACCGAGTCGCGGTTAAAGATCCCGTTGTTGTTTGGCTTCGATGTGATTCACGGTTACCGGACGATCTTTCCGATTCCGGTCGGCGAGGCTGCGAGTTGGGATCCGTCGCTCGCAGAACGTTCGGCTGCCGTGGCCGCGCAGGAAGCAAACAACGCGGGCTTGCACTGGACGTTTGCGCCGATGCTCGACATCGCCCGCGATCCGCGTTGGGGGCGAATAACGGAGGGCGCCGGTGAAGATCCGTTTCTCGGCGCCGCTTTCGCCGCGGCTCGTGTGCGCGGCTTTCAAGGCGCGGACTACAGCGCGCCGGACAAGGTGCTTGCGTGTGCGAAACACTGGGTGGCTTACGGTGCTGCTGAAGGCGGACGCGATTACAACACGACGGACCTTTCGGAAAACGTGTTGCGCGAGATCTATTTTCCGCCGTTCAAAGCCGCGGTCGATGCTGGTGTCGGCACGTTCATGAGTTCGTTCAATGCGATCAACGGCGTGCCTGCTTCGGCGAATACTTTTACGTTGACGAAGGTGTTGCGGCAGGAGTGGAAGTTTGATGGATTTGTCGTCAGCGATTACACGTCCGTGCGCGAGTTGATCAATCACGGGATCGCGGCGAATGAAGAACAGGCCGCGGCGTTGGCGTTGAATGCGGGCGTTGACATGGAGATGGTGAGCCGCAGTTACAACGAGTTCGGGCCGCGTTTAGTCGAGCAGCGGAAGCTCTCGCTGCCGACGATCGATGAGGCCGTACGACGCATCTTGCGGATCAAGTATCGGCTCGGACTGTTTGATAAACCTTACGCCGACGAAGCACGTGAACAGGGATCGTTGCTAAGGCCGGAGAGTGTTCGACTGGCGCGTGAAGGTGCGGCGCGTTCGATGGTGTTGTTGAAAAACGATCGCAACGTGTTGCCGCTTGCAAAGAACATGAACTCGATCGCTGTGATTGGTCCGATCGCTGACGATCGCCGCGTGCCGCTTGGTCCATGGAACGGCGACGGTCGCGAGGAAAATACAGTCACGGCGCTCGCGGGTATCAAGGCCGCGGTGTCGCCGCAGACGAAAGTTGTTTACGCGAAAGGTTGTGATATCAAGTGCGAGTCGGATGCGGGATTTGGTGAAGCAGTCGCGCGGGCGAAGGAATCCGATGTGGCGCTCGTGATCGTTGGCGAAAGCGATGAGATGGGCGGCGAAGCGGCTTCGCGGAGTTCGCTCGATTTGCCGGGCCGCCAGATGGATTTGGTCAAAGCAATTCAAGCGACCGGGAAGCCCACGGTAGTTGTGCTTGTTAACAGCCGGCCGCTGACGTTTGGCTGGATTGTCGAGAACGTGCCGTCGATTCTGGTTGCGTGGATGGGCGGAAGTGAGGCGGGAAACGCGATCGCCGACGTCGTTTTTGGCAACGTGAATCCGAGTGGCAAGTTGCCGGTGACGTTTCCACGCACGGTCGGACAGGTGCCGATCTACTACAACCACTTGAACACGGGGCGCCCGCCCGAAGAGCAGAATAAATACTCGTCGAAGTATCTCGACGTGCCGTGGACGCCGCAGTTCCCTTTTGGTTACGGGCTTAGTTACACGACGTTCAAGATCAGCAATCTGGTTTTGAGTGCGCCGCGGATTCGCGAGACGGATAAGTTGACGGTTAGTGCTGACGTCGAGAACGCAGGCTCGCGCGCTGGAGATGAAGTGGTCCAGCTTTACGTTCGCGATGTGGTGGCGTCGATGTCGCGGCCGGTGAAAGAGCTGAAGGGGTTTCAGCGTGTGACTCTGCAACCGGGTGAGAAGCGGCGCGTGGAGTTTACGCTGTCGCACGATCAACTTGCATTTTGGAATCGTGAGATGCGTTTCGTGGTGGAGCCGGGCGAGTTTCGGGTGATGGTTGGATCGAATTCACGCGATGTGATCGAGGCGAAGTTTGAAGTCGTTGAGAGGTAAAGTCTTATCCGTAAGATTCGCTTTACTGTCGCGGTTTTAATCCTTGTTTCCGCTGCCTCGGCACGCGCCAACGACGCCTTTATAGACGATCTCTCGCAACGCTCTTTCCGTTACTTCTGGGAACAAGCAGATCCGAATACAGGATTAGTACCGGATCGGGCGCGGATGGACGGTTCGCCGCTGCCCGAGAGTCATCGTGACGTAGCGAGCATCGCCGCTACCGGTTTCGGTCTGACGGGCTTGTGCATCGCAGCGGAGCGCAACTGGATCCCGCGCAACCAGGCGATTGAGCGCACGCGTAACACGTTGCAGTTTTTTGATTCGCGAGCCTTCAATCAGCGTGGCTGGTTTTATCACTGGCTCGACGCGAAAACCGGAGACCGGCGTTGGAACAGCGAGATCTCTTCAATCGACACGGCATTACTGCTCGCCGGCATTCTCACCGTTAAGCAATGTTTCGCGAACGACGCCGAGATCGTTCGGCTCGCCACAAGAATTTACTCGCGCGTTGACTTCCGCTGGATGCTCAACGGTCATCCGCTGCTTCTCTCGCACGGCTGGAAACCCGAAACCGGTTTTCTAAAACCGCGTTGGGACACTTACAGCGAAGAAACGATCCTCTATATCCTCGCAATTGCTTCTCCAACGCATCCGATCCCCGTCGCGTCGTGGTACGCGATGTGGCGCGATCGTTATCGTTACGAAGGTCACAGTTACTTTACTACGATCGGCGTGCCGCTGTTCATGCACCAGTACTCTCACGCCTGGATCGACTACCGCAACCGGCGCGAAAACCGCGGCGATCGCATCGACTACTTTCAAAACTCCGTCGCCGCCACGCTCGCGCATCGCGCCTTTTGCATGAACCTCGCGCACGACTTTCCCGACTATGGACCAAACGTTTGGGGCATAACCGCGTCGGACAGTGCGAAAGGTTATCTCGCGTGGGGTGGTCCACCGCGCGATCCCGACATCGACGGCACGGTTGTTCCTTCCGCAGCGGGCGGTTCTTTGATGTTCACCCCGGAACTCGCCACCACCGCGTTGCGCACAATGAATGAGCGCTGGGGCCGCACGATTTACGGCAAGTATGGTTTCGTCGACGCCTTCAATCCCAAGACCAAATGGACCGACACCGACGTGATCGGCATCAACGCGGGCATCATTCTCCTCAGCGCCGAAAACATGCGCACCGGGGCCATCTGGCGCTGGTTCATGCAAAATCGAGAGATACCGCGCGCGCTCGATCGAGTCGGGTTGCGATCTCGTTCTCCACAACGTCAAGGTGTATCGCTTCCAGCAACGGAAAGAGATAAGGCAAACCATCGCACGCGGCGTGCAGGTGCCGGTACCACATCAAAACTGCCACGTACAGATCCTCATTTAAGCGCGACATCAGTATCTGATTCTCGGTGATATCTTCGCGATGCGTGAATATGCCGTCGCGATACCAGAACCGATCCGGTTTCAGAGCGTGAAAGTGGATGATCCCGCCGTCCGTGATCCATGCCGGATCGTGTTTGAGATAGTAGTGAAGAAAGTTGAGCCGGTAATCCGGAACGACGGCGACTGAATCGCGTTCGCGAATTGCGAGAGCGTTCATGATGATCTCGTCGGTGAAATGATGAATGCCGTCGTCGATGACGCGATCGAGGCTTTCGAGATATCGGGTAAGCTCATCGGCCAGAAGCTGGAACCCGCCGCGCTGAACTGAAAACACCCCGGAGTTAATCCAATTCCACGATGGCGGAGTCGTTTTTGAAAGCCGGAAAAACTCCGCTTCGCTTTCGTTCGGCTCCCAGCGCTGTTCCTTTTCCATGAACTGATTCGCATCGACCAGTCCGATGTCGGAGGCGAGCAACGGGGTCAGATCGATCTTTGAAGCGAAGATGGTGTCGAAATCAATATGAACGATCGCGTCGGCTGCGCGTTTCAGTATGGGATAGAACTTCGAAAAGATCGTTCTGTTGGATGGTATGTCGGCAAGGTGATATAGATCCGTGTTGAAAGCCGTGAGCAGGTCGTCTTGCGTCACAAATTCCAACTGAAAACCATAGCCGGTTTTTCGTTTGTATGCGGAGATAATTTCGAGTGCGCGGCGATCATTGGTGGTGACGAGCAGGGCGTAGGTATTCTCGTGCGCAAAATAACTGTGCAGACAGGCGAGATGTTGCTGGACCATGGCGCGCATGGGGTAGTCGGGCGCCTTGGGCCAGGAGTAGATTGGGATGTGGATCAAAGGTTCGGGTTGTAATAGCATCGTCGTCGTTGGCGGAGAGTTTGTCACAAAATAAATGAAGCTACTGATTATTGGTGGAACAAGGTTCGTCGGCCGGCATCTGGTCGCGGCGGCACTCGAGCGCGGTCATGAGGTGACACTGTTCAACCGCGGCACGCAATCGTCTCCGTTCGCTGACGTGGAAACGATCGCGGGTGATCGAAACAAAGATCTCGATAAACTTCAAGGCCGCCGCTGGGATGTGGTGATCGATACGTGCGGGTACTTGCCGCGCAATGTGAAGGCGACGGCGGAAATGTTGTTTGGGTCGGTGGAGCGATATGTTTTTATCTCGAGTCAATCGGCATATGCGGATGTGAGCGTTCCCGGTGTTGTTGAGACTGCTCCGCTCCGCACTCTGACTCAAGAGCAACTCGACCGCGCTTATGCTATCGACACGGCGGGCCAACCATCGTATGCCGAGTTGTATGGCGGCTTGAAAGCGCTCTGCGAACAGGCGGCGGAAGAGGCGATGCCGAAACGCGTGTTGATCGTTCGTCCCGGTTTGATTGTTGGTCCATACGATTACACTGACAGGCTTACTTATTGGGTCGTGCGAGCGGCTCGCGGCGGCGAGGTGTTGGCGCCGGGTCGTCCGGCGCGGCCGGTTCAGTTTATCGACGCTCGCGATTTGGCGGAGTGGATTGTGTTGATGACTGAGGGTGGTGGCACCGGTGTTTACAATACGAATCGTTTGCCGAACACTTTGACCATGCAAGACGTGTTGGACCAGTGCAAGTCGAGCGCTGACAGTGACGCGGTTTTCACCTGGGCCACTGAAGAGTTTCTGCATGAAGAGAAGGTCATGGCGTGGAGCGACATGCCGCTTTGGTTGCCGGAAGAAGAAGCGCCTCAACTACAAGGCTTCATGTTTGTTAACTGCGACAAAGCGTTTGCCGCCGGTCTGCGCATCCGGCCTTTGAGTGAAACGGTAAACGACACGCTCGCGTGGGCTCAGGACGAATTGCGCGACACGGAATTGAAAGCCGGGATAGATTCCACGCGCGAGCGAGAACTGTTGCGTAAGTGGTACGAATCGAGAACTCACCAATGATCCAACCTCCCGAACTGAAGGAGACTCACCCGATCAAGCTCCATGCTGGCGGTGTCTCAACCACGACTGAAGTTTGGAACGTGCTCAGCGCGAGCTTTGACGGTGACGTCGATCGCGTAGCGTTGCTCGTCGATTCGAATCAGCAGTTGGTGACGTGTCAGTACGACTACACTTCCCCGCTGCATTTCGCCGTTCGTGAAGGCCACGTTGAACTGGTCCGGTTTCTTGTCGAACGTCGCGCACTCGATCCGACTTACAGGACGCATCCTTTTCTCGATTCATTGATCACCGTCGCTGACGATCGTGGTTTCGACGAGATCACTCAAATCCTGCGACAAACACTGGCCGATCCTTCGCTGACGCGTGAGTGGGGCGACACTGGCGCGATCGATTACGAGAAAGACGAGACGCAGATTCGATTTCAGCAACTCGTAAACGATCGCCAACACGACGAGGTCGAGGCGATGCTTGAACAGCGTCCGGAACTCGCGCTTGATGAGACCGCGTTTTGGGGCGAAGGAATACTCGCCATGCCCGCCAAAGACGGCGATCACCACCTGATCGAAATACTCATGGACCACGGCGCGCGTTGCCCTGACATCTCGAAGTGGGGCGCGCGTTATTACTTCAAAAACTATCTCACCGCGAGGTTTCTGCTCGAACGAGGTATGAACCCGAATCACATGAACTGGCGCGGCTTTACGCTGCTTCACGACATGGCCCACGCCGGCGACCTCGCGAAAGCGCGTTTACTGATCGAGCACGGAGCGGATGTTAATCGTGTCGACGACGAGTATCGTTCGACGCCATTAGGCTACGCGGCGCGTTGGGGACATGTCGAATTAGTCAGACTTTTGTTGGATTGCGGCGCCGATCCAAACAAGTCCGGCGCGCCCTGGTCCACGCCGCTCGCTTGGGCGCGCAGGAAGAGCCACGATGAAATCGAAGATCTCCTCCAGTCACCTGAAGTGCAACACTAAAGGAGCCCGCAGATGAAACCCATTCTCGCTGTCGCGGTGTTTGTAATGATCGTCTTCTGTCCGCGCCTCACGCTTGCTTGCAGTTGTTTCGGCAATACTTCACCGTGCGGCGCTTATCTGACGGCTGAAGCCGTGTTAGTTGGAACAGTTACGAGTGTTAAGCAGCAACCAATGAAACTCGGAGGAGAAGACATCGGCGGTCAACTGGCCGTCGTGCAAGTCGATGAAGCGTTCAAAGGCGTGAAGGCGTTGGAGCTTACTTTCCACAGCTACGAGACTTCCTGCGACATGCTCTACAAGGAAGGTCAACGTTGGTTGTTCTACGCCTCTTACGATAAGAAGTTGAAGTCATGGTATGTCGCTGGCTGTGGACGGACCAGAAGACTTGAACGGGCTGCTGATGATCTACTCTACCTTCGCGCTTTGCCTGGTGCTGCGGAGAAGACGCGTCTTGCGGGTGTGCTATGGAATCAAGGTGATGAAAAACCGTTGATGGGCGTTAAGGTGAAACTGATCGGCGAGCGTGAGACGCATGAAGTTTTCACTGACAAGAACGGCGTCTACGAGATGTACGGCTTGGCGCCGGGGCAGTACGTCGTAACGCCGGAAACCCCTTTGAACATGAAACTGCGTTTCGCTTATGGAGCGACAATTGTCGATCTTCGAGATCAAACTCGCAGGCGGGTAGATCTCGGGGAAAAGAGTTGTGCTGGCGTAGACTTCTATTTCGCTGAAAACAGTGTGGTCAAAGGAAGAGTCTTCGGCGTTGACGGACAGCCGATGCACAGAGTTTGTGTCAGCCTTCATTCCAGGGAACGGCCCACTCAATCTCCCTTTGGTTGTACCGACGAAAACGGACGCTACAAGATCGACGACATCGGTCAGGGCCGA
>DATELP010000153.1:0-2161 GCA_035276425.1 Pyrinomonadaceae bacterium
CAGATTCCGGCGATGAAGGAGTTTTTGCCCGGAATGTACATGCACCACGAGATGGTCAACGGCATGGGCTACCCACGCGGTTTGAAGGGTGACGAGATTCCGTTGATGGGCAAGATCGTCGCGGTTGCCGATACGTTCGACGCGATGACCACGGATCGTCCGTATCAGAAGGCGATGAAGTTTGAAGACGCACTTTCGCGCATTGAGAGTTTTGTGGGGACGCGTTATGACCCGGCCGTCGTGGCGGCGCTCTCCGAAGCGTGCCGCGAAGGCCAGATTCGCCCCGGCGTCGTTAAACTCCGAAAACCACAACAGCAAAATAAGCCACCGTCAGACAATCCACAGATTACACAGATTGGGCAAATTTGAATCTGCGTAATCTGTGGATATAATCGTCGGCTTCATGGGACTTTTCTGGCGTAGAAAGAAAGACGAGTTTGTCTCACTTCGTCTAAACGAACCTGCGGTTAAGGAGGAAGTCAGGGAGGAAACTCCCGCACCCGCACCTCCGCAACCGGTAACAACCGCACCACCAAAGCCGGCGCCTGAGACACCCGAGCCGCCACAGCCCGCACCCGAGCCGCCGAAACCAGCGCCTGAGCCACCTGCTAAAACGGTAGAGCCACGCCCGGTTCCGTCGCGTTCGACGTTCTCGTCGTCAATTCTCGGTCTCGACCGTTCGATTGAAGAGCTACAAGCGCAGGAGGCCGCGCTCGAACAGGAGTTTTCTGCCCGGTTCCGCCGCGCTGTCGCCGCTACGCGCGAGTCGCTCTCGGAAAAACTCGACACCGTTTTCGCCGGACGCAAGCAGATCGACGACGAGTTGCTCGATCAACTCGAAGAGGTCTTGATCGCCGCGGACATCGGCGTTCCAACGACGCTCCACATTCTCGAAACCGTCCG
Source organism: Pyrinomonadaceae bacterium (assembly GCA_035276425.1). Taxonomy (GTDB): domain Bacteria; phylum Acidobacteriota; class Blastocatellia; order Pyrinomonadales; family Pyrinomonadaceae; genus PSRF01. The sequence goes on from DATELP010000153.1 coordinate 904, forward strand.
CCGCGGCATCGCGCGCAATCAGATCAACGATCTGGAAGCACTAAAGCAGGCCATCAAAGATGAGTTGCTGAAGATCCTTCAGGCTTCGGAACGTGAGGGCGTCGCTTCGGAAACAAGCGTGCCGGAAAACGTCGCGCCCTACGTGATGATGATCGTTGGCGTGAACGGCGTCGGCAAAACCACGACGATCGGCAAACTCGCGCAACGTATCAAAGCCGAAGGCAACGACGTTCTGATTTGCGCGGCCGACACGTTTCGCGCGGCGGCGTCGGACCAACTCGCGATTTGGGCCGATCGCACCGGCGTTCCGTTGATTCAACAGAAGCAGGGAACCGATCCGGCCGCGGTTCTGTTTGATTCGTTGAAAGCAGCAAAGGCGCGCGGTTCCGATGTGTTGATTGTAGACACCGCGGGACGGCTGCACACGAAGTCGAACTTGATGGCCGAGTTGGAGAAGATGAAACGCGTTGCGAGCCGCGAAGTCGAGGGCGCGCCGCACGAGACGCTGTTGGTGGTTGATGCAGTTACGGGTCAGAACGGTCTCGAACAGGCGCGGCAGTTTTTGAAAGTCGCGGGTGTGACGGGAATCGTGCTGACGAAACTGGACGGCACGGCAAAGGGCGGCATCGCGGTAGCGATCGCGAAAGAGTTGAATCTGCCGATCCGTTATGCGGGGATTGGCGAGAAGGTTGACGATCTGGTTGTGTTTGATCCTCATCAATACGTGAATAGTTTGTTTGGTAATTAATGACGGAAACTGATCGGCGCATGATGGCGCGAGCGCTAGAGCTTGCGAAGCGAGGCGTGGGCCAAGTCAGTCCTGGACCACTCGTCGGGTGTGTGATTGTCAACTCCAGCGGCGAGGTGGTTGGCGAAGGCTTCTACATCTTTGAAGAAGTGAACCACGCCGAGACGATCGCGCTCGCGATTGCCGGTGAGAAGGCGCGCGGCGGCACGGCGTACGTTTCACTCGAGCCACATGCACATCACGGCCGCACGCCGCCCTGCACTGATGCGTTGCTCGGCGCGGGTATCAAACGCGTCGTTGCGCCAATCGAAGATCTCAATCCAAAAGTTTCGGGCAAAGGTTTTGCGCATCTGCGTGCGGCGGGGCTTGAAGTTGAGACTGGTGTGCTCGCAGAGGAAGCGACGCAGGTGAACGAGGCGTACCTGCATCACATGCGCACCGGGCGGCCGTTTGTACATTTGAAGTTTGCGGCGTCGCTTGATGGAAAGATTGCGACGCGAACGGGGGATT
>DATELP010000154.1:0-24782 GCA_035276425.1 Pyrinomonadaceae bacterium
CTTCACCACACGCTCTTCCGGGGGAACAGCTTCTATGCGCTTATTTTTCTTATTGAACCAGGCCATAGGAATGGCGGGAAGGTTAGCAGAAGCCACAAAGAAGCACAAAACGTAAGTCACAAAAAAGCCGTAGTGGCTTTACTTGTGCCTCTTTGTGGCTCAAAACTCGATTCCTTGTTGCGCGCGGATTCCGGCGGTGAACGGGTGTTTTATCTCCGTCATCTCCGTGACCAGATCCGCGGCTTCAATTAGCTCCGGTGGGGCGTCCCGGCCCGTCACGACGATGTGCAACGCCGGTTGCGCGGCACGAATCGTACGAAACTCCGCAACCACTTCCTCCACGGGTAACATCTTGTAACTCAACACGTAGACCAATTCGTCAAACACGAGCATGTCATAATCGCCCGATCGCAGTTTCTCGACGCACAAGGCCCAGGTGTCGCGAGCCGTCTTGATGTCTTGTTCGGGATTTTTGGTGTCCCACGTGAAGCCGTCGCCCATCGTGTGGACTTCGATGCCAAGCTTCTCCGCGGATTCGTGTTCGCCGTAACGATCGTTGCGCGACTTCATGAACTGAATCATGCAGCAGTTCAAACCGCGTCCGGCAGCGCGCATCATGAGGCCAAGCGCGCAGGTGGTTTTGCCTTTACCGTTGCCGGTATGGACCATGAGGAGCCCACGCGTGTTCTCCTGATAATCCTCGCGGCGCCACTTATATTTCTTCTCTTTCACAGCGCTCACGCTACGGATTCCCTGAGCGCGTCTTCGGTGATGTCGTTGAGCCGATCGGCGCGCTTAACCGCGTCCTGCAACAGACCGACAATCACCGTCTCAACTTCTTCCCAGCTTCCGCGCAACGTGCATCCAGCGGCGTTGCGATGACCGCCGCCGCCAAACTTTTCCGCGACCTTCGCGACGTTCACGTCGCCTTTCGAGCGGAGACTCGTGCGATACACGCCGGGTTCACATTCCTTCAGCAATGCCACCGCTTCGACTTCGCCGACCGTCAGCGGATAGTTAACAAACCCGTCCGCGTCTTCGTCGGAAGCGTGCGCCTGGCGCGCCATTTCGACTGACTGCCGCATGCACGCGACGCGTCCACTCTCGTCGCGCTTCGCAGTCGAAAGCACCGCGCCCATCAACTCGATCCTGCTCCACGGATAACTCGCAAACACGGCTTCCGCGGTCTTCGCCGGCTTCACGCCGGTGCGCACGAGTTCTGAAGCGACTTTGAACGTGCGCTCGGTCGTGTTTGAGTAGTGAAAGGATCCGGTGTCGGTGATCAGCGCCGTGTAAACACACTCGGCGATCTCTTTCGTCACACGCACGCCCGTGGCTTTGCACAAGTTGTAGATCATCTCGCCGACTGCGGAAGCGGTGGAGTCGATCCAGTTGATGCTGCCGAAGAGTGCGGTCGTCGAGTGGTGATCGATGTTGACGACAAACTGCTTCTCGAGATCGATCAATCCGGGACGCGTGATGTCGGAACACTCGATCACGAACACTGCGTGATAACCGGGATCGACACCGGGCGTCACGCGAACATCAGCGGCGCCGGGGAGTTGCTGATAAGCGTGCGGCACAGGATCGCGCATGATAACTTCCACGTCTTTGTCCAGTGCGCGCAGTAACCAATAAAGACCGAGCGAAGATCCGAGGCTGTCACCATCGGGGCGAATATGTGAGGTGATCGCGAAACGGCGTTTGGCCTCGATCAACTCGACTACTTGACTAAGCATAATTGCAAGTTTCAGCTAGCGCGGGAGATTTAAATAGGTCCTATAAGACCTATAGATCCAATAGGACCTATTTTCGCTAGCCAGCATTTCCTTTCTTTTCCCACTCGCTCTCGATCTGCTCCAAAAGCTGATCCACTCGCTCGCCCTGCTCCTCGACGCGATCGCGTACGAAGTGCAGCTCAGGCGTGCGCGGCAGATTCAATGAGAGCCCTAACTGCTTGCGAACGTACGGCGCTGCGTGCTTCAAAGCATTCAGCGCCGTTTTGTGTTCCTCTTCGTCACCCGCAACGGTGACGTAAACCCGCGCGGCGCGTTTGTCGGAGGAGAGACGAACATCAGTAACGGTCACAGTGTTCAATCGCGGGTCTTCCAGTTCGTAACCGACGATCTGCGCGATCTCCTCGCGCAGGGTGTCCGTAAATCTCTCCGTCCGATGCATAACTCAATAGGTCCTATAGGCCCGATAGGACCTATAAAGATCTCTTTACAATTCCGTCGCCGCGACGCGCTCAACAATGTACGCCTCAATCTGATCGTTGACTTTCACGTCGTTGAAGTTTTCCAGACTGATACCGCACTCGAACCCTTCGCGAACTTCGGAAACGTCATCCTTGAACCGCCGCAGCGACGCGATGTTGCCTTCCCAACTCACCACGCCGTCGCGAATGAGCCGCGCCTTTGCATTGCGCCGCACGATGCCGTCGATAACCATGCAGCCCGCGACTGTTCCAGCCTTCGGCACGCGGAACACTTCGCGCACTTCCACTTTGCCGAGGATCTTCTCCTTCTCGATCGCTTCGAGCATGCCGATCATGGCCGCGCGAATCTCTTCTTCAACCTTGTAGATGATCGAGTGGAGACGGATATCGACGTTCTCCTGCTTGGCGACATCCGCCGCGCGTGCTTCGGGACGCACGTTGAAGCCGATGATCACCACTGCCGAAGACGACGATCCGGCTTGCGTTGCCGAACCGAGCAACACGTCGGATTCCGTGATCGCGCCGACACCGGAACGAATCACTTTCACCTTCACGCGATCGGTCGAAAGCTTTTGTAGCGTCGACTTCAACACTTCGACCGAACCCTGCACGTCGGCCTTGATAATGACCAGCAGTTCCTTGACTTCGCTTTCGCCGAGCGCTTCGATACCGCGCTTGGTCGTCTGCAACAACGCCGCCTGACGGCTCAACATCTGCCGGTGTTGCGAGATCGACTGTGCCTTCGTGATGTCCGAAACGACCTGGAAGCTTTCACCAGCCTGCGGCACGCCTTGCGAACCGAGCACTTCCACCGGCGTCGCCGGTCCTGCTTCGGTAATCGCTTCGCCACGATCGTTGAACATCGCGCGGACCTTGCCCGAGATCTGTCCAACGATAAACGGTTCGTGAACTCGCAACGTGCCCTGTTGGACCAGCACGGTCGCAACCGCGCCGCGTCCACGATCCAGTTTCGCTTCCAGCACGACGCCCGAAGCCAAACGCGTCGGACTCGCACGCAGGTTCAAAATGTCAGACGTCAACAGAATGGTCTCGAGCAATGTCTCGAGGTTCTGTCGTTTCTTCGCCGACACCGGAACCATTTCCGTTTCACCGCCCCACTCGAGTGGCGACAGTCCTTGTGTGGCCAGTTCCTGTTTGACTCGATCGGGATTGGCGTCGGGTTTATCGATCTTGTTGATGGCCACGATGATCGGCACACCCGCTGCACGCGAGTGTTCGATTGCTTCGATCGTTTGCGGCATCACGCCGTCGTCAGCCGCGACCACGAGCACTACAATGTCGGTCGCCTTCGCACCGCGCGCACGCATCATCGTGAACGCTTCGTGACCCGGCGTATCGAGAAACACGACGCGACGCGTTTCAGCAGGATTATCAGCACTCGGCACCTGTACGCTGTACGCGCCGATATGCTGCGTGATACCACCCGCTTCACCCGCGGCCACGTCAGTGGTGCGAATAGCGTCCAGCAGTGAAGTCTTACCGTGATCGACGTGGCCCATGACGGTGATCACCGGCGCGCGTGGCAGTTCCACGTCGTCGGCATCGGCCGCGATCAGTTCTTCAAACTCTTCTTCCGCGACCATCTCTTCAAACGGCACGAAAGAAACGTCGTAACCGAATCGTTTGCCGAGATCGGCGGCGACGTTGTCCATCAGCGGTTGATTGATCGTCGCGAACACGCCGCGTTGCAGTAACAGCGTCACGACGTCCTTCGGTTTGATACCCAGCTTCTCGGCGAATTCCTTCACCGTCGAACCTTCGATCAGACGCACTGACTTCAGTTCACCCGAACCGGGCATTTCCAAACGTCCGGCGATGCGGTCTTCGAGTGACAACGCTCGCGGTGGTGGAATGAAATCACTGCCCTTATCGAACCTGCCGGCCTTGCCTTCGACCTTCCTGCCGCCACGCGGACTACCGCGCCGCGAACGGCGTCGACCGGCGTCCGGTGGTGGAATGTAGGTCGTCTGCGGCGTGGCGGTTTCGCCCGGCGTGCCCATACGTTCGTTGCGGGGCAACGAGGGACGCTCGCGCACTCTGCCACTGCGATCGGGAGTGGTGCTGCCGACACGTTCTCTTGGTGGAGGCGGTGGCGGTGGTGGCGGCGCAGGCGCGCGCTCGCCGGGCCTGATGCCCGCGTTGAGCGCCGCGGCTGTGGGCCGCAAAACTCTGACCTGCCGCGATGGTGGCGGCGGTGTTGGTGGCGGCGCTGGTGCTACTGGCGCCGGTGCTTTCACTTCGACGCCGTTGGTAGGCGCAGCAGTCGTCACTTCGATTGGCGCAACGGTTGGCGGTTCCTGGACCACCGGCGGTTCAACGGGCACGGGTTGCGGCTCGACCACCGGCGCTTCAATAACTTCCGGTGCAGGCGCTTCAGCGCGCGCGGCCGGCGTCAGTTTCTTCACCAAACGCGCAGGAATCGGTTGCTTCGCGGCTGGCGGAACGACTGGCGCAGACGGCGATGGCGCGACTGGAGGCGCAGCAACTGGCGGTGCTTCGACTGGTTCGGCCTCCGCCGGTTCGGCAACCATCGGCTCCGGTTCGTGAACTTCCGGCTCGGCTTCTTCGACAGCCGAAGCATCGGCCGTCGGCGCCACAGCGCGCTTCACGACTTTGACCGCGCGCTTTACCGCCGTCTCTTTCTTCGGAAAGTACTTATTCCGGATTTTCTCGGCCAGTTCTTTGGAGACCGAGTTTGACGGCACGCTCACGTCGACGCCTTCGCGGCGCACTTCTTCAATGAGTCGCTTCGTGTCGAGCTTTAATTCTTTGGCGAGATCGTAGATACGAACTTTCGAGGAAACTGTCATGCACTCCTTCTCGACGCTTCATACTTGCGTCCTGAAACGACCTATAGTGATTAGGAACTCGCTCGTTCCCAACCACTTCGAAAGCGTCGATCAGAAGTTCAACGCGTGACAGTAGCGGAACTGGCGAGACAAACGTCCAGAGTGAACTGGACCCTTGTTCTTCCTAATTGGCTGCACCCTTGGAAGCATCAGTGCTTCTCTTCATCCGTGCTCCCGCCTGATGCAGCATCTTCCGAAACTGCGGGAGCCATTGGTTCTGTTTCGTCGGCCGTGGCCTCGGCCTCGGAAACAAAATCTTCGTCAGCCGCCAGAATCTCGGCGGCTACTTCTTCAACTTGCTCAAGTGCGGCCACACCCGAGGATGTAATGTCTGGCGACGGCGTGATCGTGTCGGGACGTAAATCACGACCCGGTTCCATCAACGCGATCTCATCAGCCGCGATCTCTTCGGATTCAGTGACGGCCACCGGATCCGCTGATTCACGCGCGAGTATGTCGGCCTCGGCTCTGAACGGAACGCCGTTCTCGACGGCTTCGTCGTAACCCTCAGCGGTCATTTCGTCGTTGGGTTCGACTTCCTCATCCATCGACTCGTCGAACTCGGCGGAAACGGCGTGTCGCTCTTCAGTTTCGCCCTCGCCGTCGCCCAGGTTGCGATTACGCATCGCGACCACGGCTTGCGCCGCGCTGAGAATGACCTCGGCTTCGTCCAGACTCAGGTCGAGGAATTCGACCAAATCGTCGACGGTCGTGCCTGCCAGTGCGTCGATGTCGTTGATGCCGTGTTCGGCCAAGGCGTCAGCCTGTTGCGCCGTGACGCCTTCGATTGCGGACAGCGGCACAGCCTCGCCGGAAGCAATGAGCGCGCCCATCTGTTCGGTGACTTCGCGCTTGATTTCCTCTTCGCTGCGGATGTCGATGTTCCAGCCGACCAGCTTGGTCGCGAGACGGACGTTCTGACCGCGTTTGCCGATCGCCAGCGAGAGTTGGTCTTCGTTGACGATGACTTCCATCTGGCGGTTTTCAATGTCGGTAATTCTGACCTGGTTGACTTTCGCGGGTGACAACGCGTTGGCGGCAAATACTGACGGCTCGTCAGACCACTCGATGATGTCGATCTTTTCGCCGCGCAGTTCGCGAATGATCGCCTGAACGCGCGAGCCTTTCATACCGACGCAGGCCCCGACCGGATCGACGTCGCGTTCGTTGGACATCACCGCGATCTTGGCGCGTTCGCCGGGTTCGCGGACCGCGGATTTGATCACGACCGTGCCGTCGTAGATTTCCGGCACTTCCATTTCAAACAACCGCAGCAGCAGTTCCGGGGAGGTTCTGGAAACCTCGACCTGCGGACCTTTCGACTCTTTCGATACGTTGTTGATGACGACGCGGATTCGTTCGCCCTGGTTCCACTGTTCGCCGCGTGACTGCTGCGAGCGGGGCAGGATCGCTTCGAGATTGCCGAGGTCGACGATGATGTTGCCACGCTCGAAACGTTTCACGTAGCCGTTTACGAGGTCGCCGATCTTGTCGATGTACTGCTCGTAGACGTTGCTGCGAACGGCGTCGCGGACCTTTTGAAACAGGATCTGTTTCGCTGTCTGTGCGGCGATGCGGCCGAGTTCTTCCATCGGCAGCGGCAGCAGCAGCGCGTCGCCGAGTTCGACTTCGTCGCCGGCGAGTTCGCGAGCTTCTTCGATAGAGAGTTCGGTGGCCGGGTTTTCCACTTCGTCGACGACGACTTTTGAAGCGGAAAGCTCGATGCCGGTCTCGGAGTTCCAGTCCACTTGAATATCTTCGCCCGAGCGGAACTGCTTCTTGGCAGCCGCGCGAACGGCCTCTTTCATGGCTTCGATCACGAGGTCACGTTCGATACCTTGTTCCTGGCAAAGCGCCTCGATGTTTTGTGCAATGGATGAACTCATGAATTCTCTCTATTCGTTTGGCTCGGCGCTAGTCTCGTCTACTGCGTCGTTGAGCCTATTCAGTTGTCTAACTACCAGTTTCTATTTGCTGGCGCGCCGAAGTTCGTCTTCGACGTCCACTTCCAGGTTTGCTTTGGTTATCAAATCCAGCGGCACGCGCACGCGGCCGTTTGTCCGGTCTTCAAAAATCAACTCGTCGCCTTCGAGACCCACTAAACGGCCCCGAAAATTGCGTTGGCCGTCGATTGGCTGCCGGGTCTTCAGCTTCGCGTTATTGCCGGCGAAGCGTTCGTAATCGGCACGCTTATAAAGCCCACGCTCCAGCCCGGGCGACGATACTTCCAATGTGTAGGAAGCGTGGATGAAGTCTTCCACATCCAGAATGGTGCTCAGGTGTGTGCTGACTTCGGAACAATCTTCGAGGGTTACACCCTGCGGCTTATCAATAAATATACGAACAATAGGCTTGTTCTCGGGGCCGGCAACTTCCGTATGTACCAGCTCGAGGCCATGGTCGATTGCCACCTGTTCAGCCAATTCCTGAACCCTTGCCGCAATCGAATCGTTTGCCATGCCACCCTCCGAACGTATCTCGCCCAAAGAAAAAAGTGGGCGCGAACCCACCGGACAAGAACCCGTGCCTTCGAGCAAGCTGTGAATTATACGGAAAGGGTTTGCACGAGGCAACCTGCGGCAGGGTCGGGCGGGAGTTAAATGACCGAGGGCGTCTACCACCACTCAAAAGCCTGGCAATGCCCAGTCCTCACCGCTTGACCGTATGTCAGATGTGACATATTCTGCGTTCGGTGTCACCTCACGACAAACCACTTGTATGGCTTCGAGGAGAAGTAAAGAGCCCACCGTTTTCGGTGAAGGCGCGTTCGCTGGTTGGATATTATTTGCGGCTGGTTCAGCAGGGGGAAGTTTTGTCGATGCCTATCTCCCGACCGATGCCTTCAATCGGAGTTCGCTGCCACGAACTTCGAATAGGGGATGTGCATCACACTTGGCGCATCGTCTATCGCGCGGAGGTGGATCGGGTTTTGGTCGTTGACGTTTTTGATAAGAACCAGAACAAGACTCCGCAAAACATCATCCAGAGTTGTAAGAGAACATTGAGCAGTTATGACAGATTTCGAAAGGAGAATTTTCTAAGGTGAATGAGGCTGAGCGCAAGCGGCATGAAGAAGCGGGCTGGCAGGTCGGTACCGTTCAAGACTTTTTGGGCCTCACTGATGAAGAGGCACTCTATATCGAACTGCGCGTGCTGCTCGCTAAGGCTCTGAAGGTACGGCGACAAGCAGCCAAGCTCTCACAAAAAGCAGTCGCGAAGGCTATGAAATCGAGTCAGTCGCGAATAGCAAAGGCTGAAGCGAACGATCCGACCGTGTCTGTCGACCTGTTGATTCGTTCGCTGATTGCTCTGGGTGCAAACCTCGCTGAGTTGGGAAGGATCCTGGATCTTCAAGAAGCAGACTTCAGGTACGATTCGGGAACGGCACGTCGCAGCACCAAACGGAAACAAGCCAAACAATCGACTAAGAAAGCAAAAAAGGGTACTGCCAAAGCGGCTTGAAGGAATTGCTCTCAGCCAGCGCTGAGTTTCGCCTTGACGGTGTCAGCTACAACCTTGCCGTCCGCGTTCTTGCCGGCCAGCGCGGCCTGAACGGCTTTCATGACTTTGCCCATGTCTTTGATAGAACTCGCGCCGGTTTCGGTGATGGCGGCGCTGACTGCGGATTCGATTTCGGCGACGGAGGCGGCTTGCGGGAGATAGGTGTCAATCACGGCGATCTCGGCCTGCTCTTTGTCGACGAGTTCCTGACGCCCGGCTTTTTCGTACTGCTCGATCGAGTCGCGACGCTGCTTCACGAGCGAGCGCAATAGTTTTTGAACTTCGTCGTCGTCTAACTCAGAACCTTTTTCAATCTTGCGGTTCATCATCGCCGCTTTCACCATGCGCAAGGTCGACGTGCGCTGCGCGTCCTGCGCCTTCATCGACGCCGTCAGGTCGGAAATAATCTGTTCGCTGAGACTCATCTCAAAAACCTCCTGTTAAACTGAAACGTCGCCCTTGCCGTTCCGCTTCACGTGCCCGTTGGCTTTCGCCAGATAATCCTTGAGAAAACGTCCGGTGTGCGAGGCCGGAAGATCCATAATCTCTTCCGGCGTGCCGACACCAACGACGTAACCACCAGCGTCACCGCCTTCAGCGCCGAGATCGATGATGTGGTCCGCGGTTTTGATCACGTCGAGATTGTGTTCGATAACCAACAGCGAACCACCGGCGTCGATCAGCGCGCGAAACGCCGCGAGCAGTTTGTTGATGTCGTCGAAGTGCAGCCCGGTGGTCGGCTCGTCGAAGATGTAGAGCGTCTTCGCGCCGGTTCGCTTCAAAAGATGCGCGGCTAGTTTGATGCGCTGCGCTTCGCCGCCGGACAACGTCGTCGCCGACTGGCCCAATCGCAAATAACCAAGCCCGACGTCATCCAGCACGCGCAAACGGTTCGTGATCTTCGGTACTTCGCGGAAGAAATTGATCGCTTCGCGCACCGTCATGTTGAGCACTTCGTGAACGTTCTTGCCACGATAACGCACGTCGAGAATCTGCTGCTTGAAACGCGTACCTTTGCACTCCTCGCAAACCAATTCAATGTCCGCGAGAAACTGCATCTCGACCGTCACCGTGCCGTCGCCCTGACAAACTTCACAACGGCCGCCTGGCAAGTTAAACGAAAAGTGCGACGGGTCGAAACCGCGCGCCTGTGCTTCGCGTGTCCCCGCGAAAACTTCGCGGATCGCGTCGTAAACCTTGATGTACGTGACGGGATTCGATCGCGGCGTGCGGCCAATCGGCGACTGGTCCACCAGAATCACGTCGTCGATAAACTGCCCGCCTTCGAGTTTCTGAAACGCGCCGACGTGTCCCTGCCAATCGCCGCGTTGTTTCTTCAACCCCGCGTAGATGCAGTCGTGAATCAACGTCGACTTTCCGGAACCGCTCACACCAGTCACACACACGAGCATGTCCAACGGAATCTCAACGTCGATCGACTTGAGATTGTGTTCGGACGCGCCCTGGATCGTAATGCGGCGCTTCTGCGGCGCGCGCCGTTGTTTCGGCTCCTTGATTTCGGCGTCGCCGCGCAGGTAACGCGCGGTCAGCGACGCTTCGTCATTCAACAAACCGGCAAAGTCGCCTTCATAGATCACGCGCCCGCCCAGTTCGCCCGCGGCCGGACCAATGTCCAAAATATGATCCGCGGAGCGCATCATTTCCGCGTCGTGTTCGACTACCAAAACCGTGTTGCCAATGTCGCGCAGGTTTTTCAATAGCCGGATCAAACGATCGTTGTCGCGCGGGTGCAGGCCAATCGACGGTTCGTCGAGCACGTAAAGCGCGCCGACCAGCGACGAACCGAGATTTGTAGCGAGTTGAATGCGTTGCGCTTCGCCACCGGAAAGCGTCGAAGCGAGACGATCGAGCGTTAGATAATCCAGTCCAACCTCGACCAGAAAGGTCAATCGCCGCCGCACTTCAAACAAAATTCTATCCGCGATCGCCGCCTGTTCGGTTGAGAGTTCCAGCGTCTCGAAAAACTCAGACGCGTCCTTAATAGACAACGAACACAGCTCCGGCAACGTGCGGCCACCGACCTTCACGTCACGCGCTTCCTGACGCAGACGACCGCCGCCGCAATCCGGACACAACGTGTAGCCGCGATACTTCGACAAAAACACGCGCACGTGCAGCTTGTATTTCTTCGTTTCCAACCAATCAAAGAACCCGCGCACGCCGCTGAAGCCACCGCGTCCCTCAATGATCGCCTGCTGATCGGATCGCGAGAGCTGATTGAACGGCGTGGTCATCGAGATCTTCTCGGCGCGGCAGAACTGTCTCAACTCCGACGAGGCCCATTCGTGCTGCGGCTTGGTCCACGGCTCGATCGCGCCCTCTTTGAGCGTCAATCCCGGGTTGGGGATTACCAGATTCAGATCGAGACCGATCGTGTTTCCAAACCCTTGACACGTCGGACACGCGCCGTACGGATTGTTGAAACTGAACAGACGCGGCTCGGGCGTCGCATAAACGGTGCGGTCGTAACGGCATTCGAAACGTTCTGAAAAACGCAGCCGTTGCGGCTCTTCTGCGGCAGTCTCGATGATAGCGGTGCCGTGTCCTTCCTGAAAACAGATCTCGAGCGAGTCGACGAGCCGTTGGCGAATATCAATTCGCGCGGTCAAACGATCCACTAGCACGAAGACGTCTTTGAAATCGTTGCGTGTGAAATCGTCGGGTGAGTTGAGTTCGATAACCTTGCCGTCAGCGAACAGACGCGTAAAACCACGTTGCATCAAGCTCATCACGTGCGCGGTGATCGACTGGCGCACTGAGGCCGATACACGTTTACGCGACGACCGTTTGTCTGTGGTGTCCGTGTTATCCGTTCCCACTTCAGCCGGAAACAACACGTAAAACCTGGTGCCCGGAGCAAGAGTGCTGAGCACTTCATCGGCCGCCGATTCCGGCGAATCGCGGGACACCAGCCGTCCGCACACGCGGCAAAACGTTTGGCCAACGCGCGCGAAGAGCAATCGCAGGTAGTCGTAAATCTCGGTTTGCGTGCCGACGGTCGAACGCGGATTTCGCGTCGAATTCTTCTGCCGGATCGCAATCGCGGGCGCGATGCCGCTGACCTCGTCAACGTCCGGTTTATCCATCCGCTCGAGAAATTGCCGTGCGTACGCCGACAGCGATTCGACGTAACGGCGCTGTCCTTCGGCGTAGATCGTGTCGAAGGCAAGGGAAGACTTGCCCGAGCCACTCACGCCTGTGACTACGGTCATTTGGTTGATGGGGATGGAGAAGGAGACGTTTTTGAGGTTGTTAACTCGTGCTCCCCTTACTTGGATTGCTTCGTGCGACATAGGCAAATCGGGAATGATAGCGCGTCCGGCGAGCGAAACAAAATAGGATGAAACAGGTCCTATAAGACCTATCAAAATAGGTCCTATATGTCCTATAGGACCTATAACTACGACCTATTTTCATTGACAGGCTGCGGTCGGGTGGCAGAGAATGCGCGCGATATGAAAACCTCTCGCTTCTTACTGCGCGGATTCAGGCGTCCGCGCGAAATTGCCTGTTTCGCTCTCGGTAAACTCGAACGCCAGGTGCTCGAAGAAACCTGGCGGCTCGGCGAGGTCAGCGTCCGCGACGTTTACCGCGCATTCGAAGAGCGGATCGCTTACACCACACTCATGACCACGCTCGATCGGCTCTTCAAGAAGAACCTGCTCGAACGCCGCAAAGACGGCCGCGCTTTCGTGTATTCGGCGATCGTTGCTCGCGATGAGTTTGAGCGCGGGATCAAAGAGGACGTGGTCGACGGTCTGCTCGGTCACGGTGCCGACGGAGTCGAACCGGTGCTGGCCTGTATCGTCGACACGATCACCGAACGAGATCGCGAATTACTCGATGAACTCGATCGTCTCGTACAAGAGAAGAAACGCGAACTCGGTCGATCCTAAACGGCCATGTACACCCTCCTCTGCATCACGCTCGTACTTGCTCTGCTGCTGGCGATCAACGCGACGGCGACGATGGCGTCCGCCGGCGCGGGCCGTCTCAGCAGACGCTGGCTCCGGAAATGTTCGGCGCGTACGAGAGCGGAGATTTTGTTCGTGATGCGCATTGGGCCACCGGTGATCGCGATCGTCGCGATCGCCGCGTTCATGATTCCGTCGTATCTCATTTACGAGCCACACCACACCGAAGAGGTCGTTAGCTGGAAACTCGGTGGACTCGCGACTCTTTCGGCAATTGGCGTGGCGCTCGCATTTTCTCGTGGCGTTCGTTCGTGGCTGGCGACGCGTTCGCTTTTGAAAGAATGGCTCGCATCGTCGACGCCGATTCACTTGGACACGATCAGTGTTCCGACGTTCGTTCTCCAACACACATTTCCAATCATCGCAGTCGTCGGCGCGATCCGCCCGCGACTCTTCATCGCCGCGCAAGTGCTCGACTCGCTGAGTGAAGAAGAATTAGCCGCCGCAATCGACCACGAGTACGGCCATCTCGCAGCGCACGACAACTTCAAACGCTCGGTGATGCGGATCAGCCGTGCAGCGCTGTTACTAATTCCGTGCGGACGATCGCTCGATCGCGCGTGGAGCGACGCGTCAGAATCGGCGGCCGACGAACACGCCGCGCAACGCAGTTCGCTGGTCGCGCTCAATCTCGCGTCGGCGCTGGTTCGCATTGCGAAGATGATTCCCAAAGGCCAGCAGCAAATCATGCCTGCTTCAGTTTCCGCTTTTCTTGCCGGGAACGAAGACACGCCGCGCGTTCGGGTTCGCGTGCGCCGGTTGGTTGAACTCGCCGGCGCCGATCCGCGGTTGCTCGTGAGTAGCGCACCTTTGGTTCGCTTCATTCCTTGGATCGCGCTGACTGTTTTAGTGGTCACGAGCGTCATGATCGAGAGCCGTCCGCAAGTGCTTGCCGCTGTTCACGACTTCGTCGAGTACGTCGTGCATTTCCTCAGCTAGTTTTCCACAAAAATCCATAGTGTCCGGGGATTACGACGGCTGGTAGTAATTCGGCCGCGGCGATATTGTCGTGGACCCTATTACGTTGGTTAGCCCTCCCAGGACAAACTATGAAACGACTTCTCTCTTTCCTGCTGTATAGCGTGTTCGCTTCCGTCATGTCTGTGATGGGTGCAGTTGAAGAGTCCGAGGGCAAGATCAAAGGCACCGTCAAGGATTCAAACGGCGCCGTTGTGAGCGGCATTGACGTTTCACTGCTGCTGCCGAATCAGGCGGTGTGGCGAGCAACGGTCACCGACGGCGACGGAACCTTCACGTTTGAAAACGTTCCCGACGGCACATACGGCATCAGTATCGAGCGCTCCGGCTTTTTGCGACATCGTTCGGCGGTTCAGGTCACCTCACGCGAGACGCGCGAATTGAATATCGTGCTCGAAGTGAACACGCTCGTAGAGAACGTCACGATTACAGCCGAGGCAGGACTCGTTGCCGACACGCGCAAGGTCGACACACAAGTAAACCTCGTTCCCGAACAAGAGATCTTTGAACGCGCGCCGGAAGTCGTGGCGCAAGTAGTCGACGAAGAACCGGGTGTGAACCTGCAACGCACCAGCCCGTCGTTGAGCGCTGTATTTGTGCGTGGATTAACCGGCAGAAACGTCGCTGTGTTTGTCGACGGCGTTCGTTACACCACCAGCGCACAGCGTGGCGGCGTCGGCACGTTCTTTAGTTTGATCGAACCGTCGAGTCTCGAAACAGTCGAGATCCTGCGTGGTCCAAACAGTTCTCAATACGGTTCCGACGTTCATGGCGGCGTAGTCAACTTCATCTCTCAGGCGCCGCGATACGGTAACGTCGAGAGCGAGTTTCACGGCAAAGGCAACCTCTTTTACACCTCTCCGACGAACGGCTTCGGCGGCAACGCGCTCGTAACTTACGGCACGCGTACTTACGGTCTGTTGCTCAACATGAACGGGCGCCGCATCAGCACACTCAGACCGGCCGACGGTCTCGAACACCACGCCGCCGTTACGCGTTTTCTCGGTTTGCCTTCCGACATTTTTGGCCAGCGTCTCCCCGACACCGGCTTCACTCAATACGGCGCGTTAGCGCGCGCCAGTTTTAATCTCGACGAGAACACGCAGTTTCTCGTCAGCTACGCACGCAATCAACAGGACAACGGCAAACGCTACGACCAGTTGCTCGGCGGCGACGGCAATAACATCGCCGACTTGCGCAACCTGATGACCGACACGTTTTACGTTCGTCTCTTCCGGCAGGGACTCGGTTTCTTCGACAACGGTTCGTTCACGTTTTCTTACAACGGCCAGCGCGAAGAACGAATCAATCAGGGCGGCAACGGCAATCCGGCCGGCGCGATCACGAATCAGCGCGAACGGACCAATGTTTTAGGTTTCAATTTCTACCTCGACAAACAGATCGGCGACCGCAATACGTTTTTGTTTGGCGCGGACGTGTATCGCGACAAGATCAAAGCCCCGGCATTCACCACTGACCCGGTCTCTGGAATCGTCGTCAACTCACGTCCGCGCGTTCCCAACGGCGCGCGTTATCTTTCGTACGGCTTTTACGCGCAAAACAATTTCACTGCGATTCCCGATCGGGTGCAGATCAACGCAGCGGTTCGTTACAACGTCGCGTCGTACACTTCGCGGGCTTCAAACTCAGCGCCTGGTCCAAACGGATTGCCGCTGTTTCCCGACGACAGCGCGCGGTTCGACGCGTTTTCCGGCCGCATCGGCGGGGTTGTAAATGTCGGCGGTGGATTCGATATCGCGGGCAAGTACACGCGTGGTTTTCGCGCGCCGAACACGACCGATCTCGGCATCATCGGTTTGGTCGGCACCGGTTTCGAAGTCGACGCCGCTACTGCTGCCGCACGCGGCGGTTTCATCGGCACGACCGCGGGTGGCGACGCAGTTTCAACCGGCATTGCTGTGACACGCCTCGGTCCCGAATCCAGCGACAGTTTCGATCTCAGTTTCCGTTACACGAGCCGGCGCTTTGGCGCTGAGTTGACTGGCTTCACTATAAAGCTCGGCGATGTTTATTTCGATCAAGCGCTCGTGTTGCCGCCGGGCGCGGTCGGCACTTTCCTTGGTAGCGATCAGATCATCTCGCAGAACGCTAACGGTCTCGTGTTTGTCGCTGCGGCGCCGACGAGTCCTGTGCTCGTGCGTGTGAACTTCGACGATGCGCGTCTGAACGGCGTTGAGTTTAACGCGCGCGCGCGCTTCAACGATCGATTCAGTGCTACTGGAAACTTCACTTACATCCGTGCGCACAGTTTGCTGAACGGCTTGCCGCCGAACATCGAAGGTGGCCTGCCGCCCGCGACTGGCTTTATCAGTCTGCGCTATCAGCCGCGTTCGCGTTTTTACATCGAAGGCTACACAGTGATGACGGGCCGTCAGAATCGTCTGTCGTCACTCGATTTGGCTGACCGCCGCACAGGCGGCGCACGTTCGCGTGCGAACATTCAAAACTTCTTCCGCCGTGGCGCTTGTGTCCGTGGTCTCACCACGCCTGGACCAAGCGGCTGCGGGTCCGCGGGTGGCATTCTCATTCCAACCGGCGAGACGTTGGCCCAAGTTCAAAATCGATTGCTTCCAATCGGCGCGACCATCAACGGTGTACGCGTCGTCAACAACGACACACTCGTGCCAACGCATCCACATCTGGCCGGCTATGGTTTGGTCGGCGTACGCGGTTCGTGGAAGTTGCATGAGAGTTCGGAGATTTTTGTTGACTTCGAAAACATCTTCGATAAGTCGTATCGAGGTATTAGTTGGGGCATCGACGGAGCTGGGCGCGGCGTTACCGTCCGCTACCGCTACTCTTTTTAGTTCCTGTCTTTTGACGGGATTGCGGAATGGACAAGATGGCTTTTTCCTGAGGCAATCTTGTTAATTCGGTAAATCTTGTCTACTAGCCGAGGGCGAAGTTTGCTTGACTCTGCTGACCGTTGATCATTTAACCAAAACGTTCGGTCGCAGACGTGTCTTGTCGGACGTCAGCTTCACTGTTTACCCCGGCGAAGTACTCGGACTTATCGGCCCAAACGGCGCGGGCAAAACCACGGTGCTGGAATGTTTGGCCGGTTTGTTACCGCTGACGTCGGGCGCGCTCAAAAGCGGTGATAAGTCCGCACTGACAAGACGAAAGGACCTGTTGTTCTACATGCCCGACGGCATTCTGCCGTGGCCTGAACAATCTGTCCGGCAGGTTTTGCAGCTCTTTGAAAAGATGTATGCGAGTGGCGCTGACAAGTTAGAGGCTTTGATCGAAGCCTTGCGTTTGCACGAACTCCGCGGCGCTCGCGTCGGAACGCTTTCAAAAGGCGAACGAAAGCGTCTCATGCTGGCGCTCGGGCTGCTCACGTCTCAACCGCTCTTGTTACTCGACGAGCCGTTTGACGGACTCGATTTACGTCAAACGCGAGAAGTCATGACGTTGTTAAGAAAAGAGAGCGCCACCGGACGAGCGTTGTTTGTTTCGATTCACCAGTTGAATGACGCCGCGAGAGTTTGCGATCGGCTGGTGTTGTTGAATGACGGCCGGCGCGTTGCGGAAGGCACGCTGAGCGAGTTGCAAGCTCAGGCAAACGTGCATGAGGGTGGGCTGGAGGAGATCTTCCTTGCGCTTACCTAATCTGCTGGCGAAGGAGTTTCGCGAACTCTTTACGACGCGCGCGTTTTGGTTGCTGCTGTTGGCCGTTGGACTGCTGGCCGGACACGGCTTCATCACCGCGGTTCACCTGTACGCGGAGATGAGCGGCAACGGTGGTCCAGCCGCTTTGCCGCAGGGCTTGACTTCACTCGACGGCGTGTTGGTGCCGACGTGGGGCGCGTACGATCTCGCGGCGACGTTGCTGTTTCCGTTTGTGGCGATCCGAATGATCTCCGCGGAGAAGGAAAGCGGCGCGTTGAAGCTGTTGCTGCAACTGCCCGGATCGTTACTCACAAAACTGTCGGTGAAGAGTTTTGTGTTGCTGTGCGCGTGGGTGATCGCGTGGCTTCCGGGTGTGGTAGCGATCGTGCTGTGGCGTTCGTATGGCGGCCATCTTTACGCGCCGGAAACGTTGAACCTGTTATTGGGTCACTTGCTGCGCGGTTTGTTGAGTGGCGCGTTCGCGATGGCTTTCGCGGCTGTCACAGAGAGTGCGGCAAGCGCAGCGATCGTGACGCTGGCATTCACTGTCGGCACGTGGGCGCTCGACTTCATCGCGGCTGGACGCGGCGGTTTGGTTCAGCAACTCGCGACTTACACGCCCACGGCTGCGCTGCGTTCTTTTGAGCAAGGCTTACTGCGAGTGAACGTGCTACTGGTGATGCTGTTGCTCAGTTGCGCGGCGGTTGGTGTAGCGGCGATTTGGCTGGATACAGGCCGCGCTTTCAGGTCTCGACTGTTGCGCACTTTGCTGTTGCTGCTTATCGCGGCGGGTCTCATTTGGGCCGCGGCGAATGTGCGCCAGAGTTGGGACGTGAGCGAGAACCGGCGCAACTCGTTTTCAGCCGTGGACGAAGCACTGCTTCGTCAGGTTAATCAACCGTTGAAGATCACGATCTTTCTCGCGCCGGAAGATCCACGGCTCACGGATTTCGAGCAGAACGTGCTGAGAAAACTGCGACGCTCACTGAGCAAGTTAGACGTTGAATACGCAGCGACGAGCCGCTCGGGTCTGTTTGAAAACGCCGAAGATCGCTACGGTGAGATTTGGTACGAGCTCGGCGGGCAGAAAGCAGTTGAGCCCTCGACGATTGAAGAAGTAGTGCTCGATCAGATTTACAAACTCGCGAACGTCAGTTCGCCGGATCGAGCAATAGACGAAGGTTTTCCGGGTTATCCCTTGGCGGCTCAACCGAAATACGCAACGGCTTTCTTTTATTTCCTGTGGCCGCTGCTGGTCATCATCAGTTGGTTCTTATTCCGACGTTAACGGAGTCATCGAAAATGAAAAAGCTTTTAGTCTTACTGGGCGCAATAATTCTCTTCGCAGGCAGCGCTGCACCGCAGCGAACTTCGAAACCTAAAACGATTCGCGTGGACCTTTCCAAAGAGCGAAGCGGCCGCGATTCGACGAGGTTTCTCGCTGTCGTCGGCAACTGGTCCATCGTCGACGATGGCGGCACGAAAGTGCTCGGAGTCGACGGTCGTCAATGGCTGCGCGGTCAACCTGCCGGCGGACTCGCACAAAACGCGCGCGCCATCTACGGCTCGCGACATGAAGAGTTCATCGACAACGTAAAAGCATTCGCTTACTTCCCGTACGCCGTCGCGAAGGACGTCGATGATTTTCACGATGGCACGATCTCCATGCGCTTC
Source organism: Pyrinomonadaceae bacterium (assembly GCA_035276425.1). Taxonomy (GTDB): domain Bacteria; phylum Acidobacteriota; class Blastocatellia; order Pyrinomonadales; family Pyrinomonadaceae; genus PSRF01. The sequence continues at coordinate 18,870 of DATELP010000154.1, forward strand.
AAACTCGTCGCCGGTCAACTCGATTCGTGCGCGGGCATTCTCTTCAACCTCAAACCCAACGGCGACTATCTCACCGTGCGTTTCAACGGCAAGGAAGACAACGTTGTGTTGTGGACCTTCCTGAAAGGCAAACGCAGTTTCGTGAAGAAGGGAAGTGAGAACGTCCCGTTGCAATTCAACACGTGGCACACGCTGGAGATCTCCGTCAAAGGCACAAATCTTCAAGCCTCGCTCGACGGCAAGCACCTGCTCGATTACACGCTCGCCGAGCCGGTTTCAGGTCGCGTCGGCGTCTGGTCCAAGACCGACAGCGTCACATATTTCGATCAGTACACGGTAACCAAATGGTGATAATCATGAAACTCAAACCCTTGTCTCTGCTCTTAACCGGGCTACTCACACTCTTCGCCGCTCCGGTGTTTGCGCAGTCGCCCAACACCGCGACGATGATCGTCATCGTGACGGATCAAGCCGCCGCTGTCGTTAAAGACGCGAAAGTCACGGTCGTAAATAACGACACCGGCGCTGCACGCGAGTCAGTTTCGGGAGGCGACGGCACCGCGACGTTTTCGGGCTTGTCGTTAACCGGTACTTACAAAATCACCGTGGCCGGCCAGGGTTTCGCCAATGAAGAGCGCAACAATCTGGCGCTGCTCTCAGGTGAAACCGCGACCGTCAAGGTGACACTGCAAGCCGGTTCGCAAAGCGCGGAAGTCGTTGTCTACGGCACCGCGGAAGGTGTGCGCGCCGATCCGCTGGTCGGTCTGCCGCTGCGCGCCGATCAGATCACGGAAACGCCGATCATCGGCCGCAAGACGACCACGCTGCCGTTACTCAACTCGGCATTTCGGCAGGGAAAAGGCACAGGCGACCTCTTCGTCAATCAGATTTACTTCATCACCGGCGCGGGTTCACGTCGCACTACCACCGTCACGCTCGATGGCGCTAACAACGACGAGGGTTGGGGACGCCAAACCGCAGTCGCCACGATTCCAATTGGCGCGATTCAGGAAATCGCGATTCTTTCCAACGCGTTTTCCGCGGAGTACGGGTGGACCGCCGGACCGGCATTGAACATCGTGACGAAGTCAGGCACCAACGAGGTACACGGTGAGGCGCTCTTCATGTTTCGTCCGGGCGATTGGCAGGCGGAAACGTTCTCGACCAAAAATTTCTGTCCGCCGTCAGTTTCTACGTGCGTCACGCCGTCGACGCTGCAACACATCAACCCGGTCGACATTCCGGATGCTTTGCAGCAGTACTCGGGAACGATCGGTGGTCCAATCGTGCAAGATCGCGCCTTCTTTTTCGCGACGGCTGACTACACACGTCAGAACCGCACCACGCAGCTCTCGACTTCGCTGCCTGCGTTTGTCTTGCCGGCGGATGGAAACCTCGAATACGTCGGTCGCTATCGCCAGTTTCTCCTCGACGCGCGCGTGGACCACAGGCTCACGCAAAATCAGAACCTCGCGTTTCGTTTCAACGTCGATCGCTTCTTCGACGACAATCCGCAGGACGCGGTCGGTGGCACGAACGCGCCGAGCGTTGCGCGCCGTTATTCACGCCGTGCGTGGACCGCGCAGGTGAATCACACGGCGCTCATCAACACGGGACTCGTAAACGAAGCGCGCTTCGCGTATCTGCACGGCGATCCGGTCACGCTTTGGGAAGCGCAGAACCTTTCGACTACTTACACCCGCGGCGGCGCAGTGCCGTTCACGATCGGGCAGTCGAGAGCTTCCGACCTGTGGAGTCATCAGGTGCAGTTCTCCGACACGATGTCGTGGTCGCTCGGAATGCACTACCTGCGCTTCGGCGGCAGTATCATTCATCACACTTCAGGCGGCACTGGTAGCGAACCCGGAACCGCGATTCTCGGCACGTTTACTTTCAGGAATACGACTACGGCGCCGTTTGGACAGTTGACGCTCGACGACGTACAGAACTACACGCAGCCGATCGATTTCGGAATCGACAGCTACGAATTGCCGCAGTGGCTCAACACCGTGTTTGTGCAGGACAGCATTCACTTGCGCAGCGACTTCACGCTGGACGTCGGCCTGCGTTACGATCGGCAAACGCTCACCGATGCGAAGAACAACTTCGCACCGCGTATCGGTTTCGGTTGGCATCCCGGCGGCGATTCGAGAACTGCGATTCGCGGCGGCTACGCGATGTATTACACGCAGATTCGCGCGAACGCGGTTGCCGGTTATCTGGTCAATGGTCTCGACGGATTGACCACGTACACCGCGGTCAAGGGACAAACGGGTTTTCCGACTTGTTTGGTCGGCTCGTGTCTGCCGGTGAATGTAAATCCGAGCACGATTCCCGCGTCGCAACTGCCCGCACGCGACATCACGATCCGCGCCGGCCTGCGCGACTTCTATCGCGACCAGTTCAGCCGGTTCGGTTTGAACTTCGATCGGCTTCAGAACTATCCCGACAAACTGGTGAACCCGCGCAGTCAGGTGCTGTCGATTGGCGCCGAACACGAATTTTTCAAAGGCATGTTCTTTGGTGCGGATTACGTACACCAACGCTGGTCCAATCTCGATCGCACCGTCGATCTGAACGCGCCGTCGCCGTTCACGCGCACCGCGCCGGGACAGACGAGAAGCGTTGCGGCAGCGAATCTGACGCGGCCGATTCTGCCTGTGGCTGGTGGCGTCAGGCAGGTGAACGTGATCATGAACCTCGGCGTGGCGAATTACGATGGGCTACAAACGCAGTTTAGCTATCGTGGCAATCGGAAGATGTATGCGTCGGTGAGTTATACGTTGTCGAAGGCCACGAACACGTTCGAGCCGGATGGCAATGGTATTGGACCAAACGAGAGTAACATTTCGCAGCTTGGCGAGATCGAGCGCGGACCAAGCGTCGTCGATCAACGTCATCGTGGGGTAATTACGTTCTATTATCGGTTCCCATGGGACTTCACGGCGGGCACGCTGTCGATGTTTGCCTCGTCGCGGCCGTTCAATTCGACGACTGGCATTGATAACAACGGTGATGGTGCGAACAACGACCGGCCGGTGATCAATGGCTCGATCATTTCGAAGTCAGCATTTCGCGGCACGCCGACCTCGGAGGTTGCAGCGTTTGTTGAGAAGCGCTTCCGGACGTCGGAACACACGAGCATTCTGATCCGGCTCGAAGGCTTCAACCTTTTCAATCACGGAAACTTTCTCGGACGAGGCGTGACAGTTTACGGCGATGGGGCCGTTGCGGCGCCTACGTTCGGGCAGTTTGTTGGTGGTGTCGGTAGTTCAACTAACGCGATTCCGGCCTTTGCGAACATCGACCCACCGCGAATGTTCCAGGTCCAGGCCCGGTTCACATTTTAGCCACGGATCTACACAGACGAACACGGACCTGAATTACAGCTCAGGTCCGTGTTTTTCTGTGTCATCCGTGGCTAAAGTTTAGACCGTTGGGGTGTCCTCGAAGGGTAGATCAGGCTGGAAGCTCTTGTCGCGTCCGGTGACGTAGAGCCGCATCGCGAACCACAGAATTCCTAACGCCAAGCCGATCCACAGCACCGTCCAGATAATTGCCGGGATGCCGGTCGCATGAGCCATGTTCACCGCGTCAGTCGGAACTGCCGGCGCGAAAGGTGACGAAAGGAAGAAAACCGTCTTCAGATCGAAAAGCGCATTTAGCACGCACTGCACTGCCAGAAAGCTAACGAAGAACGTCGCGACTTTCGCACTCGCGAACCGCGCAATCAAAACCAGTCCCACCGAAATAAACACACCGGCAAACAACGTGAACGGAATGCCCGACAGGAAGTTCAGCGCCAGGAGCGGCTTCAACAACCCGAAGATCATTGTCAGTGCGAAGATCAGCCCCGCGGAACTCAGCAACACGATCCGCGCCGCAATCGCCTTGCGAATCAGCACCAGCAATAATGCGCCATACGCCATCGCTCCGAGATAACCCGCACTCGCGATGAAGAAGTTAGAAATGAGTCCGCCCTGCGACGTGTAGGTTTCACCACTCGCGTTCGTCGCAACGCTGAGGCTCGCGACGGAGTTGCCGGTCAGCAAGGCCGCCAGCGCGTGTCCGCCCTCGTGAATGAACGTGACGAAGATTCGAAACGGGTACGTCAGAACTTCGGCGTAAGGAATGAACCACAGCAACACGGACAGCGTCGCGGCGACCAGGAGTGTCATTGCCTGTGGTCGCGCGTCTTGTTGAAGCCTCAATTTCATCTTAAAACTCCGGCTGGCTGATTTAGCGCGTATTTTAGTTCGCAGGGGCTAAAACGCACAATGGTAACGGGATGTTCCCAAACTATGTTTGTGCGCGCGTTCTGAGTTCCGCCTTTAGGCGGCGGTTTTCCAAGCAAGCTAAAGCTTGAACTCAAAACGCGGGTTCAAGCGGAGTAGTCGCCTGATTTTCCGCCCGTTTTACGCTCCAAACGAACGTCCGTGATGACCATGCCTTTTTCGAGCGCCTTGCACATGTCGTAAACCGTCAGCGCCGCCACCGAAACCGCGGTCAAAGCTTCCATTTCCACACCTGTTTGCGCTTGCGTCGCGGCCTCCGCTTCCAGCGACACGCCGGTCTCAACGATCTCCGCGCGCACCTCGACGTGCGTCAACGGCAGCGGGTGACAAAGTGGAATCAGATCCGCAGTGCGCTTGGCGGCCATGATTCCCGCGAGCCGCGCCGCCTCGAGCGGATCGCCTTTCGGTGTGCGGTGCTCGCGCAGCGCCGCGACAGTCGCCGGACTCATCAACACGCGCGCAGACGCGACCGCGCGTCGCGAACTTATTTCCTTATCACTCGTATCGACCATACGAATGCGGCCCTGGTCGTCGACGTGAGACAGTTGTGTCATGGCGAAAAGTAGATAACAAAAACTCCGCTTGAAGCAAGTTGATCTCGACATCCGACCGCTTTTACCTTTATCCTGCTGCGACCGCGCGCGCGCCGCTTACGCGTTCGGACCAGCTATCGGCATCTTCATCTGTAGTCTGCACGTTATTCCATTACAAATTTTCAGCGGCAACAGAATCCATTTTTGGGTAGACGAACGTACATTTAGCGACCAATTTGTAGCCGCCTGTGGAGGTTAACTGTGTTTGAGACGGACAAAGAAGTGCTTGACTGGTACGAGCGCCAACCACGCGCGTTATCAAAAGAGTACGTCAATAACATTCGCTGGAACGAGATCAAAAATCATCCCGTGAATCCGGCGTTTGTGCCCGTGCTGATCTACATGCGCGACATCGAATATTTCACTGACATGTACTACCAGGAACTACGACGCACGCCGACCGGTAAAGATCCGATCATCCGTAAGTTCATGGACCGCTGGAGCATTGAAGAGCTGCATCACGCGAATCTGCTGAACCGCTTTTTGGAAGAGGCCGGTTATCCGAGTGGCAGCGACTGGCGTCACGAAGCGACGCGCAAGATACCGAAGCTGTACACGATCGGAAGTTACTTGATCGACCATGCGACGCGTCCGTTTGGAAAATACTTTCACGGCGCGCACATGGTATGGGGCGCGATCAATGAGATCACGGCGATGCAGGCGTATCGCCGGTTGTCGGATCTAGCCGGTCATCCGGTGCTGAAAGAGCTGCTGATCGGGATCGTGCAGGAAGAGTCGATCCACGGAAGTTTTTACTGGAACGTAGCGCGCGTGAAGTTAGCCGAGGCGAAGTTCTCACGCGATCTGGCGCGGTTCATCATCGGCCAGTTCTGGTCGCCGGTGGGCCAGGGCGCGAAACGTGAGTCGGAAGCAAACTACGTGATGGCGACGCTGTTTCCCGGCAAAGAAGGTTTGGAACTGTTCGATCAGAAGATCGGAAAACGCATCGAGCGGCTGCCGGGGTTCTTCGAGTTTAAAGGACTGACGGAACGCATCGCGCCGATCGTGCAGATGAAACCGGAGCT
>DATELP010000155.1:0-10341 GCA_035276425.1 Pyrinomonadaceae bacterium
TCACCGAGATCGATTCACCGGCGAAAATGCCCGATCCCGGACGCATTGCAAAGATCGAAGAGCCGGTGATTCGTGCCGTGATTCTGACGCCTGACGAACATCTCGGCGGCATTTTGCCGTTGCTCGAAGAGAAACGCGGGATTCAAAAAGGGTTTGAGTACATCGCGGCCAATCGCGTGATGCTGACGTACGAACTGCCGCTGAATGAGATCGTGCTCGACTTTTATGATCGGCTGAAATCAGTTTCGCGTGGGTACGCTTCGCTCGATTACAACCTCGCCGGATATTGGGAGAGTGATCTTGTGAAACTGGATGTGTTGGTGGCGGGCGAGCCGGTGGATGCGTTGTCGTTGATCCTGCATCGCAGCACGGCGCAACCGAAAGGACGCGCACTGGCGGAAAAGATGAAGCAGTTGATTCCGCGGCAACTGTTTGAAGTGCCGATACAGGCGGCGATTGGTAACAAAGTGATCGCGCGCGAGACGGTGAAGGCGCTGGGCAAGAACGTGATTGCGAAGTGCTACGGCGGCGACATCACGCGCAAACGGAAGTTGCTGGAGAAGCAGAAGGAAGGCAAGAAGCGGATGAAGAAAGTCGGGCGTGTGGAGATTCCGCAGGAGGCCTTTCTGGCTGTTTTGAAGGTTAATGAATAAGGGCCACGGATTAACACGGACGGACACGGATGAATTACTGCTTTGTTGTGCGCGGACGGAGGCGTCGCCAGAGGTTGCCGCGAGGATTCGCGAATTGGCGGCCTCGGATGTTGATTGGAATTATTTAACGCAGCTCGCGCGGCGGCACTCAATCGTTCCGCTTGTTTTTCATCAACTCGAGCGTCACGCAGCGGAATTAGTTCCTTCGGACCACCTCGCAAAACTAAAACTCCAGTACCAGGAAAACTACGCGCGCAACATCATCCTCACCGAAGAGCTCTGCCAGATAATCAAGCTGCTCAGCGACGCGGGCATCGACGCGATTCCTTACAAAGGCCCGGCACTCGCGCTGTTCGCGTACGGCAATCTGGCGTTGCGCCGGTTCGTCGATCTCGACGTCATTGTTAAGAAAGCCGACGTGCTGCGCGCGCGCGATCTGCTGCTGCCACATGGCTACGTGCCGGGAAAATCACTGACGCTGGCCCAACAGGAACTACTCCTGCGCACGCAACACAACTTACAGTTTTCGCGCGACAACCGCCGCTTGCTGCTCGAACTGCACTGGGAAGTCGCGCCACACCTGTTCGCTTCCTCAGTACAGGAAAACGAACTCTGGCAAAACCTGACCACCATCAACGTCAACGGCACGGAACTAAAAACCCTCACCGCTGACGACCTCTTATTTTCACTCTGCGTTCACGGCTCGCGGCACTTGTGGGAACGAATCGGCTGGATCTGCGACGTCTCCGAACTGATCGCGCGTCATCAGTTAAACTGGGCTGCACTTCTCGAAAGAACCGCACGGACCGACAGCGAACGAATGTTCCTGCTCGGTCTGCACCTCGCGCAAAAACTTCTCGGCACGAATTTGCCAGCCGACGTTCAGAAGCGTTGCGACTCCGACACGCGTCTCCACTCACTCGCCGACAACGTGATCGAACACCTCTTCAGTGGTCCAACACACGTTCCGGCAACTTCGACAGAGATCTTCAAATACAACATCGGCGTGCGAAAGAGTCTTGCCGCCCGCGCACGTTACTTCGCCTACATGCTGCGCCCGACCGACAGCGACGTCGGCAGTCGTTCGCTTCCGCCGGGATTCAGATTCGCCTATTACCTGATCCGCCCTTTTCGCCTCATTTTTAAAAACAAACAGACCGGATTACAGAATTAAAAAAGACGTGAATGTTTGACGGATTTTTAACGCCGTGCTAGTTTCAGCAGCAACAAGGCGGGTACCCGCTCAAAGCCCCGCAGCAGATAAGGACCGACACCGTGAAGCTTATTGTTTACCGTGAACATGCTAGGACTGCCATTTTGTTGGCCTTAGCACTCCTTGTGTCGTTCACGATCGTGCGGGCTCAACCAGCGACACAAGCTCAGGACCCAAAAGCTCCTGCCAAAGAAACAACTGCACAGGAAAAGAAAGCGCCGAAGAAACCCGGCTTTACGTGGACGATAAAGTCGCGGCCGATTCTCAACCTCTCGCTGAAAGCCGAAAAAGCGAACATGGCAGAGGTGGCCCAGGCGCTGTCCGAGAAGCTGAAGATTCCGGTGTTTCTTGGTCCAGAACGTCAGAAAGAAGTGATCTCGATTGAGTTCAGCGAATTGACTCTCGAGCCGGCACTGCAACTGATGTCGCCCACGGTCTACGTTGATTACGAACTCGAAACCGGTTCGACGAACCCGCCGAAACCGCTCGGAATTTTCTTTTACGATACGAACCAGGGCGAACCGCCCGTGACCGCAGTGGTGACTGGCACCAATCAGTCGATGCTGATTGAAGGCAACACTGAAGACGGCGTTGAGCCAACCACCGACGAGGAAAAACAAAAACTCGAAGAGCAGCCGCTGCGCGTTCGTTACGAAGATCGTCTTTTGACCGTTAAGGCAAAACAACAGCCTTTGCCGCTGATACTGTTGAAGATTGGTGAAGAGCTCGGGATTCCAGTCGACATTCAGAACGAGCGGTTGGATCCGATTGATGTCAATATCTCAAAACTTCCCATCGAGGACGTTGCGCGTCAGCTTTCCCCCCACATCAAGCTTTACTATCGAGCTGACCTCACTCGTGCCGAAAAGCGCGCTTTGCGAATAATTTTGGCTGAACCGCCAAAGAACACGCAGGGCCCGTGAAGTAGTTTGTTTTCTGTTAGAGCGGCTTCCTGGTCCGAATTTTTTGTTGCCAGAAGTCGTTTATGAACCTATATTAACCAGACCACTTGACTCCAGGAGGAGCTACTTAGGCTATGCAAAACGATATCATCAACGAAGAAAACTCTGCGAAGAATGCTAACGGCGCCAACGAAGTTAAGAAAGCTTTCGTCGAACCGGCGATCTCTGTCCCCGTCGATGTTCTTGAGGCGACGACATTCTTTCAGGTAGCAAGCAGCGGTGCGACCAACTAAGTCAATAAAGTTTCTGGTTGCATGAAAGGTATTCGGGTCCTGGACCGACCGGCCTCGCAGAGTTTTTATGCGGTCGCCGGTCGGTTGTTATTTGTTCAGAGCTTCGATCTCGAGCTGGCCACACTGATCGAACGACTCTTCGCCGGGTGGCAACTTACACCAGTCTCTTCCCCCGAACGCAATCCCGACATAAAGATCACTTTCACGTGCGGCGAACTGCCGCAGGTTCCCGCTGGTTTGAGTGAATTTGAAGTTGCTGAAGGTGGGCGTTGTTATAACGCGGGCGACGAGTATTATCTGTTATTTGCTAATTCGATGTTGCACGTCGCAGATAACAAGGTCGCCGTCGACGTGTCGGTTTTCAGCAAGAAAATGCCTTCTCCTTCAGCCGCTGAACTCGCACGCGTCACATCTTTTGCGGTCTGCGCAGCGCTGCGGCGTTTCGGGCTGTTTGAAATGCACAGCGCAGGCGTCGCGCTTCCGAATACCAGCGACGGCGTTTTGATCGTTGGACCGTCAGGCAGTGGCAAATCAACCTTGACGCTACACCTCGCAAACGCGGGTTGGAGTTATCTTTCTGACGACGAACTGTTGTTGAGTCTGAACGACGAGGGAGTCGAGGCGCGAGGCTTTCGCAGCTTCTTTGCACTCGCGCCCGGTGGTTTACCTAACACAAAGGGCATTTTGAAAACTCGCTTTGAACCCGCAGCCGTGTTTTCCGCGCCGCGTGTGGACAGAGTAAGGCCGCGTTTCCTGCTGTTCGCAGCGATCGGCGGCGCGAACGAAACGCAGTTGCACGAACTAACACAAGCTGAAACGATGTCGCGCTTGATCAGAGCGTGTCCGTGGGCCACCTACGACACCGCGATCGCTGGTCCAAATCTCGAATTGCTGTCGCGCCTCGCGCGCCAGGCAAAAGGTTTTAATCTCATGGCCGGAACCGACCTGCTCGAACCGGACCGGGCTTCGCAAATCATTGGCTCCGTCTGTCGCTCGTAAAAATGGAAACCGATGGCCACTTCAGTGACGACTATGGTCCACAGCGACTGAGTGTGGAGTTGGCCAACATCTGCAATCTTCATTGCAGCTACTGCTTTCGTTCCGAAGACAATCTCTACAGTCATCATGCCGAGTTTTTTCCGCTCGAACTGCTGCGCCGGATCATCGACGAAGCACGCGCGGCAGCGCAGATCACGCGTGTCAGTTTCACCGGCGGCGAACCGACGCTGCATCCGAAGTTTTCCGAGATACTCGAGACGGTCGGCGCGGGTGGCTTGACGGCGAGCTTTGTTACCAACGGTTGGCACTTTGAACGCACGTGGCCCGCGTTGACCGCGAATCGCAAAGCAGTTTCGCACGTCGCGTTCAGTCTCGATGGCGTTGATCGTGAGACACACGATCGCTGGCGTGGCAAAGGATCGTTCGATCGTTTGATTCGCGCGTTTTCGCGTTGCTACATGGCCCAGTTGCCGTTTGCGCTAAAGATCGTCGTGCGGCGCGACCTCGGGGACCAACTCGAACGGATCGCGATCTTCGCGGCGCGAATGGGCGCTGCGGCGTTGAACTTTGTTCACGTCATGCCGACGTCCAGCGAGTTTGAAAACGATGTGACGCTCAATCGCGAGGAACAGCGTGCGGCAGAAGAGGAGATCGCGCTCCTCGCGCGCATCTTCAAAATGAAGATCGGGATCGATGTGGGCTACTACAACATCGACGAGCAACGCGCGCCGTGTTCGCCACTGGCCGGCACGAGTATGAACGTCGATTATCGTGGACGGCTTTCGTTGTGCTGCAATCTCTCGGGCTTTCGTAATGCTGCGGGCGAGCCGGACGTTGTGGCGGATCTGAACGTTGAGCCGTTCTCAACGGCGCTCGTGAAATTGCGTGCGCTTGCGGCCGCGCAATTGGAAAAGCGAAGGAACGCGCTCGTGACGTTGCGATCCAGAGGCGTCACGCCGGATCTTTACGCCGGATCGCCGTGCCTGTTTTGTCTCCAAAGCTATGGCAAGATCCCTTGGCACAATGGCAGCTCTGAGTTCCGCAGTTCTGAGTCCAACAGTTCTGAGTTCAGCCTTTAGGCTGCGTCTTTGCCGGACAAGCTAAAGCTTGAACTCAAAACTCGGGAGAAACTTGTACACGGATGGCGCTCACTGATTTACGCGGTTGGATGCCCGTCGATGCCGTGGTGGTGAATGGCCGTCCGGGCTTGGCGTGGATGGACATGTCGGGCGTGGAGTTCGTCGAACCTTTTTTCCAACAAACAGTCGATAAACTAAAAGCCGAACACCCCGAACGCGGTGAACTGTTCACTGAATTCGACACACTGGTCCAGGTCGAAAAACAGTTCGACAGCGTTTCACCGTCCGGATTTATCTTTCACTCTTCACGTTGCGGTTCGACTCTGCTCGCCAACGCTTGCCGCGCGATCGATGGCGCGATCGTGCTTTCCGAACCACCAGCCGTCGATAAACTGGTGACACGTTTCATTACCGACGTCGATCAACACGGCACGAAACAAACGCTCTATTCGATCTTCCTGCGCGCCGTGGTCAACGCTCTCGGCCAAAAACGTCTCGGCGATGAACGTCATCTCTTCGTGAAGTTTGGTTGTTGCAGCGTCTCGCAGATCGAACGCATTCGCCGTATCTGGCCAAACGTGCCGTGGGTGTTTCTTTATCGCGATCCGGTGGAAACGATCGTTTCAAACATGCAGAACCCTGGGGCGTGGCTTCAGGATGAAGACCATCGCGTGCTGGCGTCGATCACCGGCACGTCGCCCGACGATGTCGCCCGCATGACGAATGAGGAACTGTGCGCGCGCTCGATCGGAAGTTTCTTTGCGACCGCGGAACGTGTTGCAAACGATCGCGCCTTGTTGCTTAATTACAACCAATTAACAGCGGCTGAAATCGCAAACGTGTTGGAGTTTTTCGGGGTCAAACCCGCGGCCACGGAAATGGACAACATCGCTCGCCAAACACAAAAGTATTCAAAAACCGCTTCCGGCGAACGCGCTTTCGTCTCCGACGCCGAGGTTAAGCAACTTGCCGCGACCAATCTCATCCGCGAGATGGCGGCTGCGTGGGCCAACAGCTCTTATCAATTACTCGAACAGAAACGACTGGGAAATCATTCATCATGAACGGGACCAATCTAACCACGGGCAAACACGTCGTAGTCACCGATTTTGACGGCGGCGAGGGCATACTGGTGGACCTGAATACAAAGCGTTACTACCAACTCAACGAAACCGCGATGCTCGTTTGGCGCGGCCTCGAACAGGGGAAATCGGTCGGCGAGATCGTCGCCGACGTTACCTCGGCCTACGAAGTTGAAACCGAGAAAGCCACGACCAGCGTGCAGCGCCTGTTAGACAGTTTTCAGACTTACAAACTCGTCAGCGCGAAATAATGACTCGCCTGCACTTCAAGTACGCAGTTCTCACCGCCGCAATCTTCCTGCCTCTACTATGGGCCTTCGTCGAAATTCGAAACCTTTATCCCGTTACCGCATGGAACGTGATGATGGCCAGCGGCACGCTCGAACGCGGCCGCAGTTATTGGATCCTGCGCGGCGAGACAGTTTCCGGCGAGACGATCGACGTGCGTCCGATGAGTCTCACGAATGCGCTGTACGCACGGACCTGGACCATGGTCAACGCGACCGTCGATAATCAAAGCTTCAAACTTCCCAACCCTTATCCGGCAAACGCGGAGTTGATTCGAGAAGCGGGTGGCATTGAACATCTGCCGCCGGGCGCGCGTGTTCCAGACCTGCTGCGTACGTGGGGCGATCTTTACAACGAACGGCTGCCGGCCTCGTCTCCGCAACGCCTGAAAGCGATCCGGCTCGACATGTATCGCTGGGAAGGCGGCGAGTTCGCCAACTACGACAAGTTCATCGAATCGTGGCGCCAGGATTTATAGATCGAGTTGTTCCAAGGACCGCGTTCGCTCTGGGCGTGGCGCGCATCGTGGTTTATGCCACGTTTCTGGTATCGGTCACAATCGCTTCTTTTTCCGCGTTAGGCCGGCTTCCGATCACGATCCTGCGTCCGACGGGCGCGATGAAGCTGTTGCCGTGGAGTTTCTACGAGCACCTGCTAACGCCGACCGGAATGATGGTTTTGAAAGTGGCGCTGATCGTGTCGCTGCTCGCCGGTACGCTCGGATTTCTCACTCCCGTTTCGACCAAGACTTCGTTCCTGCTGGTGCTGTTTTACCAGGGACTTTTGCGTAGTTTTGGCCACTTCAACCACGACGAAATGATCGCGGTTTACTGTCTCGCGGTGCTGGCGTTCACGCCGTGCAGCGATGAGTTCTCGTTGGATAAACGACTCAGAAAGAACCGAAAAACGCGTCCGGCTTTTGCTTATGCGTACCCGATTTTGCTGATGCAGTTGCTGATGGCGTGGGTCTATTTTAGTTCCGCGCTGATCAAGCTGCGGGTGGCCGGGCTGAGCTATCTCAGTCAAAACAATCTTCCGGCACTAGCGATCTTTCACTCACTCGACAACCTGCACGACACCAGTTTTCGAGTCGCGTTCTGGTTGCCGCAAATCAAGGAATACTTGCCGATTTTCGTCGGTGCTGTGTTGCTTTGGGAGTTGCTCTTTCCGGTGGCTGTTTTCGTTCCCCGGCTGCGTTGGTGGATCCTCGGCGGCGGTGTGATATTTCACCTCGCGACGCTCTTTGTCATGAACATCTTCTTCCCTCACCAGCTAGCTTTGTACCTGTTATTTGTTGACTGGGACAGGTTTTCCAGATCACGTTCAGGAATCACCTCAAGTCCTCCAAGTGTCGGAGTTGGATAGCGCGCCCTTGTTAAATTTCGTTGACTGCCCTCAAAAAAGCATGGTACGGTTTTTCCGCCACACTGAACATCGTGGGCCCACCTAAAAGGAGATTAAGAATGTCTAAGTCATTTCGGCTTTCGCTTGTCTGTACCGGTCTGCTAGCGATGATGCTCGGCATATCGCAAGCAGCGGCAGGACAACTAATTATCTCGGAGTTCCGCGTCCGTGGTCCGAATGGCGCAAACGACGAGTTCATTGAAATCTACAACAACAGTGGCGCCGACCACACTGTGGCGGGTGGCGGAACCGGTTATGCGGTTGCCGCTTCAAATGGCGTTGCTCGTTGTGTTATTCCAAACGGTACGGTAATACCCAACCGCGGCCACTACCTTTGTGTGAATAGTGTTGGTTATAGCCTCGCCTCCTATCCGGCCGGCAACGGAACCACCGCGACTGGCGATGCGACCTACACCACTGACATCCCCGACAATGCCGGTATCGCGATCTTCAATACCAGCGTTGCGGTCGATTTCACCCTTGCGAACCGCCTGGACGCGGTCGGTTCAACTTCAGAAGCAAACACACTTTACAAAGAAGGCACGGGCTATCCCGCGCTGACTCCGTTTTCAATCGATTACGCCTTTTATCGCGACCTGTGCGGCAAAGGTGGTTCAATTACCACTTTTGGTGCTTGCCCAATCGACACCCCCAAAGATACCAACAACAACGCCGCCGACTTCGTCTTCGTTGACACCAACGGTACCTCGGCCGGCGCCGGCCAGCGTCTTGGCGCACCTGGACCAGAGAACCTCAGTTCACCGATCCAGCGAAATGCGTCCTTCGCGGTCAATCTCCTCGACATCTGTGTCGCGGCAGCATCACCCCCGAATCGCGTTCGCGACTTCACGTCCGACCCGGCAAACAACTCGACGTTTGGCACGTTGGACATTCGCAGAACCGTCACAAACAACACGGGTGGTAACGTAACGCGATTGCGTTGGCGCGTAATCGATATCACGACGTTCCCGGCGCCCAGCGGCATTGCCGACCTGCGCCCGCGAACTTCTACCGCAGTTGTAGTAACCGTTGACCGCCCGCCTTGCGGCAGCGGCACCAGCAACGTAACAGTGCAGGGAACGACCCTCGAGCAACCTCCGTCACAGCCAAACGGCGGCGGTTTCAATTCCTCGATGTCATCCGGCACGGTCACTCTCGCAACACCGCTCGCTAATGGAGCCTCACTCGACGTTCGTTTCCTGCTTGGTATTCAACAAACGGGAAGCTTCAAGTTCTTTATCAACGTCGAGGCTCTGCCATAGCGAGAATCAGCAATACAACCAGAAGGGAGGGGGTGCAATGCGCCCTCTTCCTTTCTTTTTGTTTTTCTGTACTCGTGTTGGGTGGCGCACACGCTGCTGCCTGGCAACAGAAACTCACTCCCGGCGAAGAAGCACTCGTCGCCGGATCGAAAGAAGCAATCCTCGCCACCGGCGTTTCCGAGACCTATTTTCAAACTCATTTCAAACTACTAAAAGTCATAGACCAGCCCGCCGATCGGCGCGTCTCCTGGCAGTTTTCAATTAACGAATACAACGCAATCATCAACGATTCAATCGGTTATTACAAACAAGGAAACAAACGAGTCGATACCCACAGCGTCGCGAAAGAGTTGGGCAAAACCACTGAAATTCAACGCACCGTTTCGCGAACCCGCGCCCTAAAACTCCTGAGATCCTGCATCGGTAATTTCGATAATCCTACGGTTCATTATGGTCCAGTTAAGGGACAGGCACAGTTAGTAATTGTCGGCTATAAACGAGCACGGGAAGAGAGCAAGAGTGAACGCGAAAAGGAACGTGAACGCGAGCGCGAAAAACGCGAGCAGCAGAAGGCCGTAGCCGCGGGCACGGACCTGATCGAATCGGAAGAAGACGAGGGCAAGGCTCCTCCGCTAATTCTGGGAGCCATCAATCTGCAAACAGGCAAGTGTACCAGGGGCGCAGGGCTAATCACGCCGCTTCTATAAGTTACTCCCATTTCCTGAGAACAAAGATCCGATGACCAGCAAAAAGCTTAAAAATCCAACGATGTGGTTCTGCGTCGTTCTACTGTCGCTGATCGTAAGTGGCAGCAGCAACGCGCAGAACAGCCAGATCCAATCTAAACGTGTGGTGAGTGTGACGAAGAGCGTCGTCAACATGAGAACGCTTGCTGAAGCTGAAGCCACCGCCACCAAAAGCAATAAGAGAACACGCGGCGCGGTGCTCCAACCTCCAGCCGCCGACTTTCAAACCATGCCGGTACCGGGTTCAATTCCCGAAGTAAATACCGGTTCAAAAACTTCCGTCCTCGCAGAAGAAACACCCGCTCAACTCAATAGCATGGACGGCGGCGGACCAATGGTTCCCTCTCCCGGGCCCGCGCAGAATTTCCAGGGTGCGATTGACGAAGCCGTCGGTGGTGGACCATCAGGAACGTTTACGAT
>DATELP010000156.1:0-18186 GCA_035276425.1 Pyrinomonadaceae bacterium
CGATAGAGGAATTTAAGGATAGAGGAAGTGCGGATAATCGAATTCGGAAGTCATACAAGGGTTGATATTCCCCCAGCAGGGCTATAGAATTTTCGTCGTGCGGGATAAGGCTTAACAACCCGCCTGTTCCCTGGAAGGAGATAAAAATGAGGGACACCGTAAGAATCTAAGTTGTTACTACTTTTAGAATGCGGAAAGGGTGAGGCTTGTGACCTCACCCTTTTGTTTATTTAATTAAGGTGCGTAACGACGCTCCTTAACTCGTTGATCCTACTGGTGCACCCGGCACGACTCGAACGTGCGACCCCCTGATTCGTAGTCAGGTACTCTATCCAGCTGAGCTACGGGTGCGAAGTTGGTAATAATAAATGGTGAGGGCGAAATAGTAAAACGCGGCCTTTGCGGGCCTGAAGATCAACGTCCGAAGTAGCCGGTTTTAGTTCGCGCTGTTAGCTCCGGATGCGCTACTTCAACCCGTATTTCGTGCCACTTGCCACGCGGACGATCCCCAGGTGGCTGGTAGGCCACGGTGTAAAGCGTGCGCAGATTAGCGGCCACTTCGCGATAAAGTTGCGCCATGTATTCCAGGCGGTTTATCTCGTTCAAACGCCCGCCAGTGCGATCCGCAAGCGATTGCATGCGCGCGCGCGCAGCCGCGTAGATTCCGGTGATGTGGGGCGAAGGTAACGGCAGACGTTTCGGATCGCCGGATGGTAACGCGAGCGGAAAGATCGTTACGCCCAAACGGTCCGCCGCGCCCAGTACCGTGTTGAGATCGGCGCTCGCGTCGGGCTTGATCGTGGCGAGTGCTTCTTCATCTGTTTGCGCTTTAACCAGCGAAGCGCGATCGGTGTTGCGCAAGTGCGTGTCGAGTCCGTCGGTCAGCACAACGATCGCTTTACGACGCTTGCCTTCTTTCTCCAACTCTTTCAGCGCATATTTCAACGCTTCGTAAAAATGTGTTTCGCCTGCGCCTTCAGCGATCTCGATCGCGTAAGCAGTCTTCTGTCTGTCGGCTGAAAAACCACTCAACGACTTAACCTTCGCGTTGAACTGGATAACGGCCACGCGATCTTCCGGCGAAAGCACGTCGAGGAAGCGTTGGCTAGCGAGTTTCAACTGCTGCCGGAAGTTCACCGTCGAACCCGACATGTCGAGCATCAGAACCAGACTGAACGGCGCCTGAGCGGGTTCGAAAAGCTGAATCGACTGCTTCACCCCGTCTTCGTAAACAACAAAATCGCCTTTCGTTAGCGAGGTGACCGGGTTTCCCTGCTTGTCGACCACGCCCACATTGAGCTGGATGAGCGAGGTTTCGGTTCGGATGATGTCGTCGACGTCCTGGGCAGTTGCAGTCAGGACGCAAAACGCCATCAAAAGCAGAAAAAACGCGAGCCGGTGGCCGAGGGTGAAAAGGAAATTCTGGTATTGCATGCGTAAATCGGTCGGAAAAGTATGCCCGCCCGGGACTATTTTTTCAAACGCGCGGAATTCGGACGTTTTTGCGGGAGTAACGGTTGCTTGGCAAACGGCCCGGCGGGCTTATAATGGCGGCAATTGTTCAGGAAAGGACCTCACAAATGCCTATACTCACGGGCCTCACGAGTTATCGTCCAAATTTCTGTTCGGAGTGTGGCCACAAGATCGTACGGCTACGCTGGTTCGTTTGGACCAGCAGGCGATTCTGCGACAAGTGTTCGCGGACGTTTGCTCGACAGCACTGGCTGCGAGCATCGCTCACAGTCTTAGTGTTCTTCCTCGCGGCATTCTTGACCGGTCGCGGCTGTCGCCGCGCACCACCTCCGCTGATCATCGAGCGTCCGGTTAGTTCAACCGCAACTTCCGGTGCGCCAACTACAACCACACCTCAACCCTCGCCGATAGTCGAACAGTTTTACTCCTGCGGCGCGCGCACAAAGAAAGGCACGCCTTGCTCGCGACGTGTGCATGGACCAGTGCGCTGCTGGCAACACAAAGGCGCTCCGGCCATGCTGCCGCAAGAGAAGTTACGCATAAAAGAAGAATGAAAGGAGACGTGCTACTATGGCTCTCAATTTGGAGGCCGAGATGCAAGCTTTAGCAACATCTGATCAGGTCAATTTCTCACCACTCCACCGGCGCTACACACTCGAAGAGTTTTGGGCCTTGCCCGAACGCGAGGATCGTGCGCGCTACAACCTCATCGGAGGATATCTTTTTATGGTTCCGCCACCCAACCCGCCTCACGGGTACCTCGATGGCAGACTTAACACGTCGCTCGTGGTTTTCCTTACGGCTAATAAACATGAAGGTCTCGTACACCATCCGCCCGAGCCGATTTACATTCGGGCCGAAGGTTCAACTTATCTCGAACCCGACATGATGTATGTGTCGGACGCCTTACGCGCACGGATGGGTTCGAAGCGCACTTCCGCAGATATCGTTTTCGAGTACTTGTCGCGAAGCACGACCGTGTACGACCGCACGACGAAAGCCGATACTTATCTCGCGCTCGGCGTGGGGGAACTCTGGCTGATCGATCCGGTCACTGAGACGATCGAAGTGCGGCACCCGAAACAACGCGGCAACACACTCGTGTGGGAGATCTATATCTACTCACGCGGCGAGCACGCGAAATCTCGCGTGCTCGAAGGTTGGGAAGTTTCAGTTGACGAGATCTTTCGGGATATCGCCTAAAGCCCATAGCGGGGCCGGTTAGTTCCGGCCCTGCTCGGTTGCTCTGGAGGTGCGGCGATCGGTGTTCGTCTTCACCGGAGGCGCGGGCCTCGGCGGCAGCTTCACCGGATTCTTCAAACGCGCCATGACTTCGGCGATCGCGCGTTCGAGTTGCGGATCCCTCCCCGCGATCACGGATTGCGGATCGTTATCGACTTCAATATCCGGATCCACACCATAGCCTTCAATTATCCACTCGCCCTTCGTGTTCGCGAGTCCAAACTCCGGCACACTCACCGATCCGCCATCAATCAATGGACCACGATTCGTAATTCCCACAACACCGCCCCACGAACGCTTGCCAATCAGTGGACCAAGCCCGGCTTCGCGAAACATCGACGGGAAGATGTCGCCGTCTGAAGCGGAGTTTTCGTCAAGTATCGCCGCCATTGGACCAATGAACACACCGTCAGGATACGTCGTTGCCTCATCGGTCGTGCGCGCGTAGTTAACGCCGAGCAACTTGCGCCGCAAACGTTCAATCAACATGCGCGACACGTTACCGCCGCCATTCGCACGCACGTCGACGATCAAACCCTCCTTGCGGAGTTGCGGGTAGTACCATTTGATGAACTCACGAATACCCGCCGCGCCCATGTCCGGCACGTGCAGATAACCCACACGCCCGCCAGTCGCTTTCGACACCATCTCGCGATTGTGATCGACCCAATCGAGATAGATCAGGTTCTGCTCGTCGGTGATCGGACGGTACGACACTGTGCGCGCACCCTGCATCGACGGTGTCTTGTTGACCGTGAGTTGCACCGGATTGTCCGCCTTGTTTCTCAACAAGCGATACGGATCGTCATTCGCCTTCAATTCTTCACCGTCAATCGCCAGCACGTAATCGCCAACACTCACGTTCACACCGACATCCCGCAACGGCGACCGATAAATATCTTCCTCGTTCTCACCGTCGAAAATCCTGGCGATGCGATAACGTCCGGCCTGCTTGTCCAACTCAAAACGCGCACCCGGCAAGCCATAACGCGGCCGCGGCGGGATCTGAAAATCACCGCCTTCGATGTACGCGTGCTGGACCTGCAACTCCGAGATCATCTCACTGATCACGTAGTTCAAGTCGGAACGATGCGCCACGTACTTCAGCAGCGGCTTGTACTGTTCGCGCAGCGCAACCCAGTCGTAACCGTGCATGTTCGAAACGTAAAACCAGTCGCGATAGCGGCGCCAGACCTCGTTAAAGATCTGATTCCACTCTTCCGCCGGCACGCGATCGACGTAGAGCCCCGACGTAGAAACAGCTTTGCGCGAACGTTCGCCAACCGGCGTTGCGTCGTAAATGTTGTACCCCGGTCCCTGCGCAACCATCACCTTCGAACCGTCGTCGGAAAGAACGTAACCGCGAATGTCCTCGGCGAGCGTCGTCTCTTTGCGATCCTTCAATGAGTAAATGCGCAACGACGCAGGGCGATCGCTTGCACGGCCGTAATAACCCGCACCGCCAACGGCGTAGAGCAGATGTCCGGTCTTCGCTGAAAGTCCGAAATAGTTATCAGCTCCCAACGGCACGCGCGCCACACGCGACGACAGGCCATCGAAATCGATCGTCATCGTTGCCGGTGGTTTCGGCGCCGCAGCATCCGGCTTTGCTTCCGCAGTAGCAGGCGCAGCGGCAGGTGTTTCAGCCGGTTTGTCAGCAGGTGAAGCCGCCGGCTTTGGACCATCATCTGTCTTCGAGATCGTTACTTCGTCGCTCTCGGGGGGAAACGGGTGCTTCACATCCTTGCGCAACGCCACGGCGTAGATGAAAGTCTGACGGTTCGTTGCGTAATTGAACTCAACACCGGAAAGCTGCGGCGCAAATTCACGGTCGCTGAGGTAATAAAGGTAATTGCCCTGCGGATCCCACGCCGGACTGTTAGCGTTGAAATTTTCGTCGGTGACGCGCCGCACCTGACCGTCCGTCGCGCTCCAAATGTGTACGGCTCCAAACTGATTCGCGTTGGCCATCGTGAACGCGAGATAGTTACCACGCGGCGACCAAATGTAATCACGTATCTGACCGCGCGCCGAATCAGCAATCTCCACCACTTTGCGATCGGCCAACGTCAAAACGTAGAGCTTTCCATCCTTGTCGCCGAACGCGATCCGCTTGCCGTCAGGCGCCCATTCAGGCTGGTAGCGCATCGCGTTGCCATTGTTCGTCAACTGCTCGGCCGGCTTCGAACCGTCCTGCGCAATCACATAGATCTCATCTTCACCACTCTTGTCCGACACAAACGCGATCTGCGATCCATCAGGCGACCAGCTCGCCCACTTGTCGTGCGCGCCGGATGAATCAGTCAGGTTTCGTGACGGTCCCTTTTCAATCGGCGCGGTAAACACGTCGCCGCGCGCAACGAAGATCGCGCGCTCGCCTTTCGGACTCAAACCAAACGTCTCCATCAAATTGCCCGCGGCCACACGGCTCGGACGCCGCGCATTTCCTTCGTCAGGCACGTTGATCGAGATCGGAGTGCTTCTTCTGGTACGCGCATCGAGCACCTGCAATTCGCCGTTCAACTCGTAAACGATCTGACCGTCGTTATCGGAACTGGGCCAACGAACGTCCCACGGTTGGTTGTTAGTGACCTTCGACGTCTTGCCATTCGAAACTGTGTAAGCGTAGAGGTTGAAATGCCCGTCGCGATCGGAATTGAAAAAGATCGTGTCGCCGATCCACATCGCATCGCGCGTCGCGCGCGGTCCTTCAGTGATGCGTTTCGCGGAGTTGGTCTTCAGGTCGAAGATGTAGAGCTGGTTGGCCTGGCCACCACTGTAACGCTTCTCCGATCTGAAATCGCGCGACTGCGGCGAGTAGACCATCTCGGCTCCGTTCGGCGAGTAGTCACCCGAGCCCGCGGTCGGCATCGGCAACGCTTCGGCTGGACCACCATCAAGGGAAACTGAATAAAGACGCGCAATCGGCAGCGTCCACGAGTCGCGCAACGAACGGAAGTAGATCCGTTTGCCGTCATTACTCCAGCCAAACACCTGGTTGTCATAACCCCAGCGCGGCGCCAATGGGCCCTTCGCCGGATAGAACGTGAGCTGGCGCGGTTCGCCACCTGACGTCGGCACGACGTAAACCTGCTCGTCGCCATCGTATTGTCCGGTGAACGCAACCCACTTCCCATCGGGCGAAAACTTGCCAAACACTTCAACGCCCGGATGCGAAGTCAAACGAATCGCGTTACCGCCGCTCGAAGGCGCGGTCCAAAGATCACCCGCGTAAGTGAAGACAACGCGGTCGCCGCGAATGTCGGGAAAGCGCAACAACTTCGTCTGCGCATAAGCGCCAGTTGCCACGGTAAACATAACGAGAACGAGGGCAGCAATACGGATAAACAAGTGGAACCTCCTAATTAACGCGAATAATACTTCGATCCTTGAACGAGTCGTTCAGTTCGGTGTGTCTACTACTTAACACCACCGGGCGACCGTCTATGAACAAATATCGTATGTGCGTACGAATTTCGAGAAGATCGCCATCGGTCACGACCAGATTAGCCATCTTGCCCGCTTCAATCGAACCCAAGCGGTCCGCCGCGTTCATGATGCGCGCGGGATTGAGCGTCACCGCTTTCAACGCGTCCGTCTTCGAAAGACCAAAAGCCGCGGCCATGCCCGCATACTGCGGAAGATTGCGCACCTCCGGACCGGCGTCGCCGGTTGAGATCGCAAACAGAACTCCCGCTTGCTGAAGCTTCGCGGGATTCTCATAAAGCGTGTCGTAAGCGTCGTCTTCACGCACCGGCAGCGAGAACACGCCCGTCAGAATCACGGGAACGTTCTTCTCTTTCAACAAACTCGCGACCTTCCACGCGTCGTTGCCGCCGAGGATGATCGGCTTCAGTTTCATTTCTTCCGCGAAACGAATCGCACCGCGAATTTCCGCCTCGCGCTCCGCGCGAAAGATCACCGGCTGTTCTCCACGAACGTAAGGCACCAGTGAATCAAACACGACGTTTTGATCGGGACGCGGCAGCGATTTGTCCTTCGCATAAGCGTCCTGCGCGCGGCCATAAGCTTCAGCATCGCGCAACATCTTTCGGATCGATTCGAGTTGGCGCGCATTTGCTTCCAACGTTTCCGACAGATTTGTTTGCGCTTGCTGCGGGCCGCCAAAACCTCCGCCGCCACCACCGGCAATGCGCGGATAATTAATCACCAGCGCGGCCTGTGGAACGACGGCCATCTCTTTCGGCGCAGTACCCAACAGATTGATCAGCGCCGCCTGACCTGAAATCAAACCACCGGTTGGCGCCGTGACCGTGTTCGTCACGCCTTCAACTCTCGTCACCGCGATATGCGCGCTGTGCGGATTCACGGCGATGATCGCTTTCGCGTTCGGATTGAAATCGCCGACTTCGGAAAGATCGACCGTGCCGTTCGCGCCCTGCGGCACTTCAACGAGACCCATGTTTGTGCCCGCGTCGATCATGCCGGGATAGACTGACAAACCGCGGCCATCGATCGTTTGCGCACCGGCAGGAACATCCACCGTAGCGCCGACTGCTTCGATTTTTCCATCGCGGATCACGACCGTACCGTTCTCGATGTCCGGACCACTGACGGTCACGATACGCGCGTTACGAATCGCAAACACGCCACGCGGAGGTAACACGCCCTGTTGCGTCGTAGGGTTACCGATCTGTTGGGCCAGGAGTGTTTGGCCACAGATCACACAGATCGACATAACGAGGGTGAGACGTCCGAATTTGTTTATGAAGTTCACGGTTGGTCCTCCTCGATCGTGTCGTCTTCGTGAGACGGCCGGCGTGGCCGTGGTGTTCGTGGCGACTGGCCCTGTGCCGCAGGTTTGTTTGGCTCGGCTTGTTCGAGCGCCGCACGCTCTTTCGCGAGTTCAGGACGCCGCGCTAGATCCTGCTGGCGATCGAAGAAAACCTGGCCGTCGATGAACGTCGTGTCAACACGCGAATAAACGCTGAATGGATGTCCGTTCCAGATCGCGATGTCCGCGTCTTTGCCGACGTCTATCGAACCGACGCGATTCTGAATGCCGAGTTGGATTGCCGGGTTCATCGTGATCAGGCGGAGCGCTTCTTCTTCATTCAGGTCGCCCCAGTGCATCGCTTTTGCGGCTTCGATATTCAGGCGGCGCGCGCGTTCATCGGAGTCGGAGTTCATCGAAACAACGACACCGGCGCGCGTCATGATCGCGGCGTTGTAAGGAATCGCGTCGTAAGCCTCGATCTTGTAGCCCCACGAATCCGCGAAGATCGAAGCGCCCGCGCCGTGCGCGGCGATCTCTTTCGCGACCTTGTAACCCTCGAGCACGTGCTGGAAGGTTTTGATTTTGAAACCAAACTCGTCGGCGAGACTGATCAGCATCAGGATCTCGCTCGCGATGTAGCTGTGCGCGTGTACGTAACGCTTGCCTTCGAGAATCTCGACGAGCGGTTCGAGTTGCAGATCGCGTCGCGGCGGAAGCAGGTTCTTGTCCTTTCCGGCGTTCGCGCGATACTCGTCCCACGAGCGTTTGTAATCGCGCGCGCGAACGAACGCATCGCGAATCGTCTCTTCAACGCCCATGCGCGTGTTTGGATAACGGCGCGTGACGCCCGGTTGATTCGGCGTGCTCGATCGTTTTACGTTTTCGCCGAGCGCGAACTTGATCCCCGGCATCGCGCCCGGAAACAGAAACTCGCTCGCCGGCCGGCCATACTTGATCTTCACGACCGTGTTCAAACCGCCGATCGGATTCGCCGAGCCGTGCAGCAGGTTCAACGTCGTCACGCCGCCAGCGAGTTCGCGATAGAGATCGACGTCCGTCGGATTCAAAACGTCTTGAGTGCGGACCATTGAAGTGACCGCGAGTGTGCCTTCGTTGATCGTGTCGAGCATCGAGTGGGAGTGACAGTCGATGATGCCCGGCATGACGTACTTGCCGGTACCGTCGATGATGCGTGCGTTTGCGGAAGCGTTGAGATTCTTGCCGACGGCGGCGATCTTACCGTTACGCAGCAGCACGTCGGTGTTCTGCAACGTCCCGTGCGTGACGGTGAGCACGGTCGCATTGCGGATCAACGTTTCCTGCGTCTGGGCCACAGATGCCACGGATGCGACACAGATAAACACGGACAGAAGAAATAATCGTTTGGTTACTCTCATAGGTTTTACCTTTGTGCCTCTTAGTGGCTTAATTTGGCCGAACTCGGGTTCCGGTGAATGATCCGGGCGCTAAACCTACGACATTAACCGGGCCGCGGATCTGATCGCCTGTAAGCGTTCCGGTGAACGTCGCTTCTTTAGTTTGCCCTTCGATTTCCAGCGCAACAGTAAAACGAACGTTACCACCCGCCAGCGAAGCATTTGAGATCTCGCCTGTTCCCAGCGAACCGGAAATCGAGCCACTCAATCGCTCGCCCTCCTGTTGCAGATTCAACGTCACGGCCTTTTCGCCCTGTCCGAGATTCACGTTGAGATTCCACGTTCCACTCAACTGATTGCGTCCGGTTGGACCACCAGCGGCGGGACGCAGATCAACCGGGCGCCCGTCGATGAACACGTGCGCCACGCGGCTGTTGCGATCGAAAAGATCTCCGCGCGTCACGGTCAGATTGGCGATCTTGCCGGTTTCGATCGAACCGAGTTGGTTCTCGACGCCGAAGATCGTCGCGGGCCAGATCGTGAAGGCGCGTAACGCATCCGTTGCTGATAGACCGTTCTCGATCGTGATGTTCGCGTTACGCATCAGATCGGAAATGTTCGTCAACGAACCCGACTCAAACGCAAAACGAACTCCAGCCTTCGCGAGCCGTCCGGCCGTTTGCTGTGCTTCAACACGTTCGCGTAACACACGCATCGGTTCGGGATCCGCCTCGGGAAGCGCAGCTGTCGTGCGTCGCGGCAAGTTGAGCGACAAAAGCACCGGCACGTTCTGTTTCGCCAATTGCGGTGCGAGCCGATCGGCTTCGCGTCCGCCGGCGATGATCAGTTTCAGTTTGAACTCGGTGGCCAATTCCAGCGCGCGTGCGATCTCGCGTTCGCTGTTGGCCAACATCACGACCGGCATCCGACCGTCGACTACCGGCACCAGCGCCGCCAGCGAACGATCCATTTCGGGCCGGCGCATTCCGCGTGGCGAACGTTCGTATTGAGCGATTGAGTCGCGATAACGCTGCGCGTCGAGCATCATCTGTCGCAACGTCGCAAACACACCCAGCAACGAACCCGGATAAGTGCCGCGCAGCGGCGTGAATCCGACGTGCATCGCGACGGGCGAACGCACGATCATCTCTTGCGGCGTGTCGCCCGAGAGATTGATCAGCGCCGACTGGCCCATCCAGATGCCGGTGCGCGGCGAAGTGAGCGCAGTAGTGATGCCGATGTTTCGCGACGATTCGATCTCGTTGCCGCCGGGACGGATTACGTCCTCAACCAACACTTCGGGTTGCAAGCCCGGCGGTTGTGTCGAGTTTGGACCACCGGGACTCGGACGCGGTGGAGCGGCGAAGAAACCGCCACCTCCACCGCCGCCCGGCGATGGCGCAGGCGGCGCTTCCGGAAGCGCGAGATTCGTGTAGGAGTCGATCAGGCCGGGATAGACGGTTAAGCCCGCGCCGTCGATAATGCGCGCGTCAGATGGTGCGTTGACGTTTGCGCCGACAGCGGCGATCAGGCCGTTGCGAATTACCACCGTGCCGCGTTCGAGCGTTGCGCCGGAGACCGTCACGATACGCGCGTTGGTGATCGCGTAGGTGTCGATCGCGCTGCGCTGCGCACCCGCGCGCGAGACGAAAGTGATGATGGTGGCGAAAGTGATAGTAAGAGCGACAGTAAGCGGACGGACTTTTGGCATAGGCACCAAATCCCAATAAGTTTTGTTTGCGAAAACAGGAAAAGAGAGAGGAAAGCTTAGCGTAAAAATGGCCGGTATGGGAAGAGCAAACGATTGCCACAAAAAGGCACAAGAAGCACAAGAGGGAGTTTTTGTGCCTTTTGTGCCTTCTTATGGCGCTAAGAACTACCGGTTAGCGTTCCGGTTTCGGTTCCCGTTTGCGTTGCTGTTCGTGTTGCCGTTGCCGTTCGCGTTCGCGTTGCCCGCCTGGACGCGCAACTGGTTCCGCACCGATTTCACGTCCGCAACAGATTTCGCTACCTGCTCCGCCCGCGTCTTTTGCGCCGCACTCGCAACCGTGCCCGTCAGGGTCACGACCGCGTTATCGACGTCCACATTGATCGTCGAGTCGCGCAGGTCATCCGCCGCGGCGAGATCGAAACGCGTTTTCACCCACAACCAGCCGTCGTTCAAACCCGTTCCGACCGTACGCCCCGACTCTCGCGCCTCACGGTTGTATCGATCCTTGTCGCGCTCATACTCCTCGCGCGTCGGCGCACGCCGCGATTCCGCCTCAGCAGTAGCAGTCGGCGTCGGACTAGGCGTCGCGCGCACGTTGGCGTTGAGGTTTGCATTGCCGTTGGTGTTGCCATTGTTATTAGCCGTCCCGTTGCAGCCCGGCAGAATAAGTGAAAGCGCCGCTAAAGCTATGAGTGCTGAAATTCTTCGTGTCATTGGTAAAGTCCTCCCTGGTTGATGTACTCGATCAATAACGGGGGTTAAACAATGGCGGGCGAGTCAGCGCGGAGGGATTATGTTTGACAGGATTCACGAGATTAACAAGATAAGACCCCAATCTTGTTAATTCCTTTATCCTGTTAACTCAGAACTACCATTTAACAGTGCCTTCTTTCGTTGTGTCGATCTCGGCGAGGTTGGGTGTCTCGCCGAAGAGAAATCCCTTGATGTTATCGAAGAGAAAATTCTGCGCATCGGGGTTCGTGAGGTCGAGGCCGTAGTGATTGATGATCTGCGTCTGCTTCTGCAACCACCCCATCCAGCACGGCTGACAAATCTCGGCGGCAATGCGTTGACCAAGTTCGTTTGGAAACGGCGCAAACGCCAGTTTCGGTCGCTTCTCGCCGCAGTGGGTGCATTTAATGGTTTCAGCCATGATTATTTCCTCTCTGTGCTTCGCGGATAGCCGAAATTATAACGTCATCCTTCGGCTTCAGCAGCCCCACCGGGCGCACATCCTGATAACGCAGCTTTCCACCCGCGTCGATCACAAAAACCGATCGCGCCGTGCGACCCGGAATTATCGACTTCGCGCCATATAGCGCCGAGACTTTCCCGCCCGCGTCCGAAAGCAAACGCAACGGCAGCTCGTGATGCTCGGCAAACTTGCGATGCGATTCAACCGAGTCAGTCGAAATACCAACTACCTCCGCGCCCGTAGCCTGATAGTCTTCCCAACGATCGCGCACCGAGCACATCTGTTTCGTGCAAACCGGCGTTTCGTCACCCGGATAAAAAAGCAGCACGACAACATTGCCGCGATGATCCGCAAGCTGCCAGTTGTTTCCGCTTCCGTCCGGCAACGTGAAATCCGGCGCGGGCTCGTTGAGGTTGAGTTTGTTGCTCATGCGATTAGACCAGCGAGAATCTCGAGCGCTTCTTCGACTTCTTCATCTGTGTTGAAAAAATGCGGCGAGATGCGCAAACCCGCGCCCGGCCGCCAGTCCACAAACACGCGCCGCTCGGCGAGTTGTTCGGCAATCGACTTCGCATCGTCGACGCCGATCATCACCGAACCGCCGCGTCTGAATTCTCCCAGCGGCGTGTTGATGGTCCAACGCCGTTCGCGCGCGAAGTCGATCATCAACTGTGTCCGGCGCTGCGACTCCGCCGCGATCTGTTCGAGCCCGACTGATTCGATGATGTCCAAACCCGGAATCGCGGAATAAAGCGCCGGAATACTCGGCGTGCCTTGCGCAAACCGCCGCACCGAACGTGCGTAACGCATCGGCGCGGACGCAAATTCAAACGGCGCATCGTGCGCCACCCAGCCTGTCAATCGCGGGCGCAAATCTTTCTGAATCTCGGGACGCACGTACAAGTAACCGCACGATGGACCACCGCACAGCCACTTGATCGTGCCGCCAATCAGGAAATCGACTTTCCAGTCAGCCGCGTGCAACGGCACGACACCCGCCGACTGATAAACGTCGAGCAGTACCAACGCGCCTTTCGCGTGCGCGCGCTCGACGATCGCCGGCGCATCGACGCGATACGAACTGCGATACGACACGTGCGCCAACGCCACGAGACACGTCTCATCATCGATCGCGTCGAGAATCTTTTCGAGCGGCACGGAAATGCCGTCGCTCGACTTCACCACTTCAACCCGCGCGCCGACCTGTTGTTGCGCTTCCCAGATGTATTCCATCGACGGAAAGTCGAGCTCCGTGGTGACGACCTTATTCCGGCGTCCACTCTGAAACTGAAAACACGACGCGACCGTCGCGAGCGCGATCGAAGCGTTTGGCTGAATCTGAACCGACGCGGGCGAGCCGCCGAGAATGCGCGCAATGCGATCGCCAACGCGCCGCGACAGTTCCCACCAACTCGTGGCCCATGCGTCTTCGCTCGTGTGATGCTCCCACGCGTCGCAGTATTCCAGCATCGACTCGCGCACAGCGCGCGGCACCGGCCCGAGACTGTGACTGAGCAGATGAATGCCCGAAGCCAGCGTCGGGAATAGATCTCTGTGTCGATTGGCGATCATCTGTAGTTCATCAGGGTCTTTTCGAGACCAACCGGATCTTTCATCAGATTTTCGATAATCCCCTCCGCTTCACTTCCGATGGGCGGATCGTGGCGTTCCTCGCGGATTGCGTCGAGGATCTGCGCAGCTACGAACTCCCTCGTCATCTTCGGAACGTCTGCACCGCGACTCATGTCGGAATCAAAAGTCGTCGGCATGACAGTGATCACGCGAACACCGTCGTCAGCCAGATGCGCGCGAAGCGCCTGACCCAACGACAACAACGCGGCTTTCGTCGCGCAATACGTTCCCACCAGCGGCAGATTCACTTTCGCAAACGCAGTCGCAACGTTAAGGACCATTCCGTCGCGCTGCGCGATCATACCGGGCGCGACCGCTCGCGTCAGACGCAACACGCCGAGATAGTTCACGGCCAATTCGCGCTGCACGTCGCTGAAATTCATCGTCAACGGATTACCGTATCCGGCGATCCCGGCGTTGTTCACGAGAATGTCGATCGTGCCGACACCTGCGATCGAATCCATGTCGGTGTCGCTGGTCACATCGAGTTGGATCGGCGTAACTCGCTCGGCAAATTCGCGCTTCAACGCATCGCGCGCTTCTTCGTTGCGCGTTCCAGCAAACACTTCACTCGCACCCGCGTCAACAAACGCACCGACGAGCGTACGCCCGAGACCACGCCCGGCGCCGCTAATCAAAATGCGTTTGTTTTCAATCTGCATGTGCGTCTGCCTTCGCTACCAATTTCCGGCGCTGCATCCGTGCGAGCTGATAAAGCACGAGCCCGATGATTCCCCAAACGAACACCAGCTCAACACTCGTCAGCGAGTGTTCAGTGATCCGTTGACTCAAACTCGACGTGCGCAAAACCTCAACGTCCTGCCGCAGTTGAATCAGGATCATCACACCCATCGAAACAATCGAAACGATGGCTGCGACTTGCAGCACACGCTGCGGCAAGTTGATCGCGACTTCGCTCGCCAACGCTCGATTCAACCGGGGGAGGAACAGAAATACCAGGCTATGAATGAAATAAAGCACGACCAGCGCAAACACTGCAACATTCAACGCGAGCGAAAGCTGTCCGCTGACCAACAAAATCGCGCAACACAGCAGCGTCAAGGTTAAACCGGGGATCGGCGTCGCCGTCGTTTTGTTAATGAAGCCGAGCCAGCCTGGCGCGAGTCCGTCTTTCACAAACATGATTGCGAGACGCGACGGCACGAAGATCGTGCCGTTCAATGCGGTCATGATCGCGGCGATCGCGCCGAGCGTGACGAAGATCGCCGCGCCGACAGGCAAGTAGATCGACGCGACTTCCGCCATCGGCGCACTGCTCGCTTGCAGTCGTCCACCCGGCAACACGCCGAACGTAACGATCGAAGTGAAGACGTAGAAGGTCGCAGTGATCGTGATGCCTTTGACCAGTATTCCCGGCAGACGACGTGTGCTGTCTTTCACTTCACCGGCCGTTTGCGCGATCGATTCGAAACCCGCGTACGCAAAAAACAATGGCAACAAACTCGCGCCAAAACCACCCCAACCTTGGGTGAAGAACGGCGTGTAGTTTTCATATTTCAAGACAAACAGACCGGGAACGATCAGGACCAGCAACGCCAAACATTTCAGCGCCGACATGATCACCTGCATGCGGCCAAACCAGCGAATGCCGATCACGTGAATCAGGTAGAAGACGACGAGCGCCGCCAACGCGAGCGGTAGTTGAAACCTTTGCGCGTCGATGCGGCCGCCGCTGAGCGCGATCAGGTATCCGGCCATCGCGTTTGCGAGATACGCGCCCGCGCCGATGTACGAAATGATCTTGAGCCACGCGCCGACGTAAGCGAGACGATGACCGCCGAGCGTGCGCGAGATGTGCAGGTATTCGCCGCCGGGTTCCCGGCCGAGTGGTGTCGAGAGATACGCCGCGTAAGGAACCGCGGTCGCGAGGATCGCTGGTGTCAGAACGATGTAACCGAGAACAACGCTCGGTCCCGTGAGCGCCCATGCCTGGCTGGTGACCTGAAAAATTCCGGCGCCAATGAGAATGCCGATCACGGTCGCGTAGGACTCAAGCGTCCCGAGATCGCGGCGTAGTCGACGTGTTGGAGACTTCAGCTCATTCGCCATAAATCAGTTCAGCCACAGACGAACACGGATGAACACGGAGAAAGAAAACTCAAATCAGGAAGAAAACTCAGGTCAGGTTCTCTTTTACACCGTCCGTGTTCGTCGGTGTTAGTCCGTGGCTCAATTCATCAACGTGTTTGAAGGCAACTTCGGGTTGAGAACTTTTTCTGCGCTTTCGACGCCGGCGACCGGAAGTTTCGCGGAGTCGATCAATCCTAGTTGGGCCAACACGGACGCCTGGTCCCAATAGATGTGTTCGTGCGCGAGTTTGCCGTCGCGAAAGTGAACGATCACGACCAATGCGACGCGCACGTGTTTGCCCGTGGGCGCGACGCCCGGCAACATCCAATCCATCTCGATCGTGTGCGTGAACTCAAAAACCATCTCGTCGACAACACGATCGACGCCGATCGTTCGCGAAACGGGCGTCATGCTCGTATCAGGCGGCATCTGCGGAATGAAACGTTTTGAATAGAACTCGCGCAACTCGTCGTGACCGACGCCGCCAGTCATAACGGGCACGTGATTCACGTACGCGTCCGCGACCATCGTCTCGAGCGTATCGTCAGTATTGCGCGTCGCAAACTCGTATTTCACGTGATCGTCCCAACGTGACGAAAGCGTTTGTTGCGCAGTCGCCAGACCCGCGCCCGCGAGATGCGTCACGAAAAATTCGAGCGTGCGCAGGTTCGCGAGTTCCGCGTCGGCCGCGTGGTAGTGTTCCCCACCCACGCGTCCAAAAGCGTGATCGCGGCCGGCATAAACATGAATCTTCGCCAGCGGATTCCCGTTGAGTGCTTCGTGAATCTGCGCCTGCGCTTCAGGCGGACAAAACTTGTCGTCACCCGCGATGTGCAACATTAACGGGCTCGTGAGGTTCTTCGCTTCGTCGAGACTCTTGTCGATGCCAACCCCGTAATATCCAACCGCGCAATCAGGCTTGAATCTCACTGCCAACAAATACGCGAGATTACCGCCAAGACAAAAACCAACCGCGCCAACACGTCCGTTGCATGCCGGATGTTGTCGCAAAAAGGTCATCGCCGCCGCTGAATCTTCGACAGCTTTCGCTTCGTCGAGTCGCTGGTAAAAATCGATCGCTTTGTCCCACTCAGCATCGGTCAACTGAACGCCGGGTTCCATGCGCCAGAACAGATCCGGACAGAACGCAACGAAACCGCGCGCGGCGTACCAATCTGTAACCGTGCGCATGTAATCGTTGACGCCGAAGATCTCCTGCAACACGACGATGCCTGGTCCATAGCCGCCCGCGGGCAACGCGAGATAGCCGTCGAACTCACCGCCGTCGAAAGATTTGATTGTCGTCATGGGGCCACAGATTACACAGATTACCCGGACGTGGACAAGAAATCGCGTCCGGCGGAGCAGAGCCGGAGGAAGTTGCACGCGCGGCAGTGTGGCGCAGGTCTTACGGGAAAATCGGCGGGATTGGAGGAGGAGACGATGCGCAACATGGCGGCGTCGATCGCTGTGGCGCATTGCGCGGGTGCGAGAAGTTCGTCGGCGAGATGGACCTCGACGTTGGGTTCGAGGAAGTGCAGCGTTACGCGAATCTTAGCGTCCGCGAGCGACGGTAGGAGTTCGCGCACTGCGAGCGCATAGGACTGCATTTGCAGTTCGTAGTCTTCGGAAGTAGTGCGCAGCGCGGCGCTCATCGAAGGCTGGCGGTCCGCAGGTGTGTGTTCGAAGTCAAATGAAAACTGAGTGTCCTTCGACTGCGCTGGTGGGGGCTCTTCGCCTTTCGTCACACGGATGCGATTGGTTTTGAAGTCGATGATCTCAATTTCGTCAGCTTTGATCAGAAGCTTATCGATCACGCCGTAAAGAATCCCGAGCGGCCGCCGCAAACGGAAGCTCAATTCACTCCACAAACCATTTTCACCAGTGGGCCGCACTGAACTGGAAACTTTGGGCTGCTCTTCGACGCGCCGGAACACGTCACTCGCGAGATAATTTTTCGCGAGCGGCAACAGGTCTTTGATCGCCGTATCGAAGTTGATCTCGACCAGACGATCCGCGAGTTGCGCCTGGCGCAAGCGCACGACCTCTTCAAAACTCCGGCGCAACAATTCTTCCGCACTCTGATCGGACGTGTAACGTTCGCAGAAACGATGAATCACCGCGCCTTTCAACGTGGCGGTCAGGTTCGAAGGCGGCTCCGGCGCGTCCGCGTTGTTCCAAACCGCGAGTTCGTCAGCCGAAGGAAGTTGCAGCACGCGATCGAAGTAATACTGGCGCGGGCATCGGTGATAGTTGATCAACTGCGTCACGCTAAACCGATGAATCGCGTCACCGATCGCTCTCTCAACCGGACGAATCAGCGGAAACGTTTCGGCCAGCGAATCAGCCGGCGGCGGCGCGGCTAACGGCTCGATCTCAACCAGCGGCTCAACATCCGTCGCTTCGTCCGCGAGATTGATCGTCAACTGCAACTGCACGTCGTCTTCGAGTTCGACGAGGTTGCTCGAAGCGCGTTCGCCAAGATCCAACGACTGCCAGATCCATTTCAACCAGCAATCATTCGAACGATTCAGCGATGCGATCTGATCGGTGACGCCCGTCATGATCAAACGGTCTTCGGCGCGCGACGCGGCCACGTAAAGCAATCGCATACTCTCAAACTGCTCGCGCCACGCGTGTCGCTTTTCGAAATTGCTGTAGGTGCAACCTGAAACAAGACCGCCACGTCCGTCGGGAACTTTGAGCGTTAGTCCCTGATGACGATCGA
>DATELP010000157.1:0-7768 GCA_035276425.1 Pyrinomonadaceae bacterium
ATCGCAGGATGTTGTTGCACACGATATGGCGCCTGGAGCGCAGAAAGGTAGGGCGGGAGCTTGTGCTCGTCGAGCAGCAGCGAAGTCAGCGAGGCGTCTTGTTGAAACGAACTGAAGACGTAAAGACTCGTGCGCTCAATCCGAAACGCGTGACACGCGCGCGCGAACATGTCGCTGAACACGATCTTTGTTTCACGTAGGCGTTCATTGGTATAAGCAATCCGCTTCGGATCCCCGCCAGAACCTGAAGTGACAGCGAACCTCCCAACGGTGCTTTTATTCGTGTTCTTGTACTTTCGCTTCAGGCGCTCCTGATTAGTCTCGAACCTTCGCAACCGCACTTTCAGCAAAACGCTGAACCCAACACCCGCGACTCTGATCCCGCGTGCAATTACGCTCCTCAGCCAACAGTTAACCCGTGCCCTCATACGAGTTCTTTCCGCGCGAGCGCGATCTGCTCTTCGTACATCCGCGCGAGTTCACGCGCATGCTCGACATCCAGCAGCGCCGGATCGTAAGTAAACGTCAACCACGTTTGACCTTGATGCGTCGCGGCATTGATCGCGAGGTGCTGCCGCGAATGCAGCAGTCCAACACACTCGATCCGCGTCACAAACTTAAAAGCCGCCGCCGCATCTCCGGCCCAACGATCGGCGTGCGTAAACACCGCTGTCGCCATGTCCACCGTCGGCTGTTTGAGGTATCCCTTGAGCAACGGCGCAACGATCGGACGCGGCAACCTGGTAAACAGCGGAACCTTCGGCACGACCCATTCGCCGTGTGCCGTGGCCCACGAAACCTGTTTCCGAATCTCACGCGCCTTTTCGACGAGCGATGCTTCGCGTGGATATCGCGCGTAGAGTCGAATCCGGCTGGTGCCGTTACCGAACCCCGACGCGGAATTTCCGCGAATGTTAAGCGGATACCAAAGCCCGATTCTGTGAGTCGTTTTCGAATCGTGTTGCTGGTTCCAACGCGAAAGCACTTCGAGCGTGCAAGTGGCGAGCAGATCGCTGTAGGTGAAACCGCGCGCGCGTCGACACGCACGACGAAGATCGTTTGCGGGAAAGCTGATACTGAGCCACTGTCGCGCGCCGGAAGGAATGTAGTTCGTGGTCCATAACGAATCCGACGCGCTGTTGTAAGCAAACGTACTGCGCCACACTGACTTCTCCAAATGCCGCAGCGCGACTTCAGCAAATGACGCCGCTGTGGTTTCCGGTTCGATCAGTCCGAAAGCCACGCTTAGTTGATGGCCCAACCACAGCGCCGCGCTCAACCCATCAGCCGCCGCGTGATGAAAGCGCGTTACGAGTCGTACTTCGGTTTCGCCGTCCGCAAACAACACTTGCCTGACCGGGCTATGCCGGCGCACATCGAAACGATCGTTTACGAACTGGTCGAGTGATGGCCGGCCGTTGCCGTTGATTGGAAGTTGTCCGCTGTTACCGGGAACCCACGCGCGCTTCTTGATCTTGCAACCGCTGATCGGATAACGATTCGTCGCGCTCGCCGCACCAGCGCGTAAGCGTTCGAGTGAGGGCGGATTGTTCAAGTGAAGAATGATCGTGAAGTCCTGCGGTGAGTCGCCGGAGTCCAACACACTAAACGCATAGTCGAGTGTGGAGAGCTTTGCGTGATTGTGAAGTGCTGCGGTCATGATTGCTGCGATTCGCCTCGATGTCACATGCGCATGTCACGTTGAGGCATCCACCATCGTCCGCTGGGCGCGGCTTCCACGAACGGCCGCAACTCGATCCACGAGAGCTTCGGTTGCAGGTGATGCTGGCGATGTATCGACAGCCCGAGCGAGAACCAGAACATGAAGCGGCCGTAGTAATTGTGCGAACGTTCCTCCGCGGAGCCGGTTGAGAAACCCTCGTGCGTTTGCACCGCGAACGGATACCACAGCAATAGCGAAACGAGCACGAGCGGCGGCGCCATGCCCCAGAAGAGTCGCGTTGGTCCAACAAACATCAGCACCACCGCATACAATCCGAAGATCCCAACGTAGTTGAGTAGCAATTCCCGCAAGTCCGCTTGCTTCAAGCGTCCGCGTTTGCGGAGCCAGAAGAACCAGTGATGCGGCATCGCGACCGCGCGCAACGAGAGCTCGAGCAGATTGCGCGATTTCATGAAGTGATCCGGGTCCCGATCTGGAACGTTTGTGAACGCGTGGTGGAGCTGGTGCGTGCGGCGAAAGTTGGTGAACGGAACCATGCTCGGCAGCAGCGCGATACGTCCCCACCAGTAGTTCGTCCGCCTCGTGCGGCCGAGGTGGCCGTGAACGCTCTCGTGGGCCATCACCGTGCCGAGAAAGATCAGATATGTGCGGATCAGAATGTCGAACGCGAGGTGGACGTTATTCACGACGGGGACGAACAATGAACCTGTCGCCAACGCAAAGATCGCGCAGATGAGTGTGCGGTTGAGGTAGAAGATTTGTGGTCGTTGGGTAATCATAATGTGTGAGGTTAATCGCGTAGAACCGCAGTGATAAGAATGCCTGTGGCAGTTAATCAAGTGTCACGGCGTTATGAGCGCTCAACTCGTGGTCCAGTTAGAAAGTGACGCGATGCTTTGGGCGCGTATTCTTCTGGTTCTGATTTCTTTCACAACGGTGACGGGTCAATCCCCGGCGCCGGAGTTAGACAAACTGCGCGCCGAGGGTTACGAAGCGCTCTACAATCTCGACTACGAAGGCGCGCGCCGCCGTTTTCAAAAGATGATCGACCTCGCGCCGGATCATCCAGCCGGTCCGCAGTGTTACGCCGCGAGTTTGTGGATTCAGCAGCTCAACGAATCGTGGGAACTGAAGTCGACGCTTTACAGCGACAAGGCTTACAAGAACGAAAAGACGAAGGTCGATGCGCGTCAGGTCGAGGAGTTTCGCAAATGGACACGGCGCACGCGGCAACTCTCGGAAGCGCGACTGAAGAAGAATCCGCGCGACGTGGAGGCGCTTTACTTTCTCGGCGCTGCTGAAGGACTTGAAGCTGCGTACTCGGCAGCGGTAGAGCGCAAGTTTATGTCTGCGTTGCGCACGGGTTCGAGCGCAGTGGACCATCATCGTAAGGTGCTCGAACTGTCGCCGAAGTTTTACGACGCTGAGTTGACGATCGGTTTGCAGAATTATGTGATCGGTTCACTGCCGTTGCCGTTGAAGATGCTCGCGGGCACGGTCGGTGTGCGCGGTTCGAAAAAGAAGGGACTGAAAGAGTTGGAGCACGTGGCCGCGGAAGGCGAGTGGGGCCGCGATGTCGCGCGCGTGTTGTTGATTGATTTGTACAAGCGCGAAAAGCGCTGGGACGACTCGATCGCCACCGCGCGTGAGTTATCCGAACGATTCCCGCGCAACTATCTCTTCAAACTCCAACTCGCAGACGCGATGGCCTTGAAGCTCGCCGCCGCGCGTAAATCAAAGACCCCTATCAACCCCGCCGACGAACGCGAACTCTTCGCCCTCTTCGACTCCCTCCTGCGCGACAAAACACTCGCCACCCAAGCCTCACTCATTCAATTCCGCCGCAACGAAATCCAGCGCTTATTGAAGTAACTTGCGCTTCTTTTTAGTTTTTTGCGGTTCTTGCGCGACTCCCTGTGTTTCTCGCGTTACAAAGTGCGATACTGCGCTGGTTAAGTTACCGTCGGTTGAAGATCAAGGAGGGAATTTTATGACACCACAAGCCTGCGTTCATATCAACGCCATTACCGAAGTGAAACGCGCCAAGAAACGCGTCTGCGAGGAGTGCGTGAAGATCGGTTCGACGTGGGTGCATTTGCGGACGTGTCAGGAGTGTGGCGCGACGCTGTGTTGCGACAGTTCGCCTAATCGACACGCCACGAAGCATGCGCATGCGACGGGCCATCCGGTGATCGCGTCGGCAGAACTCGGAGAGCGTTGGCTCTACTGTTATCCCGACGACGCGTTTGCGGAATACTAATTCCCCAAAACCAAACCCCGACTCTGTGCAGTCTCTGTGTTTCGGTGTCTTCGTTAGTCACCACAGAGGCACTGAGAACACAGAGACTGCACAGAGTAAACTGAAGCAGACGTAAGATCTTCGCCATAGACCGCACACAAAGAACGGACAGAGTTCCGCGATTATCCCGTACTAGTTTCCCGAAAGTAGTGAAAGCTTCCCGACGTTAGCGACACCCGCTTAGACAACCAAACTTGTTCCCCAACTAGCCCTCATCTTCTAGTAGACGTGTGTCTATGTCGTGGGAGGAAGAACATGCGAAAGGGTGTGATCGTCTGTGTTGCGTTGTTATTGATTGGCTTGTCAGTAACGTTCGGTGAAAACACAAGTAATAACGTCTCCGCGCAGGCTGGTCCGGAGATGCTGGCGCCGAACCTGCGCGTACGAACAACGATTTCCGATCTGGTGACGCCGATCAGCATGGCGTTCATCGGCAACAATGATTTCTTGGTGCTCGAGAAGAACACCGGCCAGGTGAAACGCGTCGTGAACGGCGCGGTCCAGAGCACGGTGCTCGATCTCGGCGTCAACTTCGCTTCCGAGCGTGGACTGCTCGGCATCGCTTTGCACCCGAATTTTCCAAACAATCCCGGCGTGTATCTCTACTGGACTTGCCGCAGCACTGGCGCGCGCGCGGATCCATTCTTCCCGGGCGAGACCAGGTGTCTCGACGCCAACATGTTTGCCGCCGACACGGAAGAGATCCTGCAAGTGCCGCTGCTCGGCAATCGCGTCGATCGTTTTGTGTGGAACGGCTCAACGTTGACGTTCGATCACAACCTGATCATGCTGCGTGCATTTCAAAACGACGGCGCGCCCGTGCCGCCGAACCAGGGCGACGAAGAGCAACCACCGCGCGGTAATCACGACGGCGGCGTCCTGCGGTTTGGCCCAGACGGCAAACTCTACATTCTCTTTGGCGACAACGGCCGGCGCGGGCAATTACAGAACCTGCCCTGTGGTCCAACCGCGAACTGTCCCGGCCCGGCGCAAGCGGACGATCAGTTTGGTGGACCAGAACCGGATGACGCACATCTCAGCGGTGTCATTCTGCGTTTGAATCCCGACGGCACGACGCCCACCGACAATCCGTTCTTCAGCGTCGGTGCAAGCATACCCGGACAAGTCGGCGCGAACATTCAGAAGATCTTTGCCTACGGTTTGCGCAACAGCTTCGGCATGGACTTCGATCCGGTCACCGGCGCCTTGTGGGAACAGGAGAACGGCGACGATAGTTTTTCAGAACTGAATCGCGCCGATCCCGGGTTCAACTCCGGTTGGGTGCAGATCATGGGACCGCCCGAGCGCATCGCTCAGTTCAAAGCGATCGAGACGAGCCCGGAGAACGATCCGTGTCTGGGCACGCCTTACTTCGGCTTACAGCAACTGCGCTGGTCGCCGGAGTTGATCGCCGACACACCGGCGCAAGCGTTGTCGCGTCTATTTGTATTGCCGGGTTCGCACTACAGCGCACCGGAGTTTAGCTGGAAGTTTGCCGTGGATCCGGGCGCGATCGGTTTTCTGCGCGGACGTGGACTTGGACCACAGTACGAAGGCGATCTGTTTGTTGGTGGCGCGAGGCCCTTCCTCGAAGGTGGTCACCTGTTTCGCTTCAGGTTCACGGGCAACAGACGCAAGATCATCGTTAACGATCCACGCCTGCACGATGGCGTTGCAGACAACAACTGCAAGTATGACCTGACTGAAAGCGAGACTTTGCTGATCGGACGAAACTTCGGCACGATCACAGATCTCCAAACCGGACCGAACGGCACATTGTTCGTTGTGTCGGTCGATACCGGTTCGGTGTTTGAGATCTTTAATAGTAAGAAGAAGTGAGCCGCGGATTTACGCGGACTCACACAGAGTTATTGGAATTGGGTTTTGTTACTCGCTAACAGGCTCGTGTCTTTGCGCTTCAATGCGGAGACGAGTCGCGTCCATTCCTGACGTCCCTGGGCAAGCCGGTGAAAATCGCCGGCTTTGTCCGTTTCCAGACCGCTCAACATCTCGTTTGCTTTGCCCGCAGCGATGGCTCGTTCGGCCGCGGTTGACAATGCTTTGAACGCTTCGTTGCGCGCAGTCGTTTGCGATCCCTTCACGACGAGCTTCGCGCGTTCGTAAGGAAAACGATAGTCACGCGGATACTTCCGTTCGATCTTCGCAAACGCCGCAACGATCTGTGGACGCTCTGAATTGGTAGCGGTGATGCGACGTTCGCGCAGCCGCGCCAGCAGTTCATCTTCAGGACTGAGCGTCGGCGACGCTTCCGGTTTTGTTTCGTTTGTTTCATCAACAAGCTTGGCCGGAACGGTCACGGGTGCTTCAGTGGGCGCTGGTTCGGGCGTGGTTTCGGCGACCGTTTGCTGCGGCGCAGGCGCGGACGCGGTCGTTGAAGCGACTTGCGACGAATCGGCGGAGCGCCGTGTCAAACCAAACAGGCCCAACGACAACAACAGTAACGCGACACCGGCGATCGCGATCAGTTTCAATAC
This sequence comes from Pyrinomonadaceae bacterium, assembly GCA_035276425.1. Lineage (GTDB taxonomy): Bacteria > Acidobacteriota > Blastocatellia > Pyrinomonadales > Pyrinomonadaceae > PSRF01. Next base: position 6,479 of record DATELP010000157.1, read on the forward strand.
CGAACCCCGGCTCGAAGACGGATGATCCGATTGTTTCGCCGTGGTAAAGGGAAACAGTGACGAACTCGCCGGACGCATTTCATGTTGCACGGTCAACTCGTCATCGTCGAGGGCCATCGCTGACAACAACGTTCCGCGCGATGGATTGCTGCCGCCGCGTGAAGATTTGTTTTCCGGTGTTAGCGCGTTGCCGCATTTCCAGCAGAACGCATAGCGACTTTCAACGAGCGCGCCACATTTACCGCACGGAGTTTCAGTGCTTTCTTCCTTCGCCGCGATCGGGATCGGCAGAGGCTCCGGTCGCTTCGGAACGATGACTTCTTCTTCGGCAATCACCGGCGCGGCTTTCGGCGCGGCTTTCGGCATGACCGCCGGCGGCGCAGGCTTACTTAGAACCGGGGCAACCGGGGGCACGACCTTTGGCTTCGGCTGGTCCAGCAACACTTCCAGCACGCCCATCGTTTCGAGTTTCCAGCCGTTGGCTGTTTGCGCAACAGTCGCGGGTTGCACGATCGAAACTTCACCCGCTTCCGGATTCGGACAGTGGTAGTAATCCTGGTAGTACTCGTAAAAATCCCGGCGGCTCGCAAAGCGCGGCGCACGCGGCATCACAATCGCCGGTTCACCATTCGTCACCACGACGAACTCGCCGTCATCAACCGGCATGAACGATTCAGTCTCGTAGTCAAACGTGACGTTGACTTTGTTTGCGGCTCGCGTGCGTTTCAAGTAGAGCGCGACAGTTGACGGAAACCCAGGCGCTACATCGAGCCGTTCATTGCAAACCGGGCAAGTATCCAGCGCGGTGATGAAAGCCGCGTTGATTAAGTCGCAGAAGTGTTCGTGCAGATCGGCTCCGGCGGAACGCAAACAGCCGGGACACGACGGCTGCGGCACACCATCCGCCGTCAACGTGAAATTCTTGGTTTGCAGCGGCGTGTTCGACTCAAAACTAATTACGTGGCAACGATCACATAAATAGAGGAGCGAACTCCGTCGCGTACAGACCGGACAACGGTCCAGCCCGTACTGGTCGAAATCGACCGGGCAGAAGTGTTCGCAGTTGCAGCAGTATTGCCAGCCGATCTCGGCGGGAAGCCTGCCTTCGCCTTCAAAATCGAGTTCGCCCAGCAGGTGACCGCGATTTTCACATTTGATCGGGCTCTGGCGCGGCGCGAAAAAGCCTCTTTTGTGTTCGGGACAAAATACTCTCATGTTCGTTGCTCCCTTTTGAAGAGATGTGTGGCCGTTTAGGTTGTACTTCGCGCGCAACATGGATGGAATTTTGGG
>DATELP010000158.1:0-16652 GCA_035276425.1 Pyrinomonadaceae bacterium
TGAACTTAAGGGAATACTTTAAAGGCCACGGATAAACACGGACGGACACGGACAAGAGCTAGGAAAAGAAAGAAGCCGCCGGAAATTCCCGACGGCTTCTTCGTCCCTTTGCTCTCAACCCAACTACGGCAGGGCTTCAATGTTCATAAAGAACTTGAAGTTGCCGGTCTGTTGAATACCGAAGAGCAACCTGATGTTGATGGAAGCTCCGTTTGCTAACGGCGTTCCCAACGTCACTGTGCCCGACGACCAGGTCGAGTTGAACCCACCACCATTCGGTTGTGAAGGCGGCTGTTCCAACGTCGTTCCCTGCACGTTGACCGTGCAAGGCGTCGTTGCAACTCCATTGGACGCGAGACAGGTTGCCGAATCGTTGATCCCCGAAACCACTACCAGCGACGACGTGCGCGGACGCAGGTCGGAGATGCCTGAAGGCGCCGGGAACGTAGTGAGATCGATGATCCGGTAGCGCAACCTTGTGACCGCACCACCAGTGCTATTAACCACACGGCGCCTGAAATCGAGGGTGCCGAAGGTCGAGTTATTCGCCGGGTCGCTCGTGAAGTCACGAACGCGATTCGGCGGGTTAGCCGCAGCGACGGTGTTATCCAGGAACAGGAACGGGAACGACGCCGTGCGTTGGATTGGCGACGCCAGGTTTTGTGGTCCAGGCGCACCGAGACGCTGTCCAGCGCCTGCGCTCGTGCCGTTCGTGTCCACGAAGTAGAAGTCCACCGCGTTGCTGTTGGTGTCGACGTAATTTCCACCTGAAGGACAGTTTCCGAATGTGGTAATCGAACCTTGCTTACCACACTCGTCACGAACGAACGAATAATCGATCGAGAAAGGTGTCAGCGCCGAGTAACCGGTGCCTTCCTTGTAAAGCGTGTTGGCTTCGGAAGTCGATCCGACAGCATCAAGCCGGTTGGCGAGCGTAAAGTTTGCCGCTACCGACGTGTTGAAGAGCGCGATACCGGCATTGTCCGGAATGTCGGTGGTATAAGTCGCGTTACCGGTTGCATTACCTGACAACGAGTAAGCGACGGAGTTGGTACAGAGGTAATGGCCGCGGTTCGGAATTACCGTGCCGTTCGGAATGACGCAGCGAGCCACGCCGTCTGAAGCGGCAACGGCATAACCCGTGCCCGCACCGGAATCACTGACCGTGTGATCCGCACCGCTGTTGTTGTAGATCTCGACGAACTCATCGTTCGCGCCACTTGGACCACGAACGCGGAATTCACTGATGAGCAACTGTCCAGCCGTGGCTGCGGGGCCGGCGACCGGCGTACAGGAGAATGCCCTCGGCGTGACGATTAACGACCAACCGCCGAGCGTTCCCGTATCGATCGCAGCCTGATCCGAAGCAAGTACCTGCCACGTACCCAGCGTACTCGCGCCGTTCATCTTGTTGAGTTCACCGACCGGCTCCGCCGGACCAAATCCAAGAACGGGCCAACTCGGTGAGTTAGCGATTGGCAACCAACTGCCGGTGTACGGCGCTTGCGCATTCGTGGCAAGCAGGATATCGCCGGCAGCCTGATTGTCGAGCACCATGTTTGTGATGTTGTCGCCATCGCCGCCGCCTGCAACAGCGCCGCCGATGAACGTGACCACATCAACACCGTAACCGTTTGGCGCTTTGAAACCGAAGGTAACGTCGCCCGGGAAGGTGTGCGGAAGACTATCTATGCGAACGTTGAGATCGGCGATCTCAAAGTCGTCCGTGATGGTTTGCGAGTCGATCGTACCGCGCGGTCTGTTGTCCTGAATTGCGAGCGGAGCACCCGGCGTACGCGTGTAAGTTATCGGCGCGCCCGTACCGCTGGGAGCACCAACGCGGAATGAGAAGGGCACTGCCTTCACACCCAATGAACTGGTGGAAGTTATCGTAAAGTTGAGCGACGATCCGCAGCCCGCGAGCAGCGGAACGCTGAACTGGAACGAATCACCAGCCGCACTACCTTGCGCAGGAATCGCACCGTAGGTCGATGAATTGTCCGTGATGTTGATACCTGCCGTGCCGGTAGTCAGCGTGGCGGTCGCCGAAGCGACGTTCTTCGAAGTACTGCGCCACGGATTTGCAAGCGTGACTGTGATCTTGACCGATTCACCTGGATCGATAGCGCCGTTGTTGTTACCGATGCTGTCGTCCACGGAAACGCTTTGAACGTCCAGGCCGGGAGCCGAGAACGACTCCACGATTCCCTGGTGCGAAGCTACTGGAGCGAATCCGTAAGCAGTGGAAACGCGTGATCCATAGCCCAAACCGCGGTCCGCGAAACCGTCCCAAATCGACTGCTCATTCGCGCAACTATTCGTAGCGCAATCAGCGTCGATGAGGGCATCGCGGGCATCAGTGAACGTCGGGTTGTTCGGGGTCATCTTGAGTGCGTCGGTAACCAGTTGCAGCATGATCTGGTTGCCGGTCGGCACACTGTTGCTATTGGCTGCAATGATTCGGGCACGCACTTCCCACAACGTTAGCGCCCAAATTTCACCGATGTTGTGTACTTCACTCGCGCCGCCGATATTGAAGCCAATCGGATCGGGAGCGATGCCGCCCGACAGGTTATTGGTCCAGTCGTCGACGTCCGCCCAGGTCAGCGGATTGATCGAGTTGTTGGTTGAATACGGGAAACGACGGCTGCCGTAAACGTAGTTATCGGTGAAGGTAGTGATACCGAAAATCTTGTAACTGGTATACGCCGCTTGAGCATACATACCGTTAGGATCGTCAGCATTGGTGTTGTTGAGCAGCGACATGGAATAAAAATCGCTCCAGCCTTCGCCCATGCCTGCACCTGGATCCCAAACCAAACCGGCCGCATTGCCTACCAACCGGTTGGAGAGTCCGTGGGTTAGTTCGTGGATCAGAATTTCAGTGTCGAGCGATCCGTCACGGTCCACAGTTGGTCCAATAAATCTGAACATCTGTGCGCGGCCTGATTGACCGTCCGGCGGTGTCGAAAAATTGGCATTGTCCGTGCCGGCGCTGTCTTGTCCTTCAGCGAGTACACGGTCGTTGCCGAGTCCCATGCCGGAGAAGTTCGTCAACTGGAAGTTACCCGCGGCTTCGTCGAAACCGAGCAGGAACGTTTTGTCGTGATACCAGTTCGAGACGTAAAAGAGTTGGGTAATCATTCCGCGGCGGAACTGGTCCACTGGCAGCGTGCCGTTGTTGCCGTTGCCGGTCGGAGTTTGGCCTGCCTCAGGATTTCCACCTTGCGGCGGCGGCAGGTAGTTGGTTTCGAAGTCACGCGGGGTCGTGCCGAGAAAATCGCGGTTGCGACCGTTGGTATCGGGGTTACCCATCGGTTTGCCGTTGCCATCCAGCACTGAACTGGCAGCGGTGTCTGGCTGATCCGCCCCGCCGGCGCCTGCGCCACCGACACGATCCATGTAGGCATGAACGTTGTTACCGATGGTTTGCGTTTGCGCTGCGGTGCAAACACCACCCGGACAGTCGTCGATCCAACCATTCGGGCTCGCCGTTGCGCTCATCGCCGTGAACATGCTGACGATCGTTGGCGAGATACCGGCGGGTTGAACGTTGCCACCGACGGTCGCGTTGGACGGGGAGAGTGGCGCCGGACTATCAGCCGGCGTCGTGCCGTCTGCCTGGACGTAAACGCGGAAACGAGCGTCGTGAGTGGAAACGTTTGCGCGGATATTTTTTCTCCACAGCAGTTTTCCGGAACTCGCGTCAACGAGGGTGTAATAATCTCCGGAACCGTTGGTGAAGGTTACTTGCGACCACGCTGGAACGAGGATGCCCGGCGCAAGCGGGAAGTAAACCAGTTTGCTGGTGACGTTTCCGGTGATGTTTGGATTGTTGGCAGCCAACTCCAATTCCGTTCCATCGACGTTTGCGCTTGTCTGGCTGACCTTGTCTGTATCGGCTTGAATGTCAACGGAGCTCGCCGCAATGCTCAATGCTGCTTCCGCTGAAATCAGGCTTTCGAATTCGATCGGATCGGCCTTGACGCTCGGGATCATCAAACCGGTCGAACGCCAAACTCGTCCTTGAGAGTCGAGAACAAAGCGCGTCTCACTCTGAAAGATCGGCAGTCCGTTAGCGGTTTGTTCCACGCGCACCATGCGCATGCCATTACCGCGGTTGACGCTTTCGCCAAGAAATCTCAAGGAGCCGACGTCCTTCGACGAAAGGCCGTAGAGGTCGCCGTTGGCGGTGATAAAGCTGCGCACAATGTCTACACCAGTGCGACCCGAGGCTGGTGTACTGAGCGCGCCAGTGGTGCTTCTTAAAACTTCCACCGCTCCTGTCAGCGGCGACGCCTTGGCCTGCGTACCGCGGGAGACAGTGCGCAGACGAGTCAGGGCTTGTTCGACTGAAGTTTTACGAGTTGCTAATCGTTGGTTAATGACGCTGGCGTTGGCCGAAGCAATGTCCGCCATGGTCTTTGGTTCTGTGACTCTGATATCCAGGTTTCGGAAGCGCCGCGCCTTGGCCGCTTGCTGCTCCTGAGTGATGACCGCACCTTTCGGTTGCGTGACAGCTTGCGTCTTGTCGCCGGCACTCTCCACTTTTTGCGAAAGCGAAGCGGCTATCAAGACTGCAATCGCTACCACCAACACGATCGGTATTGGTTTTTTGGTAGAGAGAGGGGAAATAAAAGACATCAAAAGCTCCTTGGTTATGGTTTTTAGTCGCTTCGCGACGCACGATCACTGCTTGATCGCGATGATCACGAAGAGTGAAGCTAATGCCTGACGTCCCTTTGTTCGATGATGGCGCAGTAACAGGGCTGCACCACTTTGGCACTTGCGCTAAGGCAAGTTTCCTGAAGAGCTAAAGAAGGGCGAAACTCTTCTGTTTGAATACTGGTGAGGTTATTTTGAGAATTACGCGTGGGAGTACCGATTAATCACCGTTAATCTAAGCCAAAAACATCTACTTAGTCCAATAGTTTTTGTCCAACAGACCGCTGAATATGGCCTTAAGCGAGTCCGCGGAGCTTTTTGATTTCTTCGGTGAGTACCGGTACGGCTTCGAAAAGATCTCCGACAATGCCGTAATCGGCGATGTCGAAGATGGGGGCTTCGGGGTCTTTGTTGATTGCTACGATGGTGCCGGAGTTTTTCATTCCGACGAGGTGCTGAATCGCGCCGGAGATACCCAGCGCAACGTAAAGTTTGGGCGCGACGGTTTGGCCGGACGATCCGATTTGACGATCGATCGGTAACCATTCCGCGTCGCAAATCGGACGCGACGCAGCGATGTCGCCGCCAAGCGCTTCGGCGAGCTTCTCAGCCAGCGCGAGGTTCTCTTTGCTCTTGATGCCACGTCCAACAGCGACGATCACATCAGCCTTTGTTAGATCCACCGCCTGCTTTGCTTCCTGGAACGGCGGCTCGGGTTTCATACGCACGTCGCCAATCTCAACGGCAACGTTCTCGACCGGCGCGCCACTTCCCTTCCTGGCTTGATCGGGTCGATAAGCACCCGTTTGAAACGTCGCGAACACCGGAGCTTCGCCATCCGAAATAACATCCGCGTCCAATTTGCCGAGAAAGATTCGTCTGGTAAATCCGATTTTGCCGCCTTCGACGCGCGCGCGAATGCAGTCGCTGATCATGCCTTTTTTGAAACGTGCGGCGAGCTTGGGGCCGAAGTCTCGAACCTGGTAGGTGTGCGTCAGGAAAATAAAGTGCGGATCGAGCTGTTTCACGATCTGCTCGAAACCATCCGCGTAAGCGTCCGGCGTGTAGTCCGCGAGTTTCGCGTTCGTCGCGCAGATCACTTTCGCAACATCGTATGCCGCGATCTCTTGTGCCAACGCGCTGACATCATTGCCTAACACTACAGCAGTCACGGGCTCTTGTAGCTCCGCACCCAACGTCTGCGCCGCAACGATCGCTTCAATGGAACTCTTGTTCGCGACGCCGCCTTTGTGTTCGATAAAAACCAGTATTCCGCTACTCATCTGTCAGTGTTCTTCCCTGTCAGTCCGTGGCTAAAAAATTCGCGCTTCCGTGTGTAGTTTCTGCGCCAGTTCAGCGGCGCCAGCTTTCGCATCGTTGTTGCCGAGCAGTTGCGTCTGCTTCATCTTCTGCGGCAAGTAAACTTTCTCGATGCGTTGATGCGACGGACGGCCGACGACGTCCGCTGAAGGAGTCACTTCCTTGATCTCCTTCTTCTTCGCCGCCATGATTCCCTTCAACGTCGCATAACGAATCTGGCTGATGCCCGACTGGATCGTCAGCAAAGCCGGCAGCGGCATCTCGTACCATTGATACCAACCGCTTTCGAGCTCGCGCTTCACACGGAGTTTGTCAGCCGCGGCGTCGAGTTCGATGACGATCGTGGCGTGTGGCAAACCGAGTAGCTCAGCCATGATCACACCCGTCTGTCCGTAACCGTGATCGTCAGACTGAAGACCAGTCATCACGAGATCGGGTTTCTCGTCGCGGATCGCATCGGCAAGTACAGTCGCAGCGGCGAACGGTGAAAGGTGCGTGAGATTGTCACCCACGACGTGAATCGCGCGATCCGCGCCGCGCGCGAGTGCATCCTTGATGACGCTCTTCACACGCTGCGGTCCCATCGAACAAACAACAACTTCACCGCCAAGCTTCTCACGCACGCGCAACGCTTCTTCCAGCGCGTAACCGTCCGACTCGCTTACTTCGAATGAAAGATCGGCTTCTTCGATCCAGGTGGCGTCCTTGTTAATGCGCAGAATCGCGTCCTTGTTCGCGACCTGCTTCATCATCACTACTATCTTCATGTGTTTTATACTTGTTCGGAACCAAACCATCCACAGATTACGCAGAATTTGTGAAATCTGTGGATGGTTTTACTCTTCGTACCTCTTGAACAACAACGCCGCGTTCGTGCCGCCAAACCCAAAACTATTCGAAAGCACATAATCCACACGCGCTTCACGCGGCTCATTAGGCACGTAATCCAGATCACACTCCGGATCGGGATTGAAATAGTTGATCGTCGGCGGCAACACGTTGCGGCTGAGCACCAACGCGGAAAAGATGCCTTCGATTCCGCCCGCTGCGCCGAGCAAGTGACCCGTCATCGACTTCGTCGAACTCACCGCAAGCTTGTAAGCGTGCTCACCAAAAGTGTCTTTGATCGCTTTAGTTTCAAACTTGTCGTTGTACGGCGTCGATGTGCCGTGCGCATTGATGTAACCGACTTGTTCCGGTTTCACGTTCGCGTCTTTCAGCGTTCGCTGCATAACCCGACGCGCGCCCGAACCAGTTTCGTCCGGCATCGTCAGGTGAAACGCATCCGCGCACGCTCCATAACCAACGACCTCAGCGTAAATCTTCGCGCCGCGCTTCTTCGCAGTCTCGAGTTCTTCGAGAATCATGATCCCGGCGCCTTCGCCGATCACGAAACCGTCGCGATCTCTTTCAAACGGACGCGACGCGTGCAACGGATCTTCATTGTTCGTCGAAAGCGCGCGCATCGCGGAAAAGCCCGCGACGCTCATCGGCGTGATTGCCGATTCCGCGCCGCCGCAGATCATCATGTCGGCATCGCCGCGTTGAATGATCTTGAAACTGTCGCCAATCGCGTGTGCACCAGCCGAGCAGGCCGTGGCGGTGGCAGAGTTTGGACCTTTAGCGCCGAAACGAATCGACACCTGGCCCGCGGCGAGATTCACAATCGCGGAAACTATGAAGAACGGCGAAACACGATCCGGTCCATCGTCGAGCAGTTTTGAGTGCTCGCGTTCGATGGCCCAGAAATCGCCGATGCCGCTGCTGATGTAAGTGCCGGCATTCTCCGCCAGGCCCGCGGGGATTTTCCCTTCGGGCGTGAGCTCGATACCGCTATCGGCAACCGCTTCGATCGACGCCGCAATCGCATAATGAATAAAGGCGCCCATCTTGCGCGCCTCTTTCTTGGCAATGAATGTCAGCGGGTCGAAATTTTTTACTTCGCAGGCAAACTTTACCGAGAACCTCTCAGCGTCGAATTTTTTGATGTAGTCCGCGCCGCTGCGACTGCTCATCAGCGCGGCCCACGTGTCTTCGACAGTATTGCCAACAGGTGTCACAAGGCCGAGGCCCGTAATCACGACACGACGTGTCAACTTAGAACTCCTTCGGGAAGAGCCAGATTGGTCCTATAAGTGCTATAGGACCTATTCCTATTAAGCTATTTCTTGTGCTGGTCGATGTAGTTATAGGCGTCCCGCACGCTTTGGATCTTCTCGGCGTCTTCGTCAGGGATCTCTATGCCAAACTCCTCTTCAAAACGCATCACGAGTTCCACCGTGTCCAGCGAGTCGGCGCCGAGGTCGTCGATAAACCTTGCATTTGGCGTAACCTCGTTTTCATCGACACCTAGCTCGTCGACAATGATCTGCTTTACCTTATTCTCGATCTCTTGATCGGGCATCGTGTTTGCTCCTCTGTGAGTTTAATTAGACTAATTCATCCCTGACAGCAAGGGTAGCTAATGTCGCTTCCAAACTTGCTGCGTCTTCCACGTTAAGACACTTCACGTCACGATTCGTTTGTCGCATCAGTCCCGACAACACCTTGCCGGGTCCGATCTCAATAACCGTTTGGACGTTCTGTCCTATCAACAACTCCATCGACTCCAACCAGCGAACCGGCGCCGAAACCTGCCGCAGCAGCGCATCGCGCAACTCGTCCGGCGCGGTCGTAACCCGCGCATCAACATTTGTCACCACCGGCACGGCGGGAATATTGAACGTCAAACGTTCGAGATGGTCCGCGAGTTTCTCCTGTGCCGGACGCATCAACGCGCAATGAAACGGCGCGCTCACGTTCAACTTGATCACGCGCTTCGCCACGCCCTTCAACAACTCGATTGCGCGATCGACGGCTTCCGTGTTTCCGGCAATCACGACCTGCGCAGGCGAATTCGAATTCGCAACGCTGCAAACTTGATCGCCACTCGCCTCACGACAAGCGTTTTCAATCGCGCTCAACTCGCCGCCAAGCACCGCGGCCATCGCGCCAGTGCCAACCGGCACCGCCTGCTGCATGTACTGCCCGCGTGCGCGCACGGTTTTCACCGCGTCCGCTAAATCAATAACACCCGCAGCGACCAACGCGGAATATTCACCAAGACTATGTCCCGCGACAAACGACGGCTCCGGCAATCCACTCTCACGCGCCGCACGAAACGCCGCCACGGAAGTCGTCAAAATCGCCGGCTGCGTGTTCTCGGTTAACTGCAACTCTTCCGCCGGGCCTTCAAAACACAGCCGCGAGATCGCAAAGCCCAACGCGTCGTCAGCTTCTTCAAAGACCTGTCGCGCAACCGGAAACTTCTCGGCTAATTCTTTTCCCATTCCCGGCGCCTGCGACCCCTGCCCGGGAAAGACCGTGGCCATTACCATCGCATCAACACCGCGCCCCAGGTTACACCGCCACCAAACGACGCCATCAACACCAGATCGCCTTCCTTAATTCTTCCGCCTTCGACACATTCATCGAGCGCGATCGGAATCGACGCCGACGACGTGTTGCCGTGTACGGCGATGTTTGAATAAACGTTCGACATGTCGACGTTCAAACGATCGGCAACAGCTTCAGTGATGCGTTGATTGGCCTGGTGCGGAATGAATAGATTGATCTCGTCTGACTTCTTGCCGGCCTTCTCGAGCACGTCGCGCGAAATCTCGGTCATCGATCGAACCGCGACTTTGAACAGCTCGTTACCTCTCATCTTAAAGAAGTGATCGCCGGCCGCGAGTGTTTCCGCCGTGGGCTTCTTGCGCGTGCCGCCGCCCGGCGAGAAAAGCTGTTCTTCGTAACGTCCATCAGACTTGATCTTGCTCCCGAGAATACCGCGATTACCTTCAACTGGTCCCAACACCGCCGCACCCGCGCCGTCACCAAACAACACACACGTTTGCCGGTCCGTGTAATCGACATACTGCGTCAATATCTCAGCGCCGACTACAACCGCATGTCGTACTTGTCCGGTGCGAATCATCGAATCGGCAAGCGAAACGCCGTACAGGAAACCCGAACAAGCAGCAACCACGTCCATTGCGGCGGCGTTGTTGACGCCGAGCTCGGCCTGGATGATGCAACCTGTCGAAGGAAGTATTTGATCCGGTGTGACTGTGGCGCAAATAAGCAGGTCGATATCGGAAGGATCGAGACGTGCGCGTTCTATCGCCTGACGCGCGGCGCGCACTGCGAACATTGACGTGTACTCACCGGGCGCGGCTTTACGACGCTGTTTAATTCCGGTTCGCGTCGTGATCCAGTCGTCCGAAGTCTCAACGATCTTCGCAAGATCGGCATTTGTCAGAATTCCTTCGGGGTACGAGTGGCCCGTGCCCAGAATTCCAGCGCGTTGGTTCACCATTAATTCCTCAGAATACTACAGTAAGCCACGGATCACACGGACACACACAAACCGGAATCGGTGTTTGTCTGTGACATCTGTGGCTGATTCCTGATTCCCTCTGCGATACGCTCGCTAGTGCGATGTTCGGAAAACTCTTTAACACTTCTGATAGCGTTGCGAATTGCACGGGCGTTCGAACGTCCATGCCCGATCACTACGATACGCCTTACTCCCAACAACGGCGCCCCGCCATACTCCGTGTAGTCGAGACGCTTCTTGATACTTCGAAAAGCCGGTTTCGCGAGCACTGCGCCTGCTTTCGTTACCGCCGTCGCGGTTAACTCACGCTTCAACATCGAAAGCATCGCCTCGGTCAAACCTTCAGACAGTTTCAACATCACGTTTCCGGTGAAACCATCAGTAACGATCACGTCCACCTGACCGGAAAAAACGTCGCGGCCTTCAACATTGCCGACGAAGTTGATGTCGCTCAACTCTTTCAACAGCGGAAACGCTTCCTTCGTCAGATCGTTTCCCTTCGCCTCTTCCTCGCCGATGCTCATTAACCCGACAGATGGTTTCGCTGTGCCCAGTACCGAACGCGAGTAAGCATCGCCCATGATCGCAAACTGTGCGAGATGATGCGGTTTGCACTCTGAATTCGCGCCAACGTCGAGCAACAGCGTCGGCTTGCCCGCTTTCGTCGGAATCATCGCCGCGAGCGCCGGACGGTCCACGCCGGGAATCGCGCCGATCACCATCTTCGCTGTCGCCATTGCCGCGCCAGTGTTTCCCGCGGAAACAAAACCGTCACCACGGCCTTCGCTGACCAGCTTCGAACCGACTCTCAAAGAACTCTTCTTTTTGCGCCTGACTGAAGTCGCAACGGGATCGTCCATCGCGATCACTTCAGCCGCCTCGACAAATTCAATACCGCGGTCGCCGTCGCCGCGCCAACCGCAGCGTCTCAGTTCCGGCTCCACCTTGTGGGCCTGGCCCACCAGAATTACTTGAACGCCAAAATCACGGGTCGCAGCCAGCGCACCATCAATCTCCACGTGCGGCGCATGGTCACTTCCCATTGCGTCGAGAACGACTTTACCCGTCAGCGGGGTTTCATTCTGCGACTGATTTCGCACGTTGGATCAGGTTTAGGTTTCTTCTACTTGCACCACCTGGCGGCCGTTGTAATAACCGCATTTGGGACAAACACGATGGGGCATGCGGGGCTCGCGGCAGTTGGAACAAAGGGTGGTCTGCGGCACACGCAACGCATCGTGCGCGCGCCGTTTGTCGCGACGAGCTTTGGAATGTCGCCGTTTCGGATTTGGCATAATTACTCCTGCTAAATGGCTAGGTAATAAAACAAAAAGCAATCCACAGATTACACAGAGTACCTAGCTCAGAAGAATCTGCGTAATCTGTGGATGGTTTTAAGTGGTCAATGGTAACGCTACGCTTACCACTCACTACTTACCATCGGTTAAGTTCTTCAGTGCTGCCCAACGCGGATCGACCTCTTTGGTCTCACACTCGCAGTCGCCCGTGTTTTTGTCGATGCCGCAGACAGGACAGATTCCCTTGCAGTCAGGCTGGCACAGCAAACGTGTCGGAACTGCCAGCAGGATCTGCTCTTTTACGATCTCGTCGACGTCGATCGTTTCGCCGTCGAAGACGGAAACTGACATAACTTCTTCGGTCAGTTCCGCGGCGGCGCTGGATTCTTCGTACTCCGCGCCCGTGATGTATTGCAAGTCGAAGTCGGCTTTGACCGGGATTTCGACCAGTTTTAGACAACGATCGCACTCGACCTGGGCGCGAGTTTCGATGTGTCCGTTGACAAAGACCTCGGCTCCGGCGAGCCGCACTTTCCCTTCGACTTTTACAGGCTCGACGAGACTCACACGCTCGTCAAAAGCTCCAAGTTCATCAGGCTGGTACACGTGGGCAAAATCAGCTCGCCCATGCTCCAGGTTTACCAGCTCAATCCGCATCACACTCGGCACAGCCACGAATCGCAGTTTTGGGGGCTATGCGCACAAAGGGGCCATTATAGCGTCGCTCGCGGCCCTGTCAACGCGCGCCACGGCCACAAAAACGCACAAAAGTACAAAGCTTGTGTGTTTTGTGCCTCTTTGTGACTAATGCGACTGTTGCGGCGGCGGGACGTCGAACGCCTTCAGCGCGTCGTCGCGCAGCATGTCCGCCAGGCGTTTGTCGGCGCCGGCTATCAAACGCAACAGACCTGATTTCGGCGTCTGGAACAACGGAACAGCCGATGTTGCACGCTGCCCGGCTCGCTTCAACGCCTCCTGCGCTAACTCCGTTCGTCCGGTTCGCTCATATGTCTGCGCCAACAGATAAAACGCCTCCGCATAACTCTCATCCATCTGCACGGCCTTGCGCAGATGCCGCACAGCCAGATCGTCGCGGTTCAACTCGTAATACAAACACCCCAACACGTAATGCGCTTCCGGCGACGGCCGCGCGGTCAACGCCCGTTTGAACTCGCCGATCGCACCGCGCCAGTTCTTCTCGTTTACAAACAGCCAGCCCAAACCATAATGCCCGGCAAAGGACGAACCACCCTGCCGCATGGCTTTGCGCAAAAGCTCCTTCGCCTGCTCGACTTCCCCGTCGTCCGCACACGCCAACCCGAGCAACAGCGAAACCCGGACGTCATCCGGCAACGCTTCGTGCGCCCGCGTCAGATACGTGCGCGCGCGTTTGCTCTTGCCGCGGCGAAAGTAGTGCTCGCCGATGAATATGTTCAACGCGGCGTTCTCGTCTGAAATCTCAGCAGCGCGCTGGAGTTTGGTAATCCCTTCCTGCACCTGCTTGTCTTCGATCAGCAGAAAACCCTCGTTGATCAACTCTTCAAAAACCGGCCGGTCCATCGCCTGTGCGTGGGCCAGAATCCGCAAACGCAGTTCGTCGCGATGAACGCTCTCTTCCTGTTCGAGTGCGTCACGCTCGCAGCGCTCGCTCCACATCTTCTCCAGTCGATCGGATTGCACCACGCCGTCTTCTTCCAACAGCGAGATCAGCGCTCTCGTCAACGAGCGATCAAAGTAAGCGTTCTGCGCGTAACGCAGCAGCAGATCCAGACTGCGTTCCAAACGTTCCGCGAGACGCGCGGTCCGGTTTTCCGCCGCGGAAATACGCTCGAGCAGGTGTTCGTCAGTTGAGACTGTCGCCGAGCCGGCTTCAAAACGAGAAGAAGTGGGTTCGACCACGATCATCAAGCGCGTCCCACAACGAGAACAGAACTCCTGTCCCAGCGGATTTCCAGCCAGGCATTTTTGACAATAGTGAGAGATGTTAGGGGCCATCTTAGTGTGCAGCTCTAATACTCGTAAAAACCGCGGCCGCTCTTCCGCCCGAGCCAACCAGCGTCCACGTAACGCTTGAGCAGCGGGCACGGCCTGTATTTCGGATCTCCGAGCCCCTCGTATAACACATTCATGATGGCGAGGCATATATCCAGACCGATGAAATCCGCCAAAGTCAGCGGTCCCATCGGGTGGTTCATTCCGAGTTTCATTATCCCGTCGATGCTTTCGCGCGTCGCTACGCCTTCGTACAGAGTGAAAATCGCCTCGTTGATCATGGGCATCAACACGCGGTTTGAAACAAAACCGGGCGAATCCTGACAGTCGAGCGCGATTTTGTCCAACTTTTCCGACAACACGCGAACACGTTCGTAAGTCGCGTCGGAAGTCGCCATGCCGCGAATGACTTCGACGAGTTTCATCACCGGCACGGGATTCATGAAGTGCATGCCGATGACTTTGTCCGGTCGATTCGTGGCCGCGCCGAGTTTCGTGATCGAAATCGACGACGTGTTTGAAGCTAGAATCGCATCAGGCGGCGTGATCCGATCGAGCGCTTTGAAAACTTCAGTCTTTATCGCGAGATTCTCTGTTACTGCTTCAACTACGAACGAAGCTTCACTCAAAAGCGAGAAGTCAGTAGTCGTGCGAATCCTGCCTACGATCCGCTGCTTCTCATCCGCAGAGATTCTCTCCTTGTCGACGTCACGCTGAAGGCTTTTCCCGATCGCAGCCAACCCACGTTCGATAAACTCATCGCGAACGTCCTGCAGGATCACATCGTAACCGGCGCGAGCCGCGACCTGCGCAATTCCATTGCCCATCGTACCCGCACCAACTACACCAATCACTTCACTCAAACTCTTTCTCCTTTGACAGAATTAACAAGGTTTACAAGATTGTCTTAAACAAAAGTGGTCGTCGCACCTTCTCTACAAAAACCATCTTGTTAATTCTGAAATCCTGTCTAACGTTCGACAGCTAAAGCCACGGCGTTGCCGCCACCGAGACACAACGCCACAACTGCACGATGCGCATCGCGCCGTTTCAACTCGTAAAGAACCGTGGTCAACAGACGCGATCCGGATTGCCCGATCGCGTGGCCCAACGCCACCGCGCCGCCGTTAACATTCACCTTCTCCGGATCGAGTCCGAGTTCGCGCGTCACCGCAACCGCAGCCACTGAAAACGCTTCATTCAACTCAAACAGATCAACTTCACTCGCCGACCATCCGGTCTTCTTAAACAACTTCCGCACGGCTTCAACCGGCGCCATCATCACCAATCGCGGCTCGACGCCCGCAGTCGCCTGGCCCACGATCCGCGCCATCGGTTCAACACCAAGCTCACGCGCACGACGCATCGAAGTCACCACCAACGCCGACGCACCATCATTCACACTCGGCGCATTCCCGGCCGTCACTGTTCCTTCCTGCTTGAACGCGGGCTTCAGTTTTCCGAGTCCTTCAACCGACGTATCTTCACGAACCGTCTCGTCGGTATCAAAAACAACAGCCGCGCCTTTCCGCTGCGGGATCTCCACCGCCACGATCTCGTCTTTGAACCTGCCCGCTTTAGTCGCCGCCGCTGCTTTGCGATGCGAACCAGTCGCAAACTCGTCCTGCTCCGCGCGGCCGATCTTGTACTCATCCGCGACGACTTCACCCGTGCAACCCATGTGGTAATTCTCAAACGCGCACCACAGACCGTCGTTGATCATAGAGTCGACCAGTTCGCCATTTCCCAAACGGTAACCCTCGCGCGCTTTCGGAATCAGATACGGCGCGTTACTCATCGACTCCATGCCGCCCGCGACGACGATCTCGGTGTCGCCGAGTTGAACACCCTGCGCGGCCATCATCACGGCTTTCAAACCCGATCCGCAGACCTTGTTCACTGTCACCGCGGAAACCGTGTTCGGCAGTCCGCCATTTAAAGCAGCCTGCCGTGCGGGATTCTGGCCCAAGCCCGCCTGGATCACACAGCCCATGATCACTTCATCGACATCTTCGGGCTTCACACCCGCGCGTTTCACCGCTTCGCGCACCACAATCGAGCCAAGCTGCGGCGCGGAAAATCCCTTCAGCGAGCCGAGAAATTTCCCCACCGGCGTACGCGCCGCGCTGATAATTACCGCTTCGTTCAGTTCCGGCATTTCAAACTCCCTTATGTTAGACTTGCTCCGATATTAGACTTTCTTTCGCTATTCATAAAGCATGCAAGCACTGATTCTGGCCGGCGGTAAAGGTACGCGCCTTCGCCCGTTAACCGTTTACACACCAAAACCAATCGTTCCCATCTGCAATCGACCGTTTCTGCTCTACCAGATCGATACGTTGCGCCGCGCGGGCATCGTCGACATCACGTTGTCGCTGTCTTATCAGCCCAACAAGATCGAACAACTGCTCGGCGACGGTTCGGATTACGGCGTAAAACTGAAATACACCGTCGAACCGCAGCCAATGGGAACTGCCGGAGCTTACAAGTTCGCGGAAGATCTGATTCGCGAACCAACGGTCGTTTTCAACGGCGACATCCTGACCGATCTGGATCTGAAAGCCGTCATTCGCGAACACAACGAACGCAAAGCCACCGCGACGATCGTTTTGACGCCGGTCGAAAACCCGCAAAGCTACGGCCTCGTCGAAACGGAAAAAGACGGCAGCATACGACGCTTTCTCGAAAAACCAAAACCCGACGAGATTACGTGCAACACGATCAACGCGGGCACGTACATTCTCGAACCAAAAGTGCTCGACTTCCTGCCCGCGGGCGAAAACTATTCATTCGAATACGGTCTGTTTCCCGATCTACTGAAACGTCAAGAGCCGTTTTACGCGCACATCCCGCCGCGTACGTACTGGATCGACATCGGTACGCCGGAGCGTTATCTCCAGGCACACGCGGATCTGCTCGCGAATCGTGTGGCCCGAATTCACCTCAAGGACCGGCGCGGCCAATTTGACGCCGCCACCGTCGCGGAGATCGACGAACAT
>DATELP010000159.1:0-16627 GCA_035276425.1 Pyrinomonadaceae bacterium
GCCCAGCTTGCCCTCAGGTGTGTTTATGTCTTTAAATTTGGCAGAGCGAACTGCGACAGAACCAATGGAACGCGTGCTGGTCATCGACGACGACGTCGGACTGTGCGAGCTCGTTGGCGAGTATCTTCAACCCGAAGGTTACACGGTTGAAGCGATTCACAACGGCGAGCGCGGCATAGATCGAGCTCTGTCAAACGAACACGATCTCGTGGTCCTCGACGTCATGCTTCCCGGCACGAACGGTTTCGACGTGTTGCGCCGGATCAGAGCGCGCTCGCGCATTCCCGTGCTGATGCTCACCGCACGCGGCGACGACGTCGATCGTATTGTCGGACTCGAAATCGGCGCCGATGATTACCTCCCCAAACCTTTCAATCCTCGCGAACTAGTTGCTCGCATTCGCGCCGTGTTGCGGCGCGCGCAGCCAATCGAATCCGCGGCCACCGCGCGCGAAACGATTCGTCTTGGCGATATCGAAATGGATTCCAATACTCGCAACGTCCGCCGCTCGGGAGAAATAGTCGAACTAACAGGGGTTGAATACGATCTACTCGAAATACTGCTGCGCAACGCCGGCCAGATCGTCAAACGAGAAGATTTAGTGAAAGAAGTTCTCGGACGCGAACTGTCGCCGTTCGATCGCAGCATTGATATGCACGTCAGTAACCTGCGCAAGAAGTTGGGCCATCAGCTCAACGGTCTCGAACGCATCAAGACCATTCGCGGCGTGGGTTACATCTACGGCGCAACGTCTGAAAGACCGGAATGAAAAATCCTTTTCGCAGTCTTTATCTGAAAATTTTCATCTGGTTCTGGGTGGCGATGATCATCATCAACGTCGCCACGTTTGCGATCTTTGCGCTCACGCGTCCGACGCCGATCCGGCGCTCGTGGCGCGACCTCACGCAGGTTGGTCCAAATGCCCAGCGGGCCGCCGAGATTTACGAACAAACAGGTGCGGCGGCATTGACGTCCGCGCTGCAACAAACTGAAAAATCCTCCGGCGTCAGCGCTACGTTCTTCGACGAAAACGGAAAAGAACTTTCCGGACGAAGCGCACCTCCCGGCGCCGGCGAACTGATCGCGAGAGCAGCGGAAAGCCGCGAGATCGAATTCACTTTTGCCGGCCGCGAAACAATCGTCGCGCGTCCGGTCGTCAGCGCAAAAGGCCAGCGCTACATCTACGTGGCCCATATTCCGCGTCCACCATTTCAACAGGGCTTTGAGCCTCAGCTACTGCGTCTGCTCGTAATTCTCGTAATTGGCGGCATCTTCTGCTTCTGGCTCGCTCGTTATCTGACGACGCCGCTCTTAAAACTCCGCTCAACGACGAACGAACTCGCGGAAGGCAACCTCGGCGCGCGCGTCGCGGATAAACTGACCAAACGCCGCGATGAAGTCGGACAACTCGGCCGCGATTTCAACGGCATGGCTGAACGTTTGGAGTCGATGGTCAAAGCGCAGCAACGTCTGCTCGGCGACATTTCACACGAACTGCGTTCGCCGCTCGCGCGTCTCGGCGTGGCGCTTGGTTTGGCGCGGCAACGTTCGGGCACGGAAGCGAATGGCGCGCTTGATCGTATCGAACGTGAGTCAGACAACTTGAACGAGATGATCAGTCAGCTTTTGGAATTGACGCGTCTCGAAAGCGGCACTGACGTCCGCAAACGAACTGCGATCGATCTCGCGTCGCTCGTGCGCGACGTTGCCGAAGACGCTGAGTACGAAGCACGCGGCATGAATCGTTCGGTGCAGGTTGTTTGGACTGAGAGATGCACGATCAGCGGGATTGAAGACTTGCTGCGAAGCGCGGTTGAGAATGTCGTGCGTAATGCGGTTCGCTTCACGCCGGAAGGAACGGCAGTGGAGGTTGCGTTGCAGCGGCAGAACAGCAATGCCGGAAACTTCGCGGTGATCAGTGTTCGCGATCGCGGTAAGGGCGTTCCGGAAGACGCGCTCGAGAAGATCTTTCGTCCGTTCTATCGTGCGGAGGACGCGCGCGATCGGCAGAGTGGCGGCGGCACGGGTTTGGGTCTCGCGATCACCGAGCGCGCAGTGCGCATGCACGGTGGATCCGTCAGAGCCGAGAACGCGAAAGAGGGCGGACTTTCAGTCGAGATGCGCTTGAAGCTTTGAGCCACTAAAAGGCACAAACAAATCCTTATGTGCTTCTTTGTGGCCCCGCTTTACGTTGCCGTCTTCGCGCCAACTGCAATTCGACAAACCTCACGACCACGATCCAAATCAACGCCGCAGTAAATCCCGCGATTACGTCAGTCGTGTAGTGTACGCCGAGATAGATCCGCGAGAGTCCGATCAGCAGAAACATCACCGACGCCGCGATCCAGATGAGCATTCGCGCGCGTTTGCTCTTGACGCGTCCGGAGAGAATCGCAGCGAGCCCTGCAAAGAAACAGCAACTCGCTAGTGAATGCCCGCTCGGAAAACTGTAAGACGACGGCGCGGCGAGATCGAAAAACGGCACCGGACGCGCGCGTTTGAACGCCAGCTTCAACGTGATATTCAACACCGACGCGCCGATCATCGTGAGCGCGAACAGTCGTGCTTCGCGGCCCCACTTGCGCAACGCGAAAATCACGATAACCGCGGCCGTGGCGATCGTGAGGAAAAGTGACGAGCCGATGAACGAGAGGCCGTGCATGATCGTCGTCAATGTCGGCGAAGCGAACGCGTGAACAGCATCGCGCGTGGCGTCGTCGAAACGTCGCGCGTCGCCTTCGAGCACTTCATCGGTGAGCCAGCCGAGGAAGATCAGCATCGCGATCGCCGCCACCATTCCGAGTAGCAACGAAAGCCCGAGATATTCGATGAGGCGCTGTCTTGCCGAAGAGATCGACATACGAAACCTGTGGCTAGTGTAATATGGTCCGCGTTTATCCGTGGCTAAAAAACTTCCACGACGAACTTTCCTGCAAACTTTGGGCGGCGCGGCCGTTGTTGGCGCGCTGCCAAGCCTTGTGAAAGCTCAAACTAATCGCATCGCCGTCTTTCAGGAAACGGAATTTCCACGTATCGAAAGCGCGGCTGTTTCGTTTACGGGTCTCGACGTTACTTTTCTTTCCGAACCACAGCTAACGCGACTCAATCCGCGTGAATTTGATCTCTTCATCAATCCGTACGGATCTGCTTTCCCCAAACGCGCGTGGAAAGCGATCCTCGAATACCTGCGCGCGGGTGGCAACTGGCTGAATCTCGGCGGCGTGCCGTTGTCGCGGCCGGTTGTGCGCACTGCTGCGGGTTGGCGTGCCGAGCCTTACCAGGCGAGTTATCACAAGCGACTCGGCATCACGCATTTCTTTCCCGTCGACGCTCGAAACGTCGTGAAGTATCAAAGTGTTCACGAACAGTTGTCGCGTGAATTTGAGGCCAAAGAGATTTACGAGTTGTATGTGCGTTTGAGCTCGACGAGCAACGAACCTGACGAAGCCGGCAGTGATGGACCACACGAGGGCGTGGTTGAGTCTCTTGTTTTTGGTTTGAATCGCGAGGGACGGGCGATCGCGGCGCCTGTCATTCAGATCGATCGTAATCAGGCAGAGTTCGCGCGTGGACGTTGGGTGTTTGCGAACTTCAGCGGTTCTCTCACCGCGAATGCAGTGAGAGTGCTGGCGGAAAGAGCTCGCGAGGGCGCCGTTCGTTTTCGGGTGCGTAGTAATTTTGCGTGTTACCGAGCGGGTGAAGTTCCTTCAGTGTCTGTTGAAGGCGCGAACAATAACTATACAGTTGAGGTCCGTGATCCGTCAGGTCAAGTGATCGGGGATTTAAAGCAGATTGTAAGACCGGGATTTTATGAGGTTGGCGCTCGTGCTGGTGATCTCACGCATAGGAATGGGTTCTGGGTTTATGACGACGAACTGCTGAAGCGTGGTAAAGCGCTGACGGTTGATAATCACTTTTTCTATCGTGATGGCCGAGTGTTTCCTGTGACGGGAACAACCTACATGGCGTCGGACGTTCATCGCAGTTTTCTTTTCGAGCCAAATCCGGCTGTGTGGGATCGCGATTTTCGCCAGATGAAAGAGGCCGGTGTGAACATGATCCGCACCGGCATCTGGACGGGTTGGAAGAGGTACATGCCCGAGCCCGGCAAGGTGAACCAAGGCGTGCTGCGCGCGTTTGATGCGTTTATGTTGACCGCGCACAAGTACGACATTCCGGTGATCTTCACGTTCTTTGCTTTTCTGCCGGAGACGTGGGGCGGCGTGAACGCTTATCTCGATCCGAAAGCAGTGAAAGCGCAGCAACAGTTCATCTCAGCGTTTACCGAACGCCGCGCTCACGTTGATGATGTCATCTGGGATTTTATTAACGAGCCTTCATTCTGCTCGCCAAAATTACTGTGGAACTGCCGGCCGAATTACGACGAGTATGAGACCGCTGCGTGGAAACAGTGGATACGCGATCGCTATTCGGCTGCAAGTGATGAAGAGCGCGTGGCCCAACTGCAATACGTCTGGCGCACGACCCGCGATGACGTGATGGAGTTGCCGCGGCTTCAGGACTTCGAAAGCGTTCATCTGATCGACGATCGCATGCCGCTCAAGACGCTCGACTACCGGCTGTTCGCGCAGGACATGTTCATGCGTTGGACCAAACAGATGACCGCAGCCGTGCGCCGTAACGGTAATCCGAAGCAATTGATCACGGTCGGTCAGGACGAAGCGGGACTCGGCGACAGTCCAAATATTCAGTTCTTCGCGCCGCTCGTCGACTTCACTTCGTTGCACAACTGGTGGGCCAACGACGATCTCGTTTGGGACAGTGTGCTGGCGAAAACGCCGTCAAAGGCGAGTTTGATGGAAGAGACCGGCGTGATGTTTTACGAGCGCGCCGAAGGCGACGAGCCGTGGCGCAGCGAACAGGAAGTCAGCAACCTGCTCGAACGCAAGATGGCGCTCTCGTTTGCGGCGGACGGCGCCGGGTTCATCGAGTGGATATGGAACACGAACCCGTACATGAATTCGACGAACGAAGTCGGGATTGGATTTCATCGCGTTGACGGGACGGCGAAACCGGAACTGGAACCGTTTCTCGCGATCGCGAAGTTTATGGCCCAACACGGGCAGCGATTCCGCGACCGGCAACCTGAACAGGTCGTGATGGTGATTCCGCACACGCACATGTTTTCGCCGCGCAGTTTTGCTTATGAGGCGACGCGCCGGTGTGTGCGGGCGATGTATTACCACTGCGGCGTGCCGATGCAGGCGATCAGTGAGTACACGCTCGCGGAGCAGAAGCTTCCGGCGAAGTTGATCGTCGTGCCCGCGCCGCGCACGTTGACGCCGCAGTGTTGGGACGCGCTGAATGCGAGGGCAAAAGAAGGCGCCACAATCGCGATCACGGGACTGATCAATGATGAAGACTCGTTACCGGTGCGACAGACGGAGAGTTTTACCGTTGATGGAAGCGAATATTATTTGGTCAGGTTTGAGGGAGAGAAGATTCAACGGATTGAAAAGGCCGGATTTGGACAGATAAAGCAGGAGGGGCGACTGATCCGAAGTGCGTTGCCGCTCGAGCTTGGCGATTCAATGGAGGCGCTCGTTGCGTTTTATCGGTTAGCGATGACGCATGCGGGTGTCGCGCCGATCTTTAGTGCTACGCCGCACACACCGGGCGTGCTGATACTGCCGTCAGTCTTCCGTGATGTCGTGCTTTATACGTTTGTTTCGGAGACGAATCGAGACATGACGATTCGCTTGACGGATTTGCCTTCAAACGTACGCGTCCCGGTCACTGTTCCCGCTGGCCGAACTGCGATGATGATAATCGACAGACGCAACCGCAGGCGGATCACTTAACTTCAAACTGCGTGAGTTGAGTTGTCGTCCGCTTCGCCACCTGATCTTCCACGACAATCTGCACAACGTATTCGCCCGGCGTGAGCGCCGGTCCGAGTTGCAGACGCGCACCGGCATTAATCCGCTTCATATCCGTTTGATCCGTGTCCGCTACAGCTACGCGATCCGAACTGTAGATTTTTGCCGAGTCGCGGAAGACGACCGTCTGTGTCAGCAAATTCGGACGTTTAGTTTTCTTATCAAGCACGGCGTTGTAGATCGTGTAACCGTAGATTAGCGACGCGCCCGGTCGAAATCGTCGCAACACTAGAGCTCGGTTCCTATCATCGGGCTCCAGTTCGGGACCTTCCGCATAAAGCAAGACGCCCGACAACGCCAGTTGCCCATCGCTCAGGTTCGGCGTCTGCACAAACTGACTGCCTGAACCGATGCGCTGCGACGCGACGTCACGCACAGCGACGCGCAACTGAAAAGATCCGGTCCGTTTCAACGGCAGATCGAAGTTGTAGACCATTCCTTCGCGTTGCGCGCGTTCGAAGACCTCCTGACTCAGTTGCGTTGTCAGCGTAAGATCGTGCTTGTCGATCACGGTTCCGTTCTCGCCTAACAGCAGGTAACTCACCTCGTATCTCACGCTGGGCATGCCGTTGCGTTCGGTGTAAAAGGTCAGGTCCTTGGCATCGACAACGAGAAAATTGCGCAACAAAGAACCGCGCACCGGATCGTTGGCGAAGAACGCTTTCACACGCACCGCGATGTCTTGCGCGCCGAACGGCGAGATCAACGCCAAGTTCATGCGATCGCGTTCGGAGGGTGGTCCAACCGTCGCACTCTCGGTGACGCCGTAGAATCCGGCGCGTGTGCGTACGGCGAAACCGCCGCGTTTGACGCGTACCTGAATCTTGTGCGCCTGGCGTTTGAACGTTTCGGTCGCGGGCCGGTAACCGATCAGGTAGTAGCCGTTTTGATCTTCGAGCACGCGATCGACCCCGAAGTCGTTCGTGTTGCGAATCACAAAACCGCCGGTCTCCTTCGCCAGCAACTCCGCGCCGTCGAAGTTCTTTTGCAGTTCGGCGGAACGGCTGTTCGACAAACGCGACAACGGATTGTTGTTGGGCTGAGTTGTGTCAACGCCGCCTCTGCCGAGCACCATCGTTTGCGGGGGAAACCCGAGTTCGTCTGAAGGTTGTACGCCAGTCGTCTGGAGCCGTTGCGAACTGACGCCGTAGATCACGACCGACGAACGGATCGCTTGTTCCGCAAGTCCGTGAAGACCGTCGTTGAAAACGGTCGACTGTGTCCAGACGTCGATCAGGTTTGCATAGTCCATCACCGGGCGTTTGAAACCGAAGTCAGCGGGCGCATGTTCCTGCCGTTCCATCGGTAAGTTATCGGAAACGAGCAGCAGCGACTTTCGACCGGGAAGTTCCTGCATGCCGCGCAGGATGAAACGAATTGCGTTGAGAGAGTAGCTAACCGAATTGCCAGACGAGCATGGGTTGGATTCGTTCGCAGTGGATTGTCTTTGCACCTGGCTGCTGCCCGGTGAACGATCGGGAAGCACGCGGCCACGCATTTCCGCTTCGGGCGGCACCATTGTGATCAGCGATCGTTCGGGCGAAAGCACGCTCGTGCCGACGCGGCTGCACGGATTCCACTTTAGCTCGGCGATTGCGCTCGCCAGGACGCGCGGATCGGTCGTGAACTGTTGCAACGCGCCGACCTCGCCGCCGGTGCGAACGATCGCGACGAGATCGTTTGGACGCAGATTTTCGGTCACGAACTTGCGCAAATATTGGCGTAGGTTGGCCATGCTTTCGAACGACATGCCGAGATCGTCGACGACGATCGCGACCGTGCGTTTGACGTCGAACGGTTGTGGTGGAGTTGTAGTAATTGAAGTCGATGGTGTTACGGGTGACGGCTTAGTGGAAGAGGGATTTACGGAAATGAAAGCAAAATTCGTGATTTGTTGAAGGCGGCCGTCTTCGCGAATTTCGAAGTCTTCGAGCTTTAGATCATGAACTTGCTTGCCGTTTTTCGTGACGACGACGTCAATCTGGACCAGGTTGGTCGAGATGCGCACGACATCCTGCGGCTCCTGCGCGTGAACCGCCACAG
The DNA here is from genome assembly GCA_035276425.1 of Pyrinomonadaceae bacterium. Lineage (GTDB taxonomy): Bacteria > Acidobacteriota > Blastocatellia > Pyrinomonadales > Pyrinomonadaceae > PSRF01. Next base: position 7,944 of record DATELP010000159.1, read on the forward strand.
ACAGGACTAGCAGGAAGGCGAGGCTCCTCATGGGAGCCACAGACTAACACGGATTACCACAGACAGAACTGTCAATCCGTGTTTGTCCGTGGCCTTTTACTGCCAGCCGCCACCCAAAGCTTTGTAGAGCTGGACCAGCGACAAAAGCTCGTCGCGTTTGGTCAGGGTCAGATTGCGTTCGGCGTCAAACAGATCGCGATCCGCATCCAGGGCGTTCAGGAGTGTATCCACGCCGCCCTGGTAACGCAGGTAAGCGAGGCGCACGCGATCCTGCAACGTGTTCACGAGCAGTTCCTGCTGCACGCGAATCTCCTTCACTTTGCGATACTGCACCAGCGCGTCCGAAACCTCGCGAAACGCGGTTTGGATCGTCTGTTCGTACTGCACGACAGCGAATTCCTGTTGCGCGCGCGCAAATCTCACGTTTGATTTGAGCCGTCCGCCAGTGAAGATCGGCTGCGTGATCTGCGGGACGAAAGTCCAAGCGCCACTTGGACCACTAAATAGATTCGATAGTTGATTACTTTGAAAACCAAGTAGCCCGGTCAAACTGATCGTCGGGAAGTAAGCTCTGCGCGCGGCAGTGACGAGCGCCTTTTGCGCCAAAAGGTTTTGTTCGGCGGAGCGAATGTCGGGCCGGCGTTCGAGCAATGCCGAAGGCAAACCCGCGGGCACAGCAGGAAGTTCCTGTTGTTCATTCAAAGGCTTGCCGCGCGTGATCGGCGCGGGGTTGTCGCCCAGCAAAAGATTGATCTGATTCTCGGTCTGTTCGATCAGACGTTCGGTGTCGGGAACGGTCTGCGATGCCTGGTAGACGAGTTCTTCCGCTTGTCGCACGTCCAGCAAAGTCGCCAGTCCACCTTGTTGTCGTGCGCGAATCAAGTTCAGCGAGTTTTCGCGCGTGGCGAGCGTGCGCTTCGCGATGTCGAGTTCGCTGTCGAGTTCCAGCAACGCGAAATAACCGGTCGCGACGTCGCTCACGACCGTAGTCATCACTGCGTTTCGATCTTCCTCAGTGGCCCGCAACTCCGCACGCGCCGCACGTGTCTCCGCGCGCCGCCGGCCGAAGATGTCTAACTCAAAAGTCAGCAGGTTCAAAAACACGCTGCCGATGCTGGTCGTTCTTCCACCCACGCCGGGAATTGGTTGTCCGTTTCGTGACGTGCGCGAGCTCGTCAGATCGGCGCCGGCTTCAAACTGCGGCAACTGATTCGAACGCGCCAGTCCGACATTCGCGCGCGCGGCATTGATGCGAGCAACTGCCGAACGCAGATCGTAATTGCGCGACTGCGCGCGAGTGATCAGTTTCTGTAGTTCGGGATCTTTGAAGACTTCAAACCACTTCAGATCACCGATCGATTCCGCATTAACCGGCGCGGAAGGATCCGCTCCCCGAAACCGATCCGGTGTTTGCGCTCTTGCGGAAGAAAGCGGCGACAAGCAAACGATCAAAAGAAGCGCAGTTGCTGCTGAAGCGGTAGAACGTTTACTGAGTCTCGCAGTCAGCTTTTCGATCAGGTAAAACGAAACAGGAATCACAAAGATCGCGATTCCGGTCGCCGCCAACATACCCACAATCACGACCGTTCCCAGAATGCGCCGCGACGCGCCTCCCGAACCGGTTGCAAACCACAGCGGCATACAACCAAGGATGAACGCAAACGAGGTCATCAAGATCGGACGCAAACGCAACCGCGCGCCTTCGAGCGCGGCGTCGACAATGCTCCGTCCCTTTTCCAACTCCGCTTTCGCAAACTCAACGATCAGAATCGCGTTCTTCGCCGCAAGACCGATCAGCACGATCAACCCGATCTGCGCGTAAACGTCGAGGTCGTATTTGCGCAACAGCAACCCGATGAACGCGCCGAAGATCGCGATCGGCACCGTCATCAAAACTGAAAACGGCAGCGACCAACTCTCGTAAAGCGCCGCCAAAATCAGAAACACAAGCACCAGCGACAACGCGAAAATCTGGAACGCCGTGCCCGACGCGGCTCGTTCCTGGTAAGACAAATCCGCCCAGTCGTAACCCATCTCCGGCGGCAACGTTTCGCGCGCGACTTCTTCAAGCGCGGACATCGCCTGTCCCGAGCTGTAACCCGGCGCCGCTGACCCGATAACCTGCGCCGCGCGATAGACGTTGAAACGGTTCGTGTATTCGGGACCATTGATCCGCTTCGTCGTCAGCAGCGACGAAAGTGGGACCATCGTCTGATCGTTGTTGCGAACGTAAAACTGCTGGATGCTGGTTTCGTCGAGCCGGTCCTCGCCTTCGGCTTGCAGAAACACGCGCCACTGGCGCCCGAAACGATTGAACTGATTCAGAAACAGACCGCCGAGATACGCCTGCATCGTTTGATAAACGTCTCTGACCGCAACGCCCTGCTTCAACACCTTGTCGCGATCGACGTCGGCATAAACCTGCGGCACTGACGCGGAGAACGGCGAAACAACACCCGCCAGCTCCGGCCGTTTGCGCGCGGCTTCGAGAAACTTCTGCAAGTTTTGATCGAGGAAATCGATCGAGCCGCCGCTGCGATCCTGTAACCAGAACGAAAAACCGCCGGAACTGCCGAGACCGGGAATCGACGGCGGCATGAACGTGAAGGCCGCGGCTTCAGGAATCTCTTTCGCCATGCGGCCGTTCAGCGTTTGCAAAATAGCGCGTGCCTGAAGTTCGGACGAGGTGCGCTCGTGCCACGGCTTCAACGCCACGAAGAAGAAGCCGTTGTAACTTGCAGACACGCGGTTCAACAGACTGAAACCGCCGATTGCGTTGTAATACTCGACGCCGTCAGTCTGAGAAAGAATCGTTTCGACTTTCTTACAAACGTCGTTGGTTCGTTCGAGCGAAGCAGCAGGCGGGAGTTGCACGTTCAGAAACATGTAGCCGTAGTCTTCTTCGGGAAGAAAACTCGTCGGCAGTTGGCGCACGACGATAAGATCGACAACCGCGAACGCGATCAGAATCACCGCGCCGATCACCGCTTTGCGAACCAGAATGCCGCTCCAGTTCACGTAACCGTGCGTCGCACGTTCGAACCAGCGATTGAAACCGCCGAAGAACTTGCCGAGCACGCCCTTTGATTCGCGGCGCGGCTTCAGCAACATCGCCGACAGCGCCGGCGAAAGCGTTAACGCGTTGAACGCCGAAATGATCACGGAGATCGCGATCGTCACGGCAAACTGTTTGTTCAACCGTCCCTGAATACCGCTCACAAACGCGATCGGAATGAACACCGAAGCGAGAATCAACGCGATGCTGATCACCGGTCCGGAAACTTCACGCATCGCTTGCAGCGTCGCGTCGCGCGGCGACATGCCATCCTCAATATGTTTCTCGACGGCCTCCACGACGACGATCGCGTCGTCAACCACGAGACCGATCGCGAGTACAAGTCCAAACAACGAAAGCGTATTGATCGAGAAGCCGAGTAACGGAAAGATCGCAAACGTGCCGATCAACGACACGGGCACGGCGATCATCGGAATCAGCGTCGCCCGCCAGTTCTGCAAAAAGAGAAACACGACCGCCAGCACGAGCACGATCGCGATCACGAGCGTCTCGACGATCTCGCGAATACCTTCAGTGACCGGCAACGTCGTGTCTAATGAAATCTTGTAATCGAGATCGTTGGGAAAGCGTTGCTTCAGATCCGCGATCGTTTTCTTCACGCCGTCGGCAACCGCGAGCGCGTTGGAACCGGGCGTTTGAAAGACTGCGATGATGCTTCCCGGTTGACCGTTGAAACGCGTGAACTGCTGATAATTCAACGCGCCGAGTTCGATGCGCGCAACGTCCTGCAAACGCACCACCGAACCGTCGGGATTCGACCGCACCACGACTTGCCCAAACTGTTCCGGCGTTTGCAAACGGCCTTGCGCGCGAATCGTGTACGTCTTCTCTTTACCGGTCGGCGCAGGTTCCGCGCCAAACTGTCCCGACGGATTCACCGTGCTCTGCTGTTGCACCGCGGTGACGAGATCGGGAACGGTCAAACCGAGTTTCCCGAGCACGTCCGGCTTGACCCAGATGCGCATCGCGTAGTCGCTCGCGCCAAACAAACGCACCTCACCGACGCCCGGCACGCGATACAGCGCATCGTTGATGTTGATGTTTGCGTAGTTGGCGAGAAACAGCGAATCGTAAGTTTTGTTTGGCGAGTAAAGCGAGATCACCAGCATCGGCAATCCCGTCGACTTGCGCATCGTCAAACCGAATTGATTCACGTCGGTCGGCAGGTTTGGCTGCGCCTGCGCGACGCGATTCTGCACGTTGACCTGATCGATGTTGGGATCGGTGTCGACGTCGAACGTGACGGTCAACGCCATCGTGCCGTCGTTCGCATTCGTGGACTGCATGTAGAGCATGTTGTCCACGCCATTCATCTGCTGTTCGAGCGGCGTCGCGACTGATTGTTCGATGGTGACGGCATCAGCGCCGGTGTAGGTGGTTGAAACGATGATCTGCGGTGGAATGATGTCGGGAAACTGCGCTACCGGCAGCACTCGCATCGCAACCAAACCAACCAGGACTGTGATGATGGCGATAACAATCGCCACGATGGGACGATCTATAAAGATCCGAGAAATCATTCTATGAGCCTTCTTGCCTGGGGCAGTGTCGGAGCGCAGGCGGCTCGCCTGCCTTCGTCCGCTACACGCCCCTTGCAGCACCGTGCAGGCGAGCCGCCTGCCCTCCGACGCGCTGCCTACGTCAGCGACCGATTACTTTTGGAGTGACAATCACCCCCGGCCGCACCTTCTGCGTGCCCTCGACAACAACGCGTTCGCCCGCTTTCAAACCGTCGGTAATGATCCAGTTTTGATCGACTTTCTCGCCGACCTTGACCGGACGAATCGTCACCTTGTTGTCGTCGCCGACCACGTCGACCTGATAACTACCCTGCAACTCAGACACGGCACGTTGCGGCACCAGCAACGCGTTTTCCTGCGTGCTCGTCGTCGCGCGTATGCGGCCAAACTGTCCGGGACGCAGCAGATTTCCGGGATTCTGGAAAACTCCCGCAAGCCGAATCGCGCCGGTCTTGGGATCAACTTGTCTGTCCGCGAACAGAAAACTGCCCTTTTGCGGAAACGTCGTGCCGTCGGAAAGAACCAGTTCCAACTCGAGTTGGGCCACGCTGGCGCCGGGCTTGGCGTCGATCAGGCTTCGCTTCGTAAACTCGAGATACTCCTGCTCATTCAAAGTGAAATAGACCTTGATCGGATCGACAGTGGAAACAGTCGTCAACGGACCGCTGGTCGTGCTGATCAGGTTTCCGACCTGCGCCTGCGCGATGCCCGCGATGCCGTCGATCGGCGCAACGATGCGCGTGAAGCCGAGATTCAGCTCGGCGGTTTTGACCGCGGCCTTGGCGTTCTCGACCTGACCTTTCGCAGTCGCGACCGCTGCTTTCGCCGTTCCGATCTGCGCAGTCGCCACGCGCAACTGCGAACGCGCGGCTTCAACACCTGCTTTCGCGGCTTCTACTTGCGCACCCGACGCTTTGTTAGTCTGAATCGCGTTGTCGTAATCCTGCTGCGTCACCGCTTTCTGTTCTGCGAGTGGCCCGTACTTGTTTACGTCGAGTTGGGTCTTTTCCTGATTTGCCTGCGCTACTGAAAGGTTCGCCTGCGCTTGCTGCACCTGGCTATTGACCTGCGCGAGTTGCGCTTCGGCTTGCGAAACGTTCGAGATTGCCTGTTCGAGTTGTCCCTGAAACTGGGCCACTTGGCCGTTGGCCTGATCCAGTGCGGCTTGAAACGGCCGCGGATCGATCTCGAAGAGCAGCTCGCCCTTCCTGACGAGCGAGCCTTCTTTGTAATCCTGCTTCAGCAGATAACCGGTGACCTGCGCTTTGATTTCTGCGTTGACCATGCCATCGGTGGTCGCGACCCACTCGCGATAGAGCGGCACGTTCTCCTGTTTGACCTGAGTCACTTCGACTTCGACTGGCGTCGGCGCCGCGTTCGCCGGTTTACCTGAACGCCCGATGACAATGATCGCAATCACGCCTAACACAACGACGAGTATTGCCATTGAAGCGAGCAGCTTTTGTCTAACGAGAAGGTTCCTGGTTGACCTTAGGATTGTCACGATGTTTGGTCCCACTGATTTTGAAAACACGAAGTGGGTGAACTTGCGCCCGAACCCCTGCCAGTTCCAAGTTCACCCACCTTTTGAACACAGGCACCGCCCCCCAGCTCAGCCTGTGCTCTCCCACTACTATTTCATGCCCACCCTTGTTCGTTCGTGGGGTCTTAATGCAACGGGCTTGCCAGAGCGATTATGAGTTGTGGTTAGCGGTTCAATCTTTCTGTTTTGAGTTCAAACTTTAGTTTGTTTGCTGAAAACTTCAGCTTGTTTGCTGAAAATGCGCCGCCTAAAGGCGGAACTCAAAACGCAGTTCAGAACGGTGGGTTGGACAGTCGAGTTGAAAGTGGTGACAACATGCCGCCAGATGACAAGTGATTGTCACGATTGTTGAGGCTGCGGTCGGCTGATGCCGAGTTTGCGCATACGGTGATTGAGTGTGGTGCGATTCATGCCGAGACGCGCGGCGGCTCCACTTGGACCGCCGATGACCCAACGCGTTTCGCTGAGCACACGAAGAATGTGATCGCGTTCGACAGATTCGAGCGTCGTGGCATTGTTGGTGGCAGGGCTCGTCGAACGAGTTTGACGTTTCAACTCGGTCAACGGGATCTCGAGCGTTGAGCCACGCGAGAGGATCACGCCGCGTTCTACGAGATTTTGCAGTTCGCGTATATTGCCGGGCCAGTTGTAACTGATCAGCGCGGCCATCGTTTCCTTCGACACACTCTCGATTTTCTTCCTCATCTGCTGCGCGAAACGATTCGCGAAAAAGTGAACGAGGAGCGGAATGTCTTCCGGACGATCGCGTAACGGTGGCACGGTGATCGGAAACACGTTGAGACGATAGTAAAGATCGCTGCGAAACTTTTTCTCGGCGACCAGTTCCTGGAGATCCGTGTTGGTGGCCGCGATGATGCGCACGTCGACGCGCTGGGTGCGCGAACTACCGAGACGTTCAAACTCCTGCTCCTGAAGCACGCGCAAGAGTTTCGACTGCAACTCGAGCGGAATGTCTTCCACTTCATCAAGGAAGATCGTGCCCTTGTCAGCAAGTTCGAAACGTCCGACGCGGCGATCGATCGCGCCAGTGAAAGCCCCGCGCTCGTGTCCGAAAAACTCGCTTTCCAGCAAACCTGTGGGAATGGCAGCGCAATTAACTTTTACGAGCGTGCGTTCGCGTCGCTGGCTCAGGTTGTGAATCGCGTGCGCGATCAATTCCTTGCCGGTGCCGGTTTCGCCGTAGACTAGGACGGTCGAATCCGTTCCGGCGACAGTCTCAACGTCCTGTAGAACACGCTTCAGAACCGGACTGTTGCCGATGATCTCTTCGAAGTTGTATTCAGTGCGAATCTCTTCTTCGAGGTAGAGTTTTTCTTCCTTGAGCTGGTTCTTCAGCTCGTCGATCTGCCGAAACGCGAGCGCGTTTTCGACGGCGATCGCGACCTGTTTGCCGACTTGATTGAGCAGATCCGCGTCGTCTTCGGAAAAAGCATTTTCCTGCAAACTGCCGACGCCCAAAATTCCGAGCGCGCGATCGTGCGAGATCAGCGGAACGACGCAACCGGATTTCAAACCGGTGCGTTTGCCGATCGTGCTTGACGGTTCTTCACCACTGATTACCGGTTGGCGCGTGGTAAACGCGCGGCCACCGGGATCGCTTAGCTCGATGATCTCGTCCGCGATGAACACCTTCGCGTCAGTCGGAAAATCGAGCGCCGTCATGCGTAGCTTGTTTATCGTTGAATCGTAGAGTGCGAGCCCGGCCGCATCGTGCGGCATCACGCGCCGCAGGCAATTGGAGATCTCCGCGAGCAGTTCGTTGAGATTGAGATTCGCGATCAGCGTGTTGTTGATTTCCAGCAACAGTTGCGAACGATCGCGTTCGCGCGCGAGTTTGTGCTGGTAACACTGCGCTTCGACGGCGACGGCGATCTGCGCGGCGACGAGTTCGACGAATTCGATATCAAGTTGATCGTAAGCGCCGGTTTTGTCAGTCCAGAAATTTACGACGCCGAGACGCTGGTGCGCCGTCGTCAAAGGTACGCTGCAAATCGACTTTACCGGACGTTCGAGCAAACGCTTCGCATACGGAAAACGATCTTCCGTTTCGAGATCGCGAATGACCACCGGTTCCTGGTGTTCCCACACCCAGCCCGCGATCGAGCCCTCCTTCGGTACTTCATAGGCCGGCTGCCACTGGGTTGGTTGACACGTTTCCAGCAGGTGAAACTGCATCACGTCGCGCTTCGGCTCGTAAAGCAACACGCCGAGATGTGAAAACTCGACGAGGCTTTGCAGCCGGCACGCGAGATCGTGAAAGAGTCCTGATAGATCCCGATGTGACGCGATGGCTTTCGAGAGCTCGAGGAGGGTTAGGTACTTTTTCGTTTGTTCGTCGCCGAGTGAAACCTGCTCATCAACGACTGCGACCTGACCGGGAGATGTGTTCACGTCTTACTTCCTATTGCTGTGTTCACCCGAAAGGATACTTGACCGGGTAACGCCGGGCAACCACTCTGGTTCGGAGCGTCGTTCTATTGGGAGCGGGCGGCTCGCCCGCAGTTCCCTCATGGCTTCCATTGCG
>DATELP010000160.1:0-14189 GCA_035276425.1 Pyrinomonadaceae bacterium
TTGATCGCCTCAGCCGAATACGGAAACACACGAAAACGAGACGGGTGATTGACGTAGCCGACTTCCTCAGAGACGGTTCCGTCGCGGTCCATGAAGAGTGCAGGTCGTTTCATCTGCTATCTACGCGACCGAATCGCAGAGGCTCCTCACGGTTTTTGCAAAGCTCGCCCGCCGTAACAGCTCATGAGAATGTTCGAAAACTTCATCGACTGTAATCGCAGTCATGCAACGATGATCGATCGGACAATCACGCAACATACACGGCGCGCAGTCTGGCGGGTGCCGCAGGATTTCTGCTTCCGGTGCAAACGGCCGCGTTGTCAACGGATTGGTTGGTCCAAAGATCACGAGTGTGGGACGGCCGAGCGCGGCGGCAATGTGCGCTGGACCAGTGTCGTTAGTGACTACAAGATCGACGAGCGAAAGGATCGCGGTGATCTCGTCGAGCGACGTCTTTCCGGTCAGCACTACCGGCTGCTGTTGCATTCGACTGGTCACGTCGCGCGTCACGTCAGCTTCGTCCGGCGAACCGATCAGCAACACCTGTCGTCGTGAATCAATCAATCTATCAGCCAGTGCCGCATACGAGTCAGCCGGCCAACGCTTCGCACGGCTATTGATCGAACCGGGAACTAGCGCCACTACCGGTTCGCCTTGGCGCACGCCGTGAGCATGCAACAGATTTGCCGCTTCCGACTTGCGCGCGTCTGAGATCTGCAAACTCGCATCCGGCGCGCTCTCGCAAATCTCGCTCGTGCCAAACAACAGTTGCTCGAGCGCCGTGATCAGGTACAAGTAATAAAAGACTTCGTGTCGCGTCGAACGCCAATCGGGCAGCGCAAGCGGATGCGTCAACAACGCCTGCCGCGATTCGGTCGCATAACCAAGCCGCAAAGGAACACCAGCAAGGAAGGGAATCAACGCTGCTTCAAATGCATTTTGAAACAAGACCGCTAAATCAAACTTCCGCTTGCGCCACTCACGAACCTGAGGGATCACCGAAAACGCATTACGACGGTCGTAAACCAAAAGCTGATCGATAAAATCTACATCCTCAAAGATCCCTTTGGCGCTCGGCCGCACGACCAGAGTTATCGAAGCCTCAGGCAACACACGCCGCAGCGCTCGCAGCGCAGGCACGGTCATCACCGAGTCGCCCACCCAGTTCGTCCCGCGTACGACGACTCGCTTTATCTCATTGCCCTGACCCAAAGCCATAACTACAAAATCACTGCCAGCCCGCTGTCAACTCCGATCTGCGGACGCCAACCCAGATCGTTTGTGATGCGCGTCGTATCCGAAACGTAGCGCAACGGTATCGGCGCCGCCGGCGTAAACTCTTCAATCACCGGCTCGATCTCGATCAACTTCGAAACACGCTCGACGATTCCACGCAAGCTCACCGCATTCAACCGCCCACCGCCAAGGTTATAAAGCCCAAACGGTATGGACGTCTTGGTAAACTCGCGGCACGCACGCGACAGATCGTCGACGTACAGAATATCGCGCACCGGATCGATGCCCGCAGGCAGCCGAATCGGTTGCCGGTGCTTGATCGATTCAACGTAATGCGTAACGAATCCCGGCTCGTTTCCTTCCGATGGCCGCGCAAACATCGTCGACATGCGAAAGATACACGCACGAAACTCTCTCTTCGCCGCGTAGTACCGCACGTACTGTTCGCCAATCAGTTTGGACCACTCAAACGCCGACTGCCCGACGTACTCAGTGCTCGTGTCTTCCGTCACGTCGTCAGTCTCACTCGCATTGCTGCCGTAAACGTCTTTCGTCGACGCGTAAATGAAAACCGAACCCGGCCGCATGTGTTGCAGGAGGTTTCGCGTTCCCTCAGCGTTGGTTTGGAAACACTGCTGCGCGCCTTCCGGACTCTTGTCGAAATGCGCGGCGAGATGAATTACGGTGTCGTATTCCTGGACTTGCTGCGCGTCGAATTCGTTGAGGATGTCGAGTCCGGCGCGCCGCGAAAAGTCATCGGCGGAGAAAAATTGGCGGACGTAAGTTCCCAGGTAACCACTGCCGCCCGTAACGAGAGTTCTCATTTGTCAGTTCTAAACCTTCACCCGATTGTCGGCGCGCTTTCGAGCAACCTCATGCCCGCGCGCCAACTCATTCAGTTTCGCTAAAGCTTCGCCTCGTCCGATCGCGATCAGCATGTCGCCGGTTTCGATCTTTGCGTCGCCACTCGGATTAAAAACAATCTCGCCGTGACTACGCCGGATGCTGACGATCACGATGTCCAACTCCGAACGAATGTTTGTTTCACTCAACTTGCGGCCGACCAGCGTCGATCCGGCTTCGACTTCGAGTTGTTCGAACCCGAGTTCAAGATCGTTCGCCGTAAGCGAATCGAGAAAGTCGCCGACGGCCGGCTTCGTCAACGCCATAGCCATCCGATGCCCGCCGATGATCGTCGGCGCAACGACGCGATTCGCTCCCGCGCGAATCAGTTTGCTTTCAGCCTGTTCTTCCGCCGCGCGCGCAACGATGTGCATCGTCGGATTCAGATCCCGCGCCGTCAGCACGACGTAAACGTTATCCGCGTCGTCCGGCAAACACGCCGCGAGCCCGCGCGCATGTTCGACACCAGCTTCGCGTAAAGTCTCTTCGAGCGTTGCGTCGCGCACGAGCACCGAGATGCCCTGGTCCATCAACTTCTCGACAATCGCGCGGTCCTTTTCGATCACGATAAACGGATCGTTCGAAGCCTTGAGGCCACGCACCAGGTGCGAACCGACGCGGCCCGCGCCACAGATGATAAAATGATCCCGCAGTTTGCTCATCGCTAGCGATCGGCGTAACTGGCCGAACGTTAAAAGCATTTCCGACTGAACGATCGATTGCACTGTACTCGTCAGAGCGTAAAGCACAATGCCGACGCTCAACATCATGAAGACAGTGGCGAAGATGCGGCCATAGACTGTCTGCGGCGCGAGATCGCCATACCCGACTGTCGTCACAGTCTGCGCGGTCAGGTAAAGGCTATCAACTATAGACCACCCTTCCAAAACGTGAAATACAATGGTGCCCGTGGCCACCGCCGCACCGACCGCCGCAATACCGAGCCGAAGCCTGGCGCGATTGGTGAGAAGGAATCGGGGAGTGGATGGTAGACTCATACCTGCGGAATGGCATCACAGTCGCCATGGCAGGGAAGCCACGTTAGCGAAAGCGGTTAGCACTGTCAAACGGAACACAGGAGGAACCGCGGGCTGAAAGTAACGTAATATGTGAGAGTTAATAATTAGGGCTCTCCCGGCCAGTATTGCTCGTCTATGCCAGTACGTTATCCACCACACAATCCAGCGCCCCAGGGCCGTAATCCCCGCATGGTTTCTTACGTTGAACAGGGACCGAGCCGCTGGCGACGTTTGCGCCGGCGCTTGTTCAGCGCGCCCGTTGTTATTCCGGTCGTGTTCATCGGCGCTGCTGTGCTCGGCGTGTTGATCTATTACTGGACTGTCTTTTCCGGCCGCATTGATAACCTGCTTGCGGGCGAAGTGTTCACGCGTTCCGCCGGCATCTATGCGGCGCCGAAACAGCTTCGCGTTGAAGAGACGATCTCGCAGGCTGATCTGATCGGGTTTCTGAAGCGTGCCGGTTATGTTGAGAAGACTCAGCAAGCGGATACGTCTCGCGGACGCTACATCGTGAACGGCACTACGGTCGAGATCGAACCGAGTAGTGCCGCGAGTGTTGATGGTCGCCAACAGTTTCTGCACGTGCGCGTGCAGTTCAATGGCAGCGGTAAAGCGATCAACTCGCTTTACGATCTCGACGCCCGCTCGTCTCTCGACCACACGTGGCTCGAACCGGAGTTGATCAGTTCGGTCACTGGCACTGAGCGGGCGAAACGAAAAGTGATCGGCTTCGGCGATTTGCCGCCGCATCTTGTTAAAGCGATCACCGTCACGGAAGATCGTTCATTCTTCGAGCACTACGGCGTAAACGTTCGCGGCATCATCCGCGCGTTTGTTCGCCGCGTCGACGCGGATCCGAATTCACCGATCGCGCGACAGGGCGGTTCGAGTATTACGCAACAGCTCGTCAAGAACCTGTTGCTATCGCCGGAGCAGACGTGGCGGCGCAAGACGTCCGAGGCGTATATGTCGGTCATCCTCGAGACGCGCCTCAGCAAAGAGAAGATTTTCGAGCTTTACTGCAACCAGGTTTACATGGGGCAGCAGGCGGGTTTTTCGATCAATGGCTTCGGCGAAGCGTCGCAGGCGTACTTCAATAAGGACGTGACGAACCTCACGCTTCCGGAGTCAGCATTTCTTGCAGGACTGATTCGCAGTCCGAATCGCTATAACCCGTATACAAAGATCGAAACTGCGACTGCGCGTCGCAATCAGGTGCTCGACTCGATGGCCGAAGCCGGCGCGATCACCGCGGACGAAGCGGCGAAGGCCAAAGAGACGTCGTTGCAAGTTGTGCCCACTCGAGGCCGAATCGACGTTTCGGACGCACCTTACTTTGCCGACTTCGTCCAGAACCAACTCGGCGACATGATTGCCGGAGAGAGTGGCACTGAACACCTGCGCATCTACACCACGATCGACATGGATCTCCAACGCGCAGCTTATACCGCGTTGACGAAACAGCTCGCGGCGTTGGACAAGATCCAGTCGAAGCGTTTTGAACCGGGTACGTTGCAAGCAGCGTTGGTGGCGATGAATGCGAAGACCGGCGAGATCGTGGCGATGGTTGGTGGCCGTGATTACTCGAAGAGCCAGTTGAATCGCGCGTCTGACGCTTTGCGGCAACCGGGCTCGGTTTTCAAACCGTTCGTCTACGCGACGGCGTTGAATACTGCTTACGATCCGATACCGCGCGTGATCACGCCGTCGACGACTTACATGGACGAGCCGAAGACGTTTACTTACGACAACCAGGAGTATACGCCCGGTAACTTTGGTGAGACGTACAGTCACGAGCCGGTAACACTACGCGATGCGCTCGTACACAGTCTGAACGTCGTGACGGTTGAAGTGGCGATGGAAGTGACGATCGGGCGTGTCATGAGTTTGGCCGCGAAAGCCGGATTGCCGAAACCCGCGCGCGCGTATCCGGCGATGGCGCTCGGCACGAATGAAGCTACGCCTTTGCAGATCGCTTCCGCTTACACCGCTTTCGCCAATCTCGGAACGCGCACGACGCCGATCGCGATCAATCGCATCACGACCGGTAACGGCGTCACGATCGCTGCGCCGACGACGCAGAAGAACGAAGTGCTGCGACCGGAAGTAGCTTACGTAATGACGTCGTTCATGAAAGACGTCGTCAATCGTGGCACGGCGTCGAAAGTGCGCGGACGTGGTTTGAAAGCCGTGCTGGCCGGAAAAACTGGTACGTCGCGCGATGGCTGGTTCGCGGGTTACACGCCGAATCTCGTGTGCGCGGTGTGGGTTGGTTTTGACGATGGTTCGCAACTCGGTTTGACCGGTGCGAATTCCGCTTTGCCGATCTGGTCTGACTTCATGCAGGTTGCGCTCGCCGAACATCCGGACTGGGGCGGCGATTGGGAAGTGCCCGCGGGACTCGAACAGGTCGACGTCAATCCGAAGACAGGCGCGCCGACGCAGCCGGGCGACACTGAAAAGCGCGTCGAGTATTTCATCAACGGCACTGGTCCAAGTGACGCAACGGAGACGCCGACTGAAGAAGCGACGCCGGAAGAATTGCCGGAACCGACGCCCGGGGTTGAGCTGCAACCGATGGATCCGATTCAAACACCGTCGCCATCGCCATCACCGCGAAGACCGGCAGTGATCTCCGACGGCACCGGGCGACTCGAAGGCACGATCACGTTGGACATCGATCCGACAACCGGTCTGATCGCAGTCGAGACGTGTCCGATCATCCGCACGAAGACGTTTACTTTGGGAACGGAGCCGAGGAAGTACTGCGGTCCGCAATATCACAGAGGCAAGACAATAGATCCCGTTGAGCCCGGACGGCCCAGGGTAGTCGGCACCCCGCAGCGTTAAGCCACAAAAAAGCACAAGCGAATGGCAAACCTCTTTTGTGCTTCTTTGTGGCTAGACCAAAGCTTTGTTGAGTGCTGCAATCGCGAGTGCGGCAGCGTGATGTTTGCGTGAGGGTAGGCCGCCGATCGCGTCGAGCAGATCGATTCGTGTTATTTGTTTTGCTTCATCCGTCGTTTTCCCGGTTATCAACTCCGTCAAAACCGAACCACACACTAGTGTTGGAGGGCAGCCGTAGGCGAGATAGCGTGCTGCTTCGATCTTTTCATCACGCACGATCAGCGACAGTCGCAGTCGATCGCCGCAAACGGGATTGTTCTCCTCGACAACGACGGTTGCTTCCGGTAACTCACCGGCGTTACGCGGATGCGCGAGATGATCTTTGAATGCGGCGGAGTATGGCACGAGGTTAGGAAACGGCGAGTGGCCGGTTCAACGGCGAGAGTGCGCGTAAGCGTTCGACGGCCTGGACCAACACCTCGATCGTGTAATCAACGTCGTCTTCGGTGTTCTCTTTACCGAAACTAAATCGAATTGACCCGCGCGCGATTTCATCACTGACGCCGAGCGCGCGTATCACCGGCGACGGTTCGAGCGTTCCCGACGAACACGCCGAACCAGTCGACACCGCGACACCCTGAAGATCGAGATTGATCAGCAGTCCTTCGCCTTCGATGTAGCGAAACGAGATGTTCGACAAGTGCGGTAAACGCTTGTTTCGATCACCATTCAACACAATGTCAGGGACAAGATCCGCTACTTTCCGCTCAAATCTCTCCCGCAGACGAGAATCGTGTGCGGTCCGCTCGTGCAACTCTTCACGCGCCAGTTTCGCCGCTTCGCCAAACGCGACAATGCCGGGAACGTTTTCCGTGCCCGCGCGGCGTTCGCGTTCCTGGTGACCGCCGATGTTTTGGCTTGTGAGCCGCACGCCGCGTCGGACGTAAAGCGCACCCGTTCCTTTCGGCGCGTACAGTTTGTGCGCGGACATCGTGAGCAGATCGCAGCCGAGTTCTTCTACGTTCAACGCCATGCGTCCCGCAGCTTGAACGGCGTCTGTGTGCAGGAACAAATGTCGCTGACCCGCAGCGCGTCGCTCACGAATAATCTCTGCGATCTCAGCTACCGGTTGAACCGTGCCGATCTCGTTGTTGGCGAGCATGACAGTCACGAGCACCGTATCGGGGCGAATCGCTTCGCGCACATCTTCAACCCGCACGATCCCGTTCTCGTAAACAGGCAAACGCGTGACTTCCCAACCGCGTTGCTCCAAAGCCGCGCAAACTCCGCGGACCGACGGATGTTCGATCGCTGAAGTAATAATGTGCCGCCCCTGCGCAACCGAAGCCTCGCACACGCCGCGAATCGCGAGGTTGTTTGCTTCCGTTCCGCCGGAAGTGAAAATGATCTCGTTGGGCCGGGCCTCGATCAGCGCCGCGACTTCGCGTCGCGCCCGGTCTACCGCCGCGCGCGCCTGCTGGCCGTAACCATGAACGCTCGATGGGTTTCCAAAAACCTGCACGACGGAGCGCACCATCGCCTCGGCGACGCGCGGGTCGACGGGCGTGGTGGCGCTGTGATCGAGATAAATTCTGCGTTCAGACATGAAAGTTCAACCGCTAACCGCCCAACCTGTAGCTGGGGAGGCGGCATCTGAAGCTCAGTTTTGAGTCTAGGTCCCACATTCTGGAGCGTCAAGCATCCACAGATTACACGGATTGCTTATGGAATCTGCGTAATCTGTGGATAAAGAAGCGAAACTATTGTGTTAGCATGCGCACGCTACGAGGTTGGCTCTCCCAAGACAATACGCCTTTATCGAGGTCGTAAATTCTCGGAAGGACATAACCAATGAAATATCTGAAGCTTCCCCTGGTGGTTGTATTGAGCGTCTGCATTAGCGGACTGCTGGCCATCGTCCCTGCCGGTGCGCAGGGACAATCGACCGCGCTCGAGCGTGGTTATCGCACTGGATATTCAGACGGCTACACCGCGGGCTACAAAGACGTCACTATCAAAGCGCCGCGCGATTATCAAAATAAAGAGGACTACCAACGAGCCGATCGTTCCTTCAATGAGGCTTGGGGAACCATCGAAGACTACCGCGACGGTTACCAGCAGGGATTTGAAACTGGCTACTCCGCGGGTTATGAACAGCAGCAGTTTGACTCGTCGTTGCCCGCAGGATTTCGCAAACGTGGCGCTACGGCTGCTACCGTTAACGGTGACGCCAATGGCGACAATTCGACGGCCCCTGTAAACAACACAACCTCCAGTAACAACGACGATCCGCAAGTGACGCCGATCGGCCCGATCGCGATTCCACGCAACACGATTCTCGCGCTCGAACTGATCACGCCGGTTTCCACCGACGCGAGTCAGCGCGGCGATCGAATTCAGGCGCGTGTTGTCGAACCTGCCCAATATGCCGGTTACATCATCGACGGACACATCGCGCAGGTGAAGCGTCCGGGCAAAGTTAAAGGCACCGCTCAACTCCAGCTCGCTTTCGATCAGATTCGTTCGCCTGACAATCGCACTGCCGAATTTCATGCCGAGCTTATCGAGATCTCGCCGATGGGTGGTGACAACGAGCCGAATATCGATTCGGAAGGCGGCGTTAAAGGCCGTGACTCGACGAAGGACGACGCGGCTAAAGTCGGCGCGGCATCCGGCATCGGCGCGATCATCGGTGCGATCGCGGGCGGCGGAAAGGGCGCGGCGATTGGCGCGATCATCGGCGGCGGCGCAGGCACCGCTGGTGTGATGACTCAGCGTGGCAAAGACATTCGCCTCGACCGCGGGCAGCATTTGAAGATCCGCACTTCAACTGACACGGGCGTGATGTGAAGTCGGTTATTACTTTACTCACGGATTTCGGGACGGCTGATTACTTCGTTGCAGCAGTGAAGGGTGTGATCCTCACCATCAACCCGGAAGTTTCGCTTGTCGATATAACGCATGAAGTGCCGGCTCAGGATATCGAGGCCGGCGCTTTTACTTTGCTCACCTGTTATCGCGACTTTCCTCCTGGCGCGATTCACGTTGCGGTGGTGGATCCCGGTGTTGGTTCAGCGCGACGTGGGATCGTAGTTCACGCCGGTTCGCATTACTTTGTTGGACCAGACAACGGGCTTTTCAGTTACATCTGCGATCGGGAATCGGAATCAGCTTACGAAGTATTTGAGCTCAGGGAAGAGAAGTATTTTCGTCCCAATCCGAGTTCGAGTTTTCACGGGCGTGATGTTTTTGGTCCGGTCGCAGCAGCTCTTTCCACGGGTGTGAGGCCGAACGAGTTTGGGCCACGGATTGAAGACGAGGTACGACTGGCGCCGCTCGCTCCGGTGAAGGATCAGGACGGATCACTGCGAGGCCGGATTATTAACATCGATCATTTCGGCAACTGCATTACCAACTTCACCCGCACTGACATACCTGACTCAGATCAGGTAAGGCTGCTCGTAGGACGAAAAGTGATTCGACAATTTCGCCGTTTCTTCGCGGACGAAGCGGGCGCCAAAGACAACCTCTTCGCCATCTGGGGCAGCGCCGGTTTCCTCGAACTTTCCATCAACGGCGGCTCCGCCGCCCTCCTCCTCCGCGCCAAACGCGGCGACCCCGTCGTTCTGTCGTGAGCCACAAAAAAGCACAAAGGTGCCTCTTTGCGGCTACTGTGCGCGGACGGTAGCTTCGGGTTTGGTTTCGGTCATGTAGTAGCCCTGGCGCGAGGTGACGAGGAGTTTGCGCTTCTTGCCTTTCTCGTCCTGGGTTTTGACGCGCACTTCGAGTTCGTGCATGCGCCCGTCGTCGTTTTCGTTTTCCGCCAAAGTGAAGCCGAGACTGTAGCGCGCCGTCAGATTGCCGATGATACGCGAGAGTCCCGCGCCGTAATCTTTCACCCGCCCAACCTTCACTGCTTCACCACCCGAACGCTGCGCGAGATGTTTCGCGCTGCCGTAGATACTCAGTCCGACCCAACCCGCAATCGGTTTCCCGATGGGTAAGAGAAACTTGAACAACGTGCGCAGTTCAACAGTGAGCGCGTTGAAGATCACGTTGTCGCGAATGATTATCTCCTCCGTGGCGTCGCGGTCCTCGAAAAAGATCGGCACGATGCCATCAGACACCCACACGAGAGACACTTGCGAGTTGGGTCGAAGCGTTTGCGCCTTGCGCGTTGCGTCGCGCACTGCGGCGGACAGGTCGTACATGTCGCCCATGTCGACGGTGATGTCGCCCTTCTTGTTCGTGCGTTGCACGTTGGTCGTTCCGTCCCGCATGGTCTTGCGCGTGATCGCTGCGCCGTTGCGGCCCCTGATCACTTCGGTCGACACGACTTCTTTCGGATTGTCGATGGCCTCAGTGTTCTCGGCGGCCTTCTGCTTCTGCGCGGCAACTTCCGACAGCGCCGCCGCCGGGTTATCACATATCTGCTGCACTCGCATTAGAGCGGCTGCAATCTTTGTACGGTCATTTGTAAAGTCGCTGAGCCATATTCCTTCTTCATCCTCGCCGATGTTCATGGCCATGATCGCGACTTCATCGCCCGGCGGAAGTTTCGCCAGTTCGTTCTCCATCGCTTTCAGAATTTCGGGCTCCTTCAGGAAGCGGCCGGCGCCGTCCAAACGCAGATCCAGCACCAGGACCAGCGCGAGTGGTTTACGCGCCTCGCCTTCAGGCGTGAAGTAAGAGAGCGGTCGCGGTTTGCCGTTGTCGAGAACTTCAAAATTCTCCTGCGTCAGATTTGAAATCGGCAGGTTCGTCTTTTTGTCTTTCACCAACGCGTCGAGAAACACGACGCGCGTCTTGATCCGAATCGTATCGTCAACTTCCTGCGCGCGCAGGGAGACGGACGCGAGCAAGGCAATGACGACAAGCAACACAAAACTGAGGCGATGTCTAAACATGGGGTTACTCCTGATCGATGATCGTTGCTTCTTCGGTGATGGCTTTACCGGTGCCTTCGGGATCCTTCATCAACAGCGCGAGATTCTTCGGCGACAAATTGACCTGGACCACCGTGGCATCGCGCTGCGCAATCGTGATCACGAGCACGTTGAACTTGTCTCCAGCCTCGCGCAGGTAGATATAAACCTGCTCTCCGTCGGTGGCGGAAAGTGTTTGCACGAGCGGCGACCACGTTTGGTTCAGTGCGCCATTCAACGTGCTGCGAAACTTCGTGAACTCACCATTGAAATCCTGGTCTTCAAACACGGCGAGCTTGATGCTGCCCGCTTCGGCGATGCGTTTGGCTTCGCCGCCCTTGATCCGCGCCGCGGTGCGCGCGACGCCCATTCCCGCTTTCGCGAGAAAGGGAATTCCGACGTGCTTCACGCCGTAGAACTGCTCGATCATCTTCACGACCGAGTTGAAATCGTCGCCTTTCGCTTGAACCACATTCGCCGCGAGGAATAGAACCAGAACGAGCGCGGCGCAGGTCTTATGATTGCCGTAAGACATCGTGAGCCTCACTGTTCGTTCTTCGTTTTTGATTTAGCTGGTTCGAGGTCGAGTTCGGGAATGCCAAACTGTCCTTCGAGCTTCACAAGTTTTTCGAGATCAACCGGCCCGACGATGTTCACGACAACCAGTTCGCGAACGTCGCTGCCGAGCACCGCAAGACCTCCAACCGTTTCGCCGTTCATCAACAGATAAACTTCGAGACTGCCTTCCTTCTTGCTTCGCACGTTCACGAGTCGCGTCCAGCCTGGTCCACGGAGTTGCGTGCGAATCGTTTCCATGTCGGCCGCGGTGTACTGGCCGTCGCTTTCAAACTCAAAAGTCTTGACGTAGATGCCTTTGATACCGGCGACGACTTTCTTGACCTCGCGTTCCTCGGGGTCTTGATCCGAGAAGACTTTCAACGCGATGCGTATTAGTTTTTCGTCGATGTTGACGTCGACTGTCTGACTGGCCTTCGCGGCGAGATGATCGAGACTGCTGAGTTGCAGTCTGGAATCCTGGGCGCTTGTGGCAACCGCCGAGGCCGCGATGAGCACGAGCGCGATCAAAGGTAGGGCCAGTTTAGTTTGGCAGAGTGTTTTCATAACTGCTCCGTTTATCCTGAGTTCTGCGATGAGCTGCATTTAGTTTCTCGCTTGCGAGACGAAGGGCGAACATCAATTGTTGTTTAGCGGCGATTGCTTCTTTGCGGTCGTACTTCACTGTTCTGGGAGTTGGTTTTCTGGGCGTGTCAGGGGACGCGGATGACACGGACAAAGCCGGGCCGATGATCGGCGCCTTTTGTTGAGCGATCGCGACGGAAGGGATCGACGCGTCCTTATTTTGGATTCTGAGCCACAGACCGGTTGCCAGCAACGCGATCACGAGCGTTGCTGCGATTGCTAACCACGGACGATAGTTTCGTTGGCGCGGCAGTGGCAGCGGCTTTGGCTGATAGCGCAGCGTGCCGAGTATCTCTTCGAGTTGTTGAATCTGCGGGTCCGGCTCGCCGCTCTTGTCCCACAAATAGTCGTCGTTCATACGCCCTCCGTCAGCGTGAGCTTCTCGCGCAGCAGTTTCATCCCGCGATGAAGATTGACGCGTACCGATGCCGCCGTTAGTCCCGTGCGCGCGGCGATCTCCGGTCCAGTCATGCCTTCCACCAAACGCAGCACCAGAGTCTCTCGATACGCTTCCGGCAAAGCCCGAATCAGTTCCAGGATCTCTGCCGCCTTCGACTCCTGTTTGTCCGTGCCACGCATCTCGTCAGTGATCTCAACCGTCTCTCGTGAACGGCGGTAATAATCGACCGCACGATTTCGAGCGATCATCGCGATCCACGGACCAAAAGCTGAACTGTCGCGCAGCGTGTGAAGCTTCTTGAACGCGTGCAGAAAAATGTCCTGCACGAGATCGTCAACTTCCGTTCGCGGCACGCGCGCCAGCAGAATGCCGTGCACCAGCGGCGCGTAGAGATCGTAAAGACGTCCGAACCCTTCGCGGTCGCCGTCGAGCACCGCTTTGACCAACCCGATTTCGACGGGCTGTTCGGTCGCCGGGCACTTGCCTCCAGAATTTGGAACGGCATCGGCCAATGGATTAATCACCAGCATGTTGGCGGTCGCCATGACACCGGTTAAGACGGGAGAGAGGAAAGGAGTGTTAACAACACTTACGCAGCGGTTAAGCAGCGTCGTCCGCAGGTCGAATGGTTACTACGGGTGAAGTTACCACAGGGTTTTCTTCCGAGGTGAGCTTTTTCAGTTCGGGCGTTGCGCAGACGAGGCGCGTGCGCCACGTAAAAACCGTGGCCAAAACCATCGCGATCGTGCCGGCGATTCCGCCTTCGATTCCGTAACTGCCGCCGGTAAACCACGCCGGACCGAAGTCGTTTCCACTCAGCAGCGGATGCGAAACGAGCTGCATGCCGCTAACCGGTAAGCCGAAGAATGCGCCGAGCGCCCAGTTCCACGCCCAGTGCAGACCTAACGGAAACCACAAACTACGTGTGCGCAAGTAACCGATCCCGAGCCAAAGACCGGCGATTGAAGTGTTGATGAACGTCATACCCAACGTCGCGTTGGGATTTGACAGATGAACGTAGCCGAAGAACAGCAACGTAACCAGGATGCCGAGCCACGCGAGGTGCGCGCGCGAAAACGTTTGTAACGGATAACCACGGAACAGCGCTTCTTCGGCGAGTGCGGCTACGCATAGCAGGAAAGCCGAACCAACCAGCGAACGCGCGAGAGGCACGATTGCGCCCGCGCCGAACGAGAAGCGAAGTCCACCGCCAGCAGCCGCGATGCCCACCGCGATTGCGAGCGCGACAAACCCGATGGCAAAACCAACCAGAAGATCTCGCAACCAGTTTTGATGAAACGTCATTCCGAGCGATCGCCACGGCAGACCTTCGAGCCAGCGCGCACACACGTAACCTCCGCCGAGCGCGGCGAGCAACAGCGAAATACGAAAGACGAGGTCCGGTAGAAACGCGAGTCGGGGAAATGACCCGAGTTCAAAAAACGCCACATAGATGCCGCGCAGAATCGTGACGATAACGAGTAGCAGGGCCAAAAACGCGACGAGGAAAAGCAGCGCCCGCAAGCCACTGCGCAGCCGGCCAAAGTCGTTAGTAAAGATTCTGGGCATTGCGCGCCATTCTACGCGACGCCTCGGCCCATACTCCACCTGTCGTACACACGGAGCGCGGGCGGCTCGCCCGCAGCCGACGGCCGCACC
>DATELP010000161.1:0-15017 GCA_035276425.1 Pyrinomonadaceae bacterium
GTCACTGCTTCACCAGCATGCAGTCCGATGCCCACAGTCGTCGGCAACACATGTCCCGACGCCACCTCTTCTTCAACGCGCGTCAGGATCTCGCGCGCGGCGGCGACACCGTTGAGACAATCACCACCTTCCGAAAGCGGCGCGCCAAACACGGCCATGAAGCCATCGCCGAGAAACTTGTTGATGACACCGTGATGGCGATTGACGATCTCGATCATGAACTCGAACAGCGACTCCAGATAACTCACTACTTCTTCCGGTGAACGCTTTTCCGCGAAGCTCGTGAAGTTTCTGATGTCGAGAAACATCACGCACACCTCGCGTTTCTCGCTGCGCAGATCCGGTTTCAACGTCAGCAACTTGTTCATCACGATCGGTGACACGTACTCGCCAAAGGTCCGGCTGATGCGATTGCGTTCCTCAACCATTTCGAACGAGTTAAAAATGCGTTTCTTGATTTGCCTTGTGACGAGACCCGCCGCGATTCCCGTCAGCAACAACAGAAAACCTTTGAAGATGTGCGGCGGCGCACTCACGAGGATCGGTTCTACACCCGAACCGACTCCTGTTTGATGAACATAGACCAGCGACACGAACCAATACTGAATCGCGGCCACGGCTCCGGTGAACACGGAGAGCTTGAAGTCAAGCCGCAGCGTCGAGAGCACGATCAACAGCGGGTACATGAAAGGCGCCGGCGTCAACAACGCGTAAGCCGGTCCGACGTACTGTGCGGTGACCAACAGTGCGGCGAGCGGAATGGATGTTTCGACGAGTGCGCTCAAATACGGCACCAGCGGATTAGCCTTGCGCTGCTCCTTGATGCGCCGGTCGATCGCCAGCCACTCCACCGAGAAAAACGCGAGTCCCAGCCCAAGCACCATTAAAACGATCGAGAGAAAGTGCTTGAAGTTGCCGTGAAAGATGCGTTGAAAGTCTTCGAAGGCGAAAACCGCAAGCAACAGGATCGTCGGCAACGCGATACCAAAGAAACCCATCAGGATCGTGACACGCAGCTTGTCGCTCTTCAAAATCTCGACTGAGAACTCGCTTTCAAACGTGCCTGACGCTTTTCCATTTCGTTTTACTCGTCGTAATTTCATGACGCTAACCCCTCATTCAACTGCTTGAGTTTGTCCGTGTCATCCGTGTGTGTCTGTGGCTCCCACTGCACCAGTTTAAGATCGAGCACGAAGATTGAGTAGATCACCGGCACCAGCAGCAACGTGATAAACGTCGCCACACTCAAGCCGCCGATCTGCGCGTAACACATCGGCTCCCAGAGTGGACCACCGTGCGATGCGAGTGGAAACAACGCGATCACCGTCGCACCGACCGTGATCAGCACCGGACGCAAACGCATGATGCCGGCGTCGAGCAACGCTTCAATCAGCGGTTCTCCCTCGGCGTGTTTCTCTTCGATGAAGTCAAACAGCACGATGATGTGACTGACGATCACGCCGACGAGACTCACGATGCCTAAGAAAGCCATGAAGCCGAACGGCGCGCCCATGATCCACAGCGCCGCCAACGCACCCACCATTCCGAACGGCACCGCCGCAAAAACGATGAACGGTTTGATCGCGTTCTTGAACTGGAAGACCAGCGCCAGGAAGATGGCGGTCACGGAAATCCCGAGTACAACGGTGAGATCCATAAAGCCTTCGACCTGATCTTCTTCTTCACCGCCGACTTCCATGCGATAACCAACCGCGAGCTCGTTTTCGAGTGCTTTGAGCTTCGGACGCGCCGCGGACATGACTTCAGACGCGAGTTTTCCTTCGGCGGGCATCGCCGAAATCGTGATCGTGCGAAACTGATTGCGCGAACGCAGTTTTTCGATCTGCATGCCGTACTCGGTCGACGCGACCTGCCGCAGCAGCACCTTTTGCGTGCTCTCACCCGCATAAACATAGAGGTTTTTCAGATCGCCCAACTGTGCGCGCTCTTCCATGCGCAACCTCGCGACAACCGGAATCTGTTTGTCGCCCTCGCGCAAGGTCGTCACTTCGTTGCCGTGAGTGGCGGACAGCGAGGCCATCGCGACGTCGTGGTTTGTCAGCCCGGCGATGTTGGCGCGATCGGGATCGGTTTTGACATGGACCGCAAAACTCTCGTCACCCCAATCGTCGCGAACTCTCTCGGCGATCTCCGTTTCTTCGAGGATCGCTTTCACGCGGTCGGAGTACGCACGCAGCATCTGCGCGTCCTGACCGCTGACACGAATCGCGACCGGCAATCCGACCGCTGCGCCGGACTCGAGCAATCGCACGTCAATGCGCGCACCGGGAACCTTGGCAGATAAAGCGTCCTGCAACGGATGCACCAAATGGCTCGTGTCGTGTTTGTCCTTAACCTGAATAATGATCTGCGCGTAGTTCAACTGTTGCAGTTCCGGTGAGATCGAAAACCAGAACCGTGGACCACCACCGCCGACAAACGTCGTGAGCGACTCGAGCACGTCGCGCGGCTTTCCATCGTCGTCCGGATGATGCTTGCCGTATTCGGCGACCACTTCGCGAATGACTGCTTCCGACTGCTTCGCTGCCTCGTTCGTTGCCGACAGCGGTGCGTCTTCCGGTAACCAGACATCAATGTACGAGAGATACGACAAGTCTTTCGGGAAGTACTGCGTCTTGAGCTGGCTCATGATCACGCCGCCGAGCAGCAGGAACCCCAGCGCGCCGGCCATCACTTTCCAACGATGATTGATGGCCCACGTGCCGAGACGGTAATACTGCGCGGCGAACCCGCTCTTGCGGCGTTCTTCGATCGACTTCTCCGCTTTCGGCCGCAGCAGGTAGTAACCCAGCAGCGGTATGAACGTCATCGAGACCAATCGCGATGCGAGCAGCGAACAAGCCAGCACGACAGGCAAGGTGAAAAGAAACTCACCGGTCGAGCCCTTGATGATTAAGAAGGGAAGATACGCGACGATGTTCGTGATCGTGGCGTAGAGAATCGCCGTCGCGAGCTTGGTTGGTCCAAGCCACGCGGATACGGACCGCTTGTGACCGAGTGCGAGATCGCGTTTTATCGCGTCGCCGGCGACCACGGGATCGTCGACCAAAAGACCGAGCGCGATAATCAACGTTGCAATCGAAACCTGTTGGAGATCGATGCCGAGCGTGTACATCATGCCAAACGTCATCGCGAGCGTGATCGGGATCGACAAAGCCATCAGCAACGCGGAGCGCCATTCCCAAAAGCCGATCAGCGCGATGATCACGACCAGAATGATTGCTTCGTAAAGACTCTTCATGAACAAGTCGATGCTTTCCTCGACTTGCAACGGTTGATCCGAAGTGCGCGCGAACACCAGGTCTTCCGGCAACTGTTGCTTCAGGTTCGCGAGTGCGACGTTGATCTGTTTGCCGAATTCGCCGATCTGTTCGCCCGAACGCATTTGCACGGAAAGCGTCACCGCGCGGCTGCGGCGCCAATTACCTTCAGCGTCGCGCGAGTTGAAGTAGTTCAGGTAGCGCGCGGGGTTTTCGTAAGAGCGAACGATGTGCGCGAGGTCGCGCAGGTAGACCGTCGAGCCGTTTGCTGCGGGCACGAGAACGTCGCCCAACTCGCGTTCGCTCTTGAACTCACCTGTCGGATCGAGATTTACGTTTTTACCTTCGACGTTGAGCTGTCCGCCGGGCGTGGTGATGTTGCGGCCTTTCAGCACGTTCTCGAGATTGCTTGGTCGAACGCCGTATGAAGCCAAACGTTCCTGCGAATAGATCAAGTAAATGCTTTCGTCGAGATTGCCGGAACGCGCGACCTTCGACACCTGCGGCACCGTCTTCAGCGTCTTCTCGATCAAGTCGGTGAAGTCGTCCATCTGCCGATACGTGTATTTGTCGCCGGCGACCACGGTTAATTTCGGCAACGTTTCCTGTGGATTGTGGACGACAAACGGCGGCCACGCGTCCGGATGAAACTCGGAAGACTGCAACCGTTCGTTTACGAATTCCTGCGTGTAAGCGAGTAGCTCGGGCTCGGTCTTGTTTGAGATACCGTCGAACGCGATGAACGAGTCGCCGTCGATCACGCGCAGTTCACTCGCGAAACCTTTCTCCTTGATGTAAGCGATAAACATCTCGATCGGCGTTCGCAGTAAACGATCGTCAACGGACTGCGCGACCGTGAACACGAGCGTGAAGCGGGACGGATCGGCAGGATTGCTCGTCGCCGCGCGCTCTTTCTCGATTGCGGCTTGCACGCTTTGAGCGCGTCGCGCGATCTCCGCCTGGTCCGTCTTCGGACTCGCCACGGTCAACATCAACGCCGCCGTGTCGCCGAAGTCTTTGATAAAGTTGATTGGACCAGCACCGTTCGGCAGATCGTGGATGCCATCGAGTTTCAACTTGATGTCGTCCAGTTCTTTGCCGGTCTCTTTCAGGTTCTCGTCGAGCTCGAGATAGATGACCGCGAGGCCGGTGCGCGAGATCGACTCAATCTTGGTCACCTTGGCGTTTGCCGCCATCTGCTCTTCGACTTTCTTGGTGACCAGTTGTTCGACCTTCTCCGCGCTCGCGCCGGCCCAGGGCACCAACGCCACCGCCGTGCGCACCTGGATTTCGGGGTCTTTGCGCTGCGGCATCCGCAGGTAGCCGTAGACGCCCCAGATGCACGTCGCGATGAGCAACACCCAACTGACGTGACGCTTCTCGACAAAAAAGCGCGCGGTGTTGTGTTTGGTGGCAATCATCTGTTCGTCGGTCTTTCCGTGAGACATGTCTGCTCTCCTTCATAGCCACAAAAAGGCACAAGAACTACTTGTGCTTTTTTGTGGCACTGTTTCTTTACTGGACCACTGATACCTGTTCGCCATCGGTCACCTGGCTGACGCCCGTGGTGACCACCATCTCACCCGCTTTCAATCCGTTCGTGACGACGATCGCGTTGCCGACGGATTCCCCGAGCGTCACGGGCCGCATGCGCGCGAACTGTTTTCCTTCTCGCTCTTCCATTACCAACACTGCGTACGCGTTCGCATTCTCAGCAACGTGCGTCACGGCAGTTAGTGGCACAACAAGAGCCGGAGTTAGCGCAACATCTCCTTCATTAGTGTTCAGCGAAGCGATCATTCCCGGCTTCAACAGTCCCTGTTCATTCGGAATCGTGACTTCCACTTCAAACGCGCGGCTGTTCTGATCCGCTGAAGGCGAAATGCGCGAGATGTGTCCGCTGAATTCCGTTCCCGGCGTTGCATCACTCGTGATTGTCAACGTATCGCCGAGCTTGAGACTTCGGAGCGAAGTGTCCGGCACACCAAACGCCGCTTTCACGTAACTCAAATCCGCGAGCACGAACGCAGCCGAACCTTGTCCGACGAGCGTGCCCATCTCGACTTTGCGTTCGATCACCACCGCGCTCATCGGCGCTTTGAGCTGTGTGTCTTGTAGCGGAATCGTGGCGGAGGCTGTGGTTGCTTCCGCGGTCCTGATTCTCGATTCACCCGCGGAGATCTGCGCCTGCGCCGTCGCGACTTTCGCTTCCGCGGCTTTCAACTGTCCCTTTGAAGCTTCGTATTTCGCCTCGGCGACTTCGTACTGCTGTTTGGTCGCGTCGTACTCAGGCTTCGTAATGCTTTCCGAACTGAAAAGAATCTTCGCGCGTTCGTAGTCGAGCTTGTTTCGTTCGAACACGGCTTTCGCGTCGTTCACTTGCGCGCGCGCTGTGTCCACCGCGGCGATTGCTTCGTGCAATTGCGAGTGGTTCGCATCCAGCGCCGAACGTGCTTCACCGATTTGCGACTTCGCTTCGTTTACACGCGCCGCGTAATCACTCTGGCGCACGCGAGCGAGCGTCAAACCCTTGTGTACGATGTCGCCGGCCTGGATGTAACGCCACTGGCCCGCGGGATCTTTCTCACGTGCGATGTCGTCGACGTAACCACTCACTTTGAACGCGACTTCAACCTGCGCCGCGGGCCTGATACTCGCCGAATAACGCACGTTGTTCGCGGCTGAGTGTGACTCGACGGCCTTGACCTTCACGGGTTTCGCGGCTTTCGGTTTCGCCGTTTCTTTCGCGCAGCCCGCCAGAACCAAACTGGTCAGAACAAGAATCGCAACCGGAATCATTCGTTTCGTTTTCATTTGTCTTCTCCAATCGCCTTTTCAAAATCCGCCTTCGCTGTCCAGAAGGAGAGCAAAGCTTTTTGGTAGTCGTAGTCGGCATTCGCGAGCGACGTCTGCGCCTGCAACACGTCTTTCAGCAGCACCGCGTCGAGCCGGTATTTGTAAGAAGCGACCTGCACGTTCGCGCGCGCGGTGGTCTGCGCGAGTTTCGCGATGCGAATGAGCTGGCAGCTTTCCTGTAACGTTCGGTACTTCGCGTTTACTTCCATCATTACGCGGCTCTCGGTCTCGAGCACCGTGTTGTCAGCCTGCGCAACCGCGCGATTCTTTTCTTTGACTTCGTTCTTTTTGCGCCCCCAATCAAACACTTCCCACTCGACCTGAAGGCCGACGCCGCTCACGCTGTGCGGAACAAAATTCGAATAGTTGAAGGTGGCGACGTAGTTGTAGGTCAGGCTAACGTCGGGAATGAACTCCGACTTTTTCGCTCGCTTATCGAGCGTTGCCTGCTGCAACCGCAAACGTGCTTCGCGAATTTCCGGGCGGTGGTCCAGTGCGCGCTTTCGCGCTTCGGCCAAGTCCGTCTCACGCATCGCGATCTGCGCGGTTTCAACCGCATCGGTAACGCTGAACTCGGTGCGCACGTCGCGGCCGAGAAGATTGTTCAGTTGTTCCTTCTGCGTGCTCAGCGTGTTGTTCAACGTCAGCACTTCGTACTCTGCTTTCGCGACGCGCGTTTGCACGTCCATCAGATCGGTTTTGAGCGCCACTTGCTGGACCACATACTCGCCCGTGACGCGATCGAGTTCGCGATAGAGTTTCACTGACTCTTCCGCGGCCCGCGCAGCGCCTTCGGTTTGCAACACCGCGTAATAAGCACGCTTCACGTCGTTAACGAGCGCTTGTTCGGTAGCTTGTAACTGCGTCTCAGAGATTTGCACGGCGAGTTCCTGTTGTTTGATCTGTAAGCCGATGCGGCGCAGTTGTGTTAGTGGCTGGCTAACCTGACCCACGATAAGTCCGGTCGTGTTAGTAGATGACGTGATTACAGTGTCTTCATTAGGAACCGATCCGATGCCCTGATAAGTGCCGAACACGCCCTTTTCAAAGGTCGTATCGAAGGTGCTGAGCGGCTGCGAAACCAGCGAGCTGACTTTGAACGAAGGCAAGCGGCGCGTGCGAAATGCGCCGAGTTTGTCTTCGGCCTTATCGATTTCGAGTTTCGCGTTTTTCGCTTCGCGATTGCTCTTCAGCGCGATCTCGATGGCCTGGTTCAGCGTCAGGATGTTGCCGTTGTCCTGGGCCAGCGCGGTATGGCATGCGATTAAGAGTATGAAGGGTAGAAGTAAGAGTTTATTCATGGGATCCACCGTTTCTGCTTTCAACTGATTCAATAATCTGCTGAACAAACAAGTGCGCTCCTTCGAGCTCTAGGTCCGGCATCGACTTCAGCCGGCAGAGAATTTCCGCACTTTGGCTGCCGAGAAAATTCACGCCCGAGAGGTCGATGGTGATCGCGCAGCGCAGCTCGTCCTGTAAGTCGTTGCAAATCTCTTCGAGCAGTCTGGCGTCGGCGATCGTGACGGCGCCTTCGAGTTTGAGAATCATCTGATTCGTCCGTTGACCTTCAATCCTGGTAATCCTTGTTGTCATCGTCTGCGTCCTTTCATTAGCTGCTAGTGCAAGGCCGAGACCATTGTTTAGTCGCGCGCGGTTGCACGGCGCTAAGTTGTTGTAGGAGTGAGACGAAGACGGTTTTTGCGGTGTGTTTTGCAGAGTTTGCGAGACGACGCGAAGCCGCGAGTTTCGACGCCAAATATCGCGTCGGACGCCAAATATCGCGTTGCAAGCAGAGCCGTATCGCGAGATTTGGCGGAAACAGATTCGGCCCGGCTTTTGCTAAGACTCATCGCCGAGGAGTTACGATGAACACGAAAGTGAAAACAATTTTGGTGCTGTCCTTGGTAGTGTTACTGCACGGAGCGGTGGCTGCTCAGGAACGCGCTAATATTTCCGAAACTGAAAAAACCAGAACAGTCGAAGACTTACGACTGCAACTGATCGAGTTGCAAACTAAAGAAGACACGCTGCGCCTGCGTGCGCAACAATTGGAAGAGGACCTGAAACCGGAAAACATCGAGCGTGCATTTGCAGGAATCGGTTCGACGAGACCCGAAGACTTGCGTGAAGCGCGCCGCCGGCAACTCACGATCGAGCGCGAGAGTGTCAAAGCGCAATTGAAGATCGTGGAGAAAATGCGAGCGCGTCTTGAAGCCGCGATTAGCGCCGCCGAGATATGCGATCCACAATGGTCCATCGTTTGCACGGGAGGAGAAGCATGAACCAGGGAATTATCAAAACAGAGGTACTGATTGTTGGCGCTGGCCCAACGGGATTAGCGCTCGCGTGTCAACTCATTCGCTACGGCGTTGATTTTCTGATCGTCGATCAGAAGGAAGACACCACGCCCTACTCAAAAGCGATCGGCGTGCAGGCGCGAACGCTGGAGATTTACCAGCAGATCGATCTTGCCGATCGATTAGTCGAGCTCGGCACGATTACCAAAGGAGTGCGACTGATCGAAGGTGGTGAAGCGCGCGCGGAGGTGCCACTGTCGGAGTTGGGCCAGGGAATGAGTCCCTTTCCGTTCCTGCTGATCGTCGAACAGGGCAAACACGAGAAGCTGCTTTATGAATTTGTTAAAGGCCAGGGAAAAGACGTCCAGTGGCAAACGACTCTTGTGGACTTTTCGCAAGACGACGCGGGGGTAGCGGGCACTATCGTTAACGCAAGCGGCGAGAAGCAGTTGGTTGAGGCGCAGTATCTCGTCGCTTGCGACGGCGCGAAGAGTCACGTGCGCAAAGAGTTGGGCCTGACGTTTGAAGGAAGCACGCTCGAGCGTTTGTTTTATGTCGCCGACGTGCAGATCAAATGGGAGTTTCCGCACGACATGCTGGCGGCGTGTCTCGCGAAGGACCAGTCGACGGCGTTCTTCCCGATGCCGGGTGAAGATCGTTACCGCATCGTCGGCGTCTTCCCTGAAGACACCGATCTCAAGGAAGGCGAGGTGTTGTATGAAGAGATCGAGCGGCAGGTTCTCGCGGACACGCAACTCGAGCTCGACATATACAAGGTAAATTGGTTTTCGACGTACAAGGTCCACTCGCGGCGGGTTAACAAGTTTAGCGAGGGCCGCTGCTTCGTGGCGGGCGATGCCGCGCACATTCATTCCCCGGCGGGGGCGCAGGGAATGAACACCGGCATTCAGGATGGTTACAACCTCGCGTGGAAACTCGCGCTGGTCCTGCGCGGCGATGCGAACGCGCGCATTCTCGACAGCTACAACGAAGAACGCGTCGAGAACGCGCAGCGTCTGTTGGAGACCACGGATCGCATGTTTGATCTGCTCGTGAATCCGGCGTGGCTAATGTCGTTTACTCGGCGCTACGTCTTTCCGTACGTGGCGAGTTTTTTGGTTGGTCTGGAATCAGTTAACCAGTTTATCTTCCCGCTCATTTCGCAGATCGGCATCACGTATCGCGACCACTCGTTGAGTTTCGACACGGGCGAAGATTTCCACATCAAAGCCGGCGATCGCATGCCTTACTTTTTGGTTGACGGCACGAGCGTTTACGACTCGCTGCACGCACCTGAGTTTCACTTACTTTGTTTCACCAACGAGGTCGAAGGTCCGGAACACGCGCGCGAGCGAATCGAGCACGAGTTTCCGAACCTCGTCGACTATCACATCTTTCCTCTTAACGAGCGCGTCACCGAGATCTTCGGCACGGACAAGCCGTTCAGCGTGTTGCTGAGGCCGGATAACTACATCGGCTTTGTTTCCGCTGAAGCTCCGCTCGCACAGTTAAGAGCCTATTTCGCTACTGCAATCGGACGCCCGCAAGCGCGGAGTGAGTCGGAGGCAGCCGGGTAAAGTTTTTTCACAAACAATCTAAGGAGAGAGTCACGATGAGAGTTGTTCGCAACTTGTTTGGCTGGAGTGTGCTTGTTTTCATCTGCGCCACGGGCGCGATGGCCCAGTCGATACAAACTGATTACGACCATAACTTTAACCTCGCGAAGCTGCGCACGTACAGCTTCGTTAACCAGGAACGTGGACCACGCGATCCGTTGGCCGCGAGTCCGATCAACGAGCACCGAATTCACGACAATCTGAATTCACAGCTTCAGGCGAATGGTTTCAGTGAAAGCGGTCAACCGGATTTTCTGATCAGCTATTTCGTCTCGACCAAAACCGGCCTCGACATTCAGGACAATCGCTACGGTTGGTTTCAACGGCGCGGCAGTATCGCCGTCGACCAGGTAACTGAAGGCACACTCGTGGTGGTGTTTGTTGACAACGTGACGAAGCAGGAAGTTTGGCGCGGTTACGCCACGGGAACGCTCAACGCGAAGAAGCTGAATGAAGACGTCACGAAGGCTGTGACGAAGCTCGTTCAGAAGTTCAAGAAAAACCAGGCGGGTAAAAACTAAGCGGAGGTGAGATGAAGATGAAGACCTTGCTAATGGGTGTGGGATTGGGGGCGCTTGTATCGCTAAGCGCCCTCACCGGGATGGCCCAAACAATTGTGAAGCCCGCGGAAGCGGCGCATGCGAATGCCGCAGCCTTGCGACGGTATGAATGGAAGCGTCGCACGGAAGTGCAACGCAAAGGCGAAACGAAGAACGTGCAATTGGTTTCGGTTAGTTATGACGTCAATGGTCAGGTGTTGACGACGCCGATCTCAGGCACGCCCGAACCAGATTTGCCGAAGTTCGGTTTGCGCAAAGCGATCGCGGAGAAGAAGTTCAAGGAGTTTAAGGAGACGGTGCGGGGGTTAGGTGAGTTGGCGCGCTCGTACAGTGAATTGTCTCCGGAGCAGATGCAGAAATTCATGGCTTCGGCGTCGATGAGACTGGAACTGGTTGGTGGACGGCAACTCATGCGCGTCGACGGCAGCAGCGTGTTGCACGCGGGTGATTCGATGACCATCTGGACGGATCCGGCGACACGCAAGCAACAGCGCGTCGAGATTCAGACAATTTTCGATGACAAATTGGTGCGGATCGTTTCCGAGTTCAAAGATCTTTCGGCAGGCGGTCCAACGTATATGGCCGTTTCGCGTATTAACTATGACGACGGTTCGATCGCGATCATCACTGAAAATTTCGATCACCAAATTGCACGTCAGTAAAACGCTAATCATGAGAACACTCGTTTCATTACTACTTCTGTTGTTGATGCTGGTACTCGCCGCGTACGACGCTGTTGCGCAGCAATTGCGCGACGTGGTGCGAGCGGTTGATTCATCGGTCGTTGTTGTTAAGACGGTCGAGAAGAACCTGCTAACGGCCCCGCAGTCGATGTTTGTCAGTTCGCCGGGCTCGGGATCGGGAGTTTTGATCTCGAGCGACGGCAAAGTGCTGACAGCGGCGCACGTGGTCCAGGCTGCTGACAAGATCGAAGTCGAGTTCAGCGACGGTCAACTCGTACCGGCCAAAGTGATCTCGTCGGTGCCGAGTGCTGACCTTGCGCTGCTGAAGTTGGATTGGGTTCCGTACAACGCGAAGCCGGCGACATTGGGCGACTCGGACAAGATGCAAGTCGGCGATGATGTGTTCGTGATCGGCGCGCCGTACGGGATGGGCCACAGTCTGTCGGCCGGACACATCAGTGCGCGCCGCGCGCCGAAGACGACAGTAGCAGGGATGACTGCGCTCGAGATGTTGCAAACGGATGCGGCGATCAATAAAGGCAACTCGGGTGGTCCAATGTTCAATCTCGCGGGCGAGGTTGTGGGTATCGTTAGTTCGATCCTTTCACAGTCCGGTGGATCTGAGGGTCTCGGGTTCGCGGTGACTTCAAACCTGGCGCAGAAGTTAATGATCGCGAGGAAGGGTTTCTGGAGTGGCATTGATGGGGTGCTGCTCTCGGGTGAGTGGGTGCGTATCTTCAACATCCCGCAGCCGGCGGGACTGTTGGTCCAACGCATCGCCGACAATTCTCCGGCAGCGTCGATCGGTCTGATCGGTGGCACTTACAAAGCCGCGATTGCCGGCGGCGAGATCCTCGTGGGCGGCGACATCATTCTCGGCGTCGGTGGAATTTCCGTGACGCCCGACGGCAGCGCCATGTCGAAGATTTGGGATTACATGAACAGCCTGAAACCCGGCGACACAGTAACGGTACGCGTTCTTCGCGCCGGGCAAATTACCGAACTAAAGGCGCAAGTACCTGCGGGATGAGCCACAAAAAGGATGAGCCACAAAGAGGCACAAAAAGCACAAAAGGCACAAGTTGTATTAAAGGACTTAGCGGGTCGCTTTTTCTCTTTTATGCCTTGTGCCTTTTGTGCTTTTTGTGCCTCTTCGTGGCTATTTGTGCTTTTTTGTGGCCCTACTTGATCCCGAGTTTTTTCATGCGGCTGCGGAGGGTGGAACTGGGCATGCCGAGGATTTCGGCGGCGCCGCCTTTGCCCGCGATCATGCCGTTTGCATGACGCAGGACTTCTTCGATGTAGGTGCGTTCCATGTCGTCCATTGTGCCGAGCTTTGGTTTTGCAGACTGACCGTCAGCAGCCGCGGCGGAAGTACCGACCGAGGCTGCGGCAGCCGAGCCGTTAACTGTTTGCAGTTCGGTCAACGGAGATTCCAGTTCCGCGCCGCGCGAAAGAATCACGGAGCGCTCAACGAAGTTCTCAAGCTCGCGCACGTTGCCCGGCCAGTGGTAGTTGCACAACGCTTCCATCGTCGGAGCGGGAATCGATCTGATGTGCTTGTTCATGCGCGCGGCGTGTTTCTGCGTCAGATACCCAACCAGCAAAGGAATGTCGCCGCTACGTTCGCGTAACGGCGGAATCATGATCGGAAAGACGTTGAGCCGATAAAAGAGGTCGCTGCGAAACGTCTTGTCCGCAACCATTTTCGCCAAATCGCAATTCGTTGCGGCAATCAATCGAGCATTGGTTTTGATCGTGCGCGAACTACCGAGACGTTCAAACTCGTGCTCCTGCAACACGCGTAACAGCTTCGGTTGCAAGTCCAACGGAATCTCACCGATCTCATCAAGCAACAACGTGCCTTGATGCGCCAACTCAAAGCGGCCGACACGCGAAGTTACAGCCCCGGTAAACGCGCCCTTCTCGTGTCCAAACAATTCACTCTCGAGCAAACCAGTCGGAATCGCAGCGCAGTTGAGCTTCACCAACGTACGTTCATTACGCGAACTCAGATCGTGAATCGCGCGCGCAATCAACTCCTTGCCAGTTCCGGTTTCGCCAATCAGCAGGACCGTCGAATCAGTCGGCGCCACAGTCTCGACTTGCTTCAGCACTCCAAGCAGCGCGCTACTCTGGCCCACTATTTCGGCGAAGTTGTACTGCGTCTTGATCTCTTCTTCCAGATAACCCTTTTCACTCGCCAGCTTGTTCTTCAGCGATTCGATCTGCCGGTACTGCATGACATTCTCGACCGCCAACGCGACCTGTCCGGCGATATTTATGAGCAGGTCGGCATCGATCTCACTAAACGCATCATCGCGCAGACTGGCAAGACCGAGCACTCCGAGTTTTCGATCGCGCGTGATCAGAGGAACACAAGCGCCCGAGCGCCAACCGGCATCGTATGCCGCTTTCATTTGCGGACTATGCTCTGTCTCGTTGTCGATGCGCCACTCGAGAATCGGCTGGCCGCTGGTAAACGCCTGTCCCATCATGCTGCCGTCGAGCGAAAAAGCAGTGCCTTCGGCTGCGAACTGGCTGTTGTCGTGACGGTCGATGGCATGGACCATCAGTTTGTTTGTGTCTTCGTCGTAAAGCGCGAGTCCGGTAACGTCGTGATTGAAGTAGCCTCGCAAACACGTTGAGGTAGTGCGTAGCAGTTCGCGCAAGTCGAGATTTTTCGCGATGGCGTTACTCGCGTCCAGCAGCGTCTGGGTGCGCTCCTTCGCTTTGGTAGCGCGTTGAAAGTTCAAACTGTTCTGAAACGCGATAGCCACCTGACCCGCGATGTGCGTGAGTAATTCAATATCAGATTCGCTGAACGCATCTTCACGCCGGCAACCAAGATTCAGCACACCGACCGCGCGGTCACCCCAAATCATCGGGATGAAGCACATCGCCTTCAAACTGTGTTCTTCCTGAAATTTCCGCGAGAGCGACCACGACGACTCATCGGGATCGTACCTGTTGCGAACGATCGGTTGGCCTGTGGTAAACGCCAATCCGGTCAGCGTGCCCTCGATTGGAAAAACTCTTCCTTCAACGAGGTACTTGTTCGGTTCCGCCAGGGAGTGGACCGACATCTGGTTCGTTTCGTCGTTCCACAAAGCCACTCCGGAGAAGTCATGTTGAAAGTAGTTACGCAAACAGGCGGAGGTCGCCTGAATGAGCTCGTGCAGATCGAGATTGGTAGTGATCGCGTTACTAATCTCGAGCAGCATTTGCGCGCGCACTCGCTCACGGTTCGCGCGCTCGTAGTTCAAACTATTCTCAACCGCGATCGCGATCTGATCGGAAACGTGTTCGAAGAGTTCCAAATCTCTTGCGGTGAAATAGTTCGGCTGCGTGCTGCTCACACCCGCGATGCCTAGCTTTCGTCCATGCGTAGTGAGTGGGACCAAACAAGCGGACTTCGGACTGCCTTCCTCGGTAAGCTGTGAGTATCGATCCGCGGGATACTGTTCGAGGTTGGGATGCTTGACGAGCAGCGATTTGCCGGTAACGTAAACTTCTCCGGCGGGCGTTCCTTCGAGCGGAATCGTATCGCCCACGCGAAACGCGCTGAGGTCTTTGTACGAAACGTTGCTGTATTCGCGGAGATGGTTGAACTCGGGTTCGTAAAGCGCGATCCCCGCGGAGTCGTGCGGCAAAATGTCGCGCAAACTGGCTGAGATCATCTTCACCAAATCCTGGAGGTCGAGATGCGAAACCACGGCGTTGT
>DATELP010000162.1:0-7342 GCA_035276425.1 Pyrinomonadaceae bacterium
ATTGCTCGTTGCTTCACGCGCGCTCAACTGTTGCGCGGTGCAACGTCGACGACCGATCCCGTCGAGCGTCGCGTCGTACACGGTTTCTTTCCTGCGCGCAGCGGCGACGTCGTGATCGTCGCGGAGCCTTACAAATATCTCGGTGACACGATCACCGCTACGCACGGTTCGCCCTACACGTACGACACGCACGTGCCGACGATCATCATGGGCGCCGGCATCATTCCGGGCCGCTACCTCGAAGCAGCATCGCCCGCCGACATCGCACCGACCTTGTCGGCACTGTTGCACATCACGGCGCCGAGCAGTGCGACAGGCCGCGTCTTGCTGGAAGCAATCAGAAAGTAACGGAGCGCAGAAGGTCTAACGTTTGTAATGCGCG
Source organism: Pyrinomonadaceae bacterium (assembly GCA_035276425.1). Lineage (GTDB taxonomy): Bacteria > Acidobacteriota > Blastocatellia > Pyrinomonadales > Pyrinomonadaceae > PSRF01. The sequence continues at coordinate 383 of DATELP010000162.1, forward strand.
GCGTAGTCGGGAATGGGGATCTCCACGGATAAACGCGGATCTTTGATCGGTTCGCCCGCCGTCAACTTCAAGGGCACAATCCCTGCCCAGATCGGCAGCGCGTAATCTTCTTCGTCGTCGAGCGGTGGTCCGGTGCGGATCTTCGCGGATGCTTCGTCCAGCGGCAGGCAGAGCACCGTCGTCTGCTTCAGTTCCTGCTCGTTAGGCTCGCGCACGTCAGCCCAACGGCCGCGAACGATGTGCTCCGACAGCGCGAGGAGCGCTGCGTATTTCTCCTGCGGCTCATCGACAAGCGTTGCGTGGCCAAACACCAGCACCGAACGATAATTCATCGAGTGGTGAAACGCGGAGCGCGCCAGCACCAAACCGTCAACGATAGTCACGGTCACACACGCGTCCAGGCCGCCAGCCAGCGTGCGCAGCATTCGGCTCGCCTGCGAACCGTGAATGTAGAGTTTGTCGTCAACGCGCGCATAGCCGGTCGGAATCACAAACGGCTGGCCGTCCGCGACAAACCCTACGTGACAAATAAAACCCTCGTCGAGAATCGCGTTGACGGTGTCGCGATCGAAGTGGCCGCGCTTCGGCAGGCGTTTAAGTTTGGTGCGATCGGTTTGCGGAAATGTCATAATCAGCCACAGATTAACACAGATACCACGGATTATTTCTTAAGGAGACAATCGATGCGCTTTCGCTTACCCCTGCTGGCTATCTCTCTGTTCGTCGTTGCGCTCACGGCGCTAAACAGCTTCGCTCAGGACGGCGTCGCGCCGCCGAAGTCGCCGCTGGAAGAGGCATTCTCGCGACTCGAGTGGCGCAGCATTGGACCAGCAAACATGGGCGGCCGCATCGCCGACATCGAAGGCGTGCCGGGCGATCCGAATGTTGTTTACGTTGCGAGTGCTTCGGGAGGTTTGTGGAAAACGACGAACGGCGGCGTGACGTGGAAGCCGATCTTCGAACGCCAGGGCACGATATCCATCGGGGACATCGCACTCGCGCCCGGTAACCCCGACGTGGTTTGGGTCGGCACTGGCGAATCCGCTGTGCGCAACAGCGTCTCGTTCGGCGACGGCGTTTACAAGTCGACCGACGGCGGCAAGACGTGGCAGCACATGGGACTCAAAGAGACCGAGCGCATCTCCGCGATCGCGATCAATCCGCAGAACCCGGACATCGTTTACATCGGCGCGTTGGGCCACGCTTTCGGTCCGAACGAAGAACGCGGCGTGTTCATGACTACGGACGGCGGTAAGACATGGAACAAGACGCTCTACATCGACAACCAGCACGGCGTCGCGGATCTCGAGATCGATCCGACCAATCCAAACATCCTTTACGCCGGCATGTGGAGTTTCGAGCGCAAGCCCTGGACGCATCGCAGCGGTAGTGAGAACGGCGGCGTTTACAAGTCGATCGACGGCGGCCGCACGTGGAACAAGTTGACGAACGGTTTGCCGAAACTGATGGGCCGCATCGGCGTGCGCGTCGCGCCGAGTAATCCGAACGTGGTCTATGTGATTGTCGAATCTAAAGACGGCACGCTTTATCGTTCAGATGATCGCGGCGAGACGTTCAAGATGGTTTCGAAGAACGACGACATCGTGTCACGCGGGTTTTATTACACGAAGGTCCGCGTCGATCCGACCAACGAGAACCACATCTTTGCGGTTGCATCGACGCTTTTCACATCGGTGGACGGTGGCAAGACGTTTCGTTCGATCACCGGCCGCACGCACATCGACTTTCACGCGCTCTGGCTCGATCCCAAAAACCCGAAACGAATGTGGAACGGACAGGACGGCGGTATCGCTGTCACTTACGACGGCGGCGAGTCGTGGGAAGCGGTTTACAACATTCCGTTGGGCCAGTTTTACCAGATTCACGCCGACAACCGGACGCCGTTCTATTACATCATGGGTGGTTTGCAGGACAACGGCTCGTGGACTGGACCAAGCCGCACGCGCGAACCTGCGGGCATCATGAACGACGATTGGCGCATGGTGAGTTTCGGCGACGGCTTTTACATGATCAATCATCCTGACGATCCCGAGCAGTATCTTTCGGAATCGCAGGGCGGAGACATCGTTTGGACTGACTTTCGCACGCGCGAACAGCAGTCGATCAATCCGTGGGGACGCGGCAGTGGCGGCGGTCCGGCCGCGGGACAGAAGTATCGTTTCAACTGGAACTCGCCGATCGTCTTTTCGGCTCACGATAAGACGACGGTGTTTCTCGCGGGCAACGTCGTGTTCAAGTCACCTGACTTTGGCAAGACGTGGGAACAGATCAGTCCTGACCTGACGACGAACGATCCTGAGAAGTTGAAAGACGCCGGTGGTCCGATCGCGTTTGAAAATTCGACGGCTGAGTATCACTCGACGATCATCAGCATCGCTGAGTCGCCGGTGCAGCGGGGTCAGATTTGGGTTGGCACTGACGACGGTAATCTGCAAGTGACGACCGACGGCGGCAAGAACTGGAAAAACATTATCGCGGATGTGCCGGGCGTCGCGAAGAATTCACCGGTGTCACACGTCGAGCCTTCGCGGATTAACGCGAATACGGCGTATGTGTCGTTCGACCGGCACATGTTTGATGATTTTCGGCCGTACATATTCAGAACCAATGATGGTGGGAAAACCTGGTCAGGCATCACGGGAAATTTACCGGCGAAGGCTTACGTGCAGATCGTGCGCGAGGATCCGAAGAACACAAACCTGCTTTATGCGGGAACGGAGTTGGGGCTGTTTGCTTCTTACAACGGCGGCAAAGATTGGCTCGCGTTGAATCTCAAGAACCTGCCGAACGTGTCCGTTCACGACATCCTGATCCACCCGCGCGAGAACGATCTGATTCTCGCCACGCACGGACGCAGTATCTGGATCTTCGACGACGCGACTGTGCTGCAACGGATGAATCAACAGATTCTCGACAGCAATGCGTATCTGTTTCCGGTGCGGCCGGGGTTGAGATATGCGAGCCGGTTCACGCGTTACGGCATCGGCGAAAAGGTGTTCACTGGTCCGAATCCTCCGGGTGGCGCTTTAATCACTTATTACTTGAAAGACAAAGTCGACGAGAAGACCACTTTGAAACTTCAGGTTTTCGATCGTGATGGGAAACTGATTCAGGACATTGAGCGTCCATCGCGCGAGAAGGGTTTGAATCGGGTCGCGTGGAACCTGCGTTTGGGAGGTCCTGAAGTGCGACGTCCGCCGACGCCGGAACAGATCTCGTTTGGCGGCGGACCGCGTGGTCCACAGGTGTTGCCGGGAACTTACACTGTGAAACTCACGGTCGGCGACAAAGTGTTTGAAGAAAAAGTTGAAGTGAAACTCGATCCGGGCATCAAGGCTTCGACCGCGGAGCTGCAACAGACGCTCGACATGCAGATCAAACTGCGCGACATGCAGTCGACGATGAATATGTCGTTGCGTTTTCTCGACAGTCTGAAAGAGCAGCTCAAGCAGGCGCAGACGACGATGAAGACGCTCAACAAAGAGCCTGACAAGGACATGATGAAAGCGCTCGAAGACTACATCAAAGAGTTGGATACGATGCAGGACAAATTCGCGGCGCGTAACGAAGGATTGGGGCTTGCAGGGCGGGATCAGGTGGCGGACAATATCGGTAACCTGTTCTTCACACTCGATGCGAACTTTGGGCCAACACTCGGGCAGCGTCAGTTCTTCGACGAGATTGAACCCGCGTATCGTGCGCGAATGGAGGAGGTCAACAAGTTCCTGCGCGACACGTTGCCGCAGTGGAATGAAAAGCTGCGCGGGTGGAACGCGCCAACGCTAACCACCCGCAAACCTTTCGACTTTTAGCCACGAAGAGGCACAAAAAGCACAAAAGGCACAAGACAGAACCTTACCAAAAAAGTTCAGCTTCAGATCGCTCGGTGCGAACTGAAGCTGACTTTTACCTACTATTCTGTCTTGTGCCTTTTGTGCTTTTTGTGCCTCTTTGTGGCTCACTTCCTGTCGGCAGCGTCCGCAGCGGGCGTCGCGGGCGCGGCGCTGGTAAGGCGGATGTTGCCGTTGATTCCCTTTGCGGTGATGCCGTTGCCGCCGCTGCCGATGCGCGCCCAATAATTGTCGCGTTTGCTCTTGTCGATGGAGACGTTCGGCATGTCTGCGATGACGCGCCCGTTCATGCCCTTCGCATCAAAATCCGCGTTCAAGTCCGCCGGCAACTGCAATTCGATGTTGCCGTTGATGCCACTGAGATTAACGCCTTCCGCTTCGATCCGTTTCATACCGAACACAACGTTTCCGTTGATCCCTGACAACGTCGCACTACCCGCGGCGTTCGTAACGTGAACCTTTCCGTTAATGCCGCCGATGTCAATCGCGCCATCGAGATCGCCCGCCACAAAAGCTCCATTCACGCCCTTCGCGTAAAGCGAAATCTGACGCGGCACTTTCAGCGTGACGCGTTCTGAGGCTTTGGAACCAAACAACTTCGCGAAGAAGTTGTGGTCGGTCGTCTCGCCTGTGATGCGCAGCCGGTTCGCATCCGCCTGAATCTCGATCTTGCGTCGACTCAAGGCTTCCTGGCTGGACGCGGTGCGTACGATGTAGACCTCCGCTGTTCGCGTGTCAGACGTTTCGATCGTGACTGAGCCGTTGATTCCACCCAGTTCGACGCGCGCACCGGGCGCAAGCTCGTAGTTCTGCCGCACCTCTTCACGAACTTCGTCCGCAGCCTGATGCGAGACGAGCCCGCGAATTTCCGCCACTGTCCCTTTACCCGAAGACGAGCGAACGACAACGCCGGCGATAGCCGCGAGCGCCACGAGCACGATCAAAATAATTATGCGTTTCATTGTCCTGCCTCAGAAATTGCTTGGAAAATGGACTGTCGGGGTCATTAACGACGATTCCCAAAAATTAGTTTCGGAAATTGCCGCTTGACAGCAACTCAGCCGCAGCATAGAGTCCAACCCCTCACAACTTATCGAACTATGGGCGAACGCAACGGAAAAGACTTGAAAGTATTGCTGGTCGAAGACTTTGAAGACACGCGACTCGTTCTGCGTCTGGCATTGGAAGACCACGGCTTCATTGTGTTCGAAGCCGAGAACGGCCAGAAGGCGGTCGAAAGCGCGAACCGCGACAACCCCGACGTAATTCTGATGGACCTCACGATGCCGCTGATGGATGGTTTTGCGGCGGCAAGGTTGATGCGCCAGAACGAGGAACTCAAAAACGTTCCGATCATCGCGATGACTGCGCACCAGGAAACCGACTTTCGTTCCGATGCGAAAGCCTCGGGTTTCGACGCTTACGTCACGAAACCCATCGACGTTAACTGGCTCAAAGAACTAATCGCCGGACTTTTGATCTAGTCGTTTTGAGTTCAAGCTTTAGCTTGTCTATCAAAGACAGCCTAAAGGCTGAACTCAAAACAGTTCAGCGCTTCGATGAAGAGTCGTGTAGGCGCAGCGCCTGGCCCGGACGCTCGCCAGTAACCTTTCCTTCGTTCCAAACTTCGATTCCGTTTACAAACACGCGCTGCACACCGTCCGCAACTAACTGCGGATCTTTGAACGTTGCGCGATCGATAACCCGCACCGGATCAAACAACACGAGGTCAGCCTTGAACCCCGGACGAATCAGCCCCCGATCGTTCAGCTTGAAGCGCGCCGCCGGAAACGAAGTCATCTTGCGAACCGCTTCCGGTAAACTCAACCAACGCTGCTCGCGAACGTAACGACCCAACACACGCGGATACGTGCCCGCACCGCGCGGGTGCCGCGAACCGATGCCACCGTCACTGCTGACCATCACCCACGGCTGGCGATAGAACATCTGGATGTCTGCGTCCTTCATCGAGTGGCAAACCACACCCGCACCACCATCGCGCACGATCTTCATGTACAGCTCAACCGGACTGATCTTTTCCGCTTTACTTATCTCGGCCATCGTCTTGAACTCATATTCAGGATGCGCGCGGCAAGAAACGATCGTGATGTTTGCTGGTCCACCAACGTCCGCTAAACCACGCGCCACGTCGATCGGATCTTCGTGACGCCCACTCGGGATCAGCACCCGGATCGTCGAACTCCACGCGTCGTACGGATAACAATCGGCAGTCACGTCCTGACCACGCGAACGCGCTTTATTGATCAGATCCACGACCTGTTTCGCTTTGCCCCAAACCTTCAGCGTGCCGAGCTTGATGTGCGAAATCTGCACCGGAATATGCGCTTCTTTGCCGATCTGAAGCGCTTCCGCAAACGCTTCGAACGCCGAGTCTGCTTCGTCGCGAATGTGGCTGATGTAAATGCCGCCATGAGCACCCGCGACCTTCGCGAGCGCGACGACTTCTTCAGTCGACGCGGGTTTGCCTGTTTCGTACTCAAGTCCGGTCGAGAGTCCTATCGCGCCTTCGCGCATCGCCTGCTCGACTAACTGCCGCATCTTTTCAATTTCTTCGGGACGGGCAAGACGATTCGTATCTTCACCCATCACACGCTCTCGCACGGTCGCATGACCCACGAACGTGAGCACGTTCAGCGCGAGCGGATTTTTGTCGAGGTTTTGCAGAAACTCGCCGACAGGAAACGGCGAGCCGCCATCCTGGCCCACAACGACAGTAGTGATGCCTTGTGAAACTTGCGACGCAGCCGAAGGATCGCTGCTGAAACCACGATCCGAATGATTGTGTGCGTCGATGAAACCGGGCGCGACTACCATTCCAGTCGCATCGATCACACGCGCACCGGACGGAACCTGGACCTGATTGCGTTTGCCGGCGGCGACAATCGTGTCGTTCTTCAGAAGAACAACGGCGTCCGTTATCGCACCACGTCCCGAACCATCGATCAACGTCGCGCCGACAATCGCAACCGTGCCGTCCGCAGCGCGTGACGTAAACATCGTCGCGAGTGCGACTGAAAACAACAGCAAAAGACTGAGTAGCTTTTTCAAGGTTTCTTTTTGTTAGCGG
>DATELP010000163.1:0-3868 GCA_035276425.1 Pyrinomonadaceae bacterium
AACGGCGCGTGAAAAAACGGTTCGCGACGCCGAACTCGATCTCGTTCGTGTCGGCAATGGCGTCGATATAGTCGAAACGAATGATCCGATTGAAATCGTTAATGCCGGAAATTTTGCGATAGACCACGTAAGGCTCGATCACGTGACGAAACCAGAAACCGCCGTCGCCGTGACGAAAGTCTTTCGCAAACGCCGGCGGCCGAACGTCGAGTTCAAACTCGCCGTACGTGCGCGTGATGTTGCGGCTGAGCACGTCGCGTGTCGCCGGATCGAGTGAGTTTGAATAAAACGTGACGCGGCCCGATCCGGATGCAGTGACGTTCCAACCCGCAAACGTCAACGGCAGTTCAAAACGCGGATTCATATCGAGCCGCTGCACGATCGAAGGCGTGACGATCGGATTGCCGCCGACGTCAATAATGAACTGCGCCAGATCTTCCACCGTCTCTTTACGGCTGACACCTTCCGCGGCGCCGCTGAAAGAAAAGTAAACCGGCAGCTTTTTCAGGAAACTGAGAATGGTCGGACGCTTGTCGATCGAGACGCTCGGCAACTGCCGGATGCGAATGCGCGCGTTGGTTAGCGACGTAACCTGTCCGCGCGCGAGAAAGTTGAAACTGTACTCGTCGTGATCCTTGTTGACGAAAACCTGCGACGTCTCTTCCGGCGAGATGGCTTGTTGAATGTTGTCGGAGAAGACCTGGCGAAACGCGAGGTTGGAAGTGATGTTTACGTCCGCGGCGGCGATGAAACCGTTTTTGAAATAATGCACGCCGTCGACGTAAATACTCGAACCGCCCTGATCGGGATGCGCTTCGTCTTCCTCTGGTCCAAACATTCGATCTTTAACCGCATAGAAACCGAAGTTCAGATAAGAACGTGAATTGGCGCGCGTGCGCAGGTCGCCACCGAAGCCAAGGCCGCGTTGCGTGTAGATGTCGCTGCGAAAAGTGAAATCCGCTGAACGGCCGAGTGTTTGGTAGTACGCGGTCGAGAGTCGCACGCCTTTTGCGCCCGAACCGCCAAACGTCGGCGTCAGAAAACCCGACGCGCGATCGCGCGGTTTGATCGAGACCGACGCGTAGGGCAAGTAGAAAACCGGAATGTCTTTCAGTCGCAACTTCGGCGAATAAACGCGCACGCGATCGCCGGTTTTGATGCGCGCCTTGGCGGCGTGAAAACTCCACTTCGGCACGTCTTCGTCACACGCGGTCACCTGTACGTTGGTGGCGACGATCGTATCGAGACTGACGCGTTCAACGCGATCGGCGGTGAAGTAAATGCGCGTGCCGTCCTGCGTTTGATTCGTGAACCCGGTGGAGTCGACGAAGTAACCGAGCTTGGTGCGGTAGTTCCACTCGGCGCGCGAACCGGTGATGCGTTGCATGTCGGCCTGATCGAAAACAACGCTGCCTTCCGCGACGGCGCGATTCTCTGCTTCGTAAACCGTGACTTTGTCGGCTTGCAAACGATACGTGCCGATACGCACGTCGACGTTGCCTTCATAAACAGCAACGCGCGCGTTCTCCGGTCCGGAACCGGATTGTTTCGTCGAAGTGACTTCGATCTGATCGGTGGCAGTGCCTTGCACGGCGCCTTGTGTTGAAGGACGTCGTTGGACTGGTTGATCTGTTTGCAGCGGATTGACGTTCGGCGTGTCGGTGAGCGGATTGGTTACCTTGCGATCGACCGGATTAGTTTGCTGCGCAAGTGCAAACTGGCAGACAAAGAGCAGCAGCAGGTTTGCCAGCACTACGCGCAAAAGTGAGTGGAATCCTCCGGGGGCTTCGGCTAATCAGTAAAGCGCGTGGATGCTAGCACGAAAAATGAGCCACAGACTAACACGGACATACACGGAGAAGAACATTCTAAAAAAGTCTGTGTTAGTCCGTGAAAGTCCGTGGCTGCTATTATTCGCCGGTGCCAAAACTGATGATCGTTGCTGGCGAGCCGTCGGGTGATGCCCACGCGGCGGCGCTGGTAAACGCCTTACGGAAACGCGACAAACACCTGGAGTTTTTCGGCGCGACTGGCCCGCGGATGCGCGCGGCTAGTGTGGAAACAGTCGTCGACTCCGACGAGCTCGCGATCATGGGCATTCTCGAAGTCACCTTCGTGTTTTCAAGATTCCTCTCAGCATTTCGCCGGCTCAAAAAAGCAGCGCTCGAACGTTCGCCGGATGCAGTCGTGCTGGTTGACTGGCCCGAGTTCAACCTGCGACTGGCCAGTGCGCTTCATCGCCGCGGTTTGAAAGTGATCTATTACATCAGTCCGCAGTTGTGGGCGTGGCGGCCGCGCCGCATCAACCGGATCAAGCGCGACGTCGATCTGCTGTTGTCGATACTTCCCTTCGAAGCCGAATGGTTTCGCACGCGCGGTGTGGACCACGTTGAATATGTCGGTCATCCGCTCGCGGGTGAAGTGAAGGCGCGTTTCGATCGCGAAGAGTTTTGCCGCCAGCACGATTTGAATCCCGCGCAGCCGATCGTTTCGTTTCTGCCCGGCAGCCGGCGCAAGGAGTTACAACGCATCCTGCCGCCGATGCTCGAATCGATCACGAAACTCACGAGCGTACGTCCGCAGGTTCAATGCGTGATTGTCGTCGCGCCGAGCCGCACGATTGAAGAGACAAGAGAAATCCTTACGCGGCAGAACGGTAAGCCTGCGATCAAACTCATTCATCAGCAAACGCACGAAGCGCTCGCCGCTTCCGATGCCGCCGCAATAGCCAGTGGCACTGCGACACTCGAAGCTGCACTGCTGGAAACGCCGATGGTCGTGGTCTATAAAGAATCAGCCACAAACTGGCACACACTCGGACGCCTCATCAACGTTTCACATTACGGTTTAGTCAACTTAGTCGCCGGTAAAGAGCTGGCAAGAGAGTTGATGCAGAACGATCTCACCGCGGAAAATCTTTCCGGCGAACTGCTGAAGTTACTCGATCCCGCCGTCAACAAAACCGCTCGCACGCAACTTGCAGAAGTGGCCCATAAGCTCGGTGAGACAGGCGCATCCGATCGCGCCGCCGAGTTGATTCTTCAGTCGCTGCGATAAACGATCGGAGCGCGGGCGACTCGCCCGCAGGGTAAGGCTGCGCACTGTATGGGCCATTGCGGGCGAGCCGCCCGCGCTCCGAATACAGGACATTACTTAACGTTTATTTTTCTTGACATTTCGTCGGGAAGAAATATTATGCAGCGCCTGTTTCGACGACTCCCCAAAAGTTCGAAAAACGTCCTACCCAACCCACAAGATCTTTTAAGGAGACCCAGATGCGTACTTCTCTACTCAAAGTAGTCTCACTAATCGTTATTGCAACTGGATCGGTATTTCTATTCGTTAAAATCGGCCACACCGCAGGCTCTCCCCTAATCATCAGCGAGTTTCGCTTTCGTGGTCCAAACGGCGCTAACGACGAGTTCGTCGAAATCTACAACACCAGCGACGTGGAACACATTGTCACGTCAAGCGACGGTTCCCCCGGTTACGCACTCGCCGCGGCAGACGGTGTGATTCGTTTTGTCATTCCAAACGGAACGGTCATTCAGCCGGGCGGTCATTATTTAGGCGTCAACACGATCGGCTACTCGCTCGCTTTGTCTCCCGCCGGAAATGGAACTACCGCGACCGGCGACGCAACGTTCACTACCGACCTGCCGGATAACACCGGCGTCGCGTTATTCAACAATGCAACTCCCGCGAACTTTACGCTCGCGAATCGCTTCGACGCTGTTGGTTCAACGAACGTAGCCAACACGCTCTATCGCGAAGGCGCAGGCTTTGCGCCGTTGATTCCTTTCAGCATCGATCACAGTTTCGTGCGCAACGTTCCGACCAGCGGCTCCGGCGCGGGTCTGCCCACCGA
>DATELP010000164.1:0-8552 GCA_035276425.1 Pyrinomonadaceae bacterium
GAGCGACGACTTACCCGCGCCCGGCGCGCCCGTGATGCCGATCACCAGTGCGCCGCGTGAGCGCTGGTAGATCTCCTTCATCAACGCGGCCGCGCCGGTAGAGCCGTCCTCGATCTTCGAGATCGCGCGCGCTACCGCGGCCGGATCGCCACTGCTAACTCGCTCGCTGAGACTGTTGGTCGCTACCGGCATTTGCGCAAATCAGACTTTTCGCAACACTTCGCGAGCGATGATGAGTCTTTGAATCTCAGACGTTCCCTCGCCGATCGTGCAGAGCTTCGAGTCGCGCCAGTATTTCTCCGGTGGGTAGTCTTTCGTGTAACCGTAACCGCCGTGAATCTGAATCGCTTCTTCACAAACCTCGACGCCGATCTCGGAAGCAAACAATTTCGCCATCGACGACTCCTTCGTCGTCTTCCGCTTGTTGTCTTTCATCCACGCGGCGCGATACATCAACAAACGCGCGGCGTCGATCTGCGTCGCCATGTTTGCGAGTTTGAACTGAATCCCCTGAAACTCCGAGATCGGTTTGCCAAACTGCTGCCGCTCCTGCGAGTAGCGGAGCGCCGATTCGTAAGCGCCCTGCGCAATGCCGACTGCCAGCGCCGCGATCGAGATGCGACCGCCGTCGAGTATCTCCATCGCGTTAACGAATCCCATGCCTTCTGCGCCGAGCAGTTGGTCTTCGGGCACAAAGCAATCTTCGAAGACAACACTCGCCGTTTCCGAAGCACGCAAACCGAGTTTGTTCTCCTTCTTCGACGGCGAAAAACCTTCCATGCCTTTTTCGAAGATGAACGCGGAGATTCCTTTGCTGCGTTTCGCTTTATCGGTGACGGCCATCGCCACGCAGGTGTCGCCGTGAATCGCGTGCGTGATGAAGTTTTTCGAACCGTTCACCATCCAGCCGCCGTCGCTGCGCACGGCAGTCGATTTGGTTCCGGAAGCGTCAGAGCCCGCACTCGGTTCGGTCAGTCCCCACGCGCCGAGATGTTTACCACTCGCGAGCGGCACGAGATATTTCTGACGTTGTTCTTCCGTGCCGAACTGGTAAATGTGATTCGAGCAGAGCGAGTTGTGCGCCGCAACCGAGATGCCCACCGAGCCGTCGACGCGCGAGAGTTCTTCAATGATCGTCGCGTACTCGACGTAGCCCATGCCCGCGCCGCCGTACTCTTCCGGAAAGATCACGCCCATCAATCCGAGCTCGGCCAGCTTCGGCAACAACTCGACCGGAAAGTGCTGGCTCTCGTCCCACTCCATCACGTAAGGCGCAATTTCCGACTCCGCAAACTCGCGGACGCTGGACTTCACCTGTTGTTGTTCTTCGGTTAATTCGAAATGCATATCCTTATGTCCGTTTTCGCTTTTCCGGCGAATTACTCGCCTGCGACTTCATCAAACGCTTCGCTTCCGAGGGGGATAGAAAACGCCAGTGACCCGGCTTCAGATGCTCATCGGTCAGAAAACCGATGCGTACACGTCTTAACTTCAACACAGAATGACCGATCAACTCAAACATCCGGCGCACTTGCTGGTTGCGTCCCTGGTGCAACAGCACTTCGTACCACGCGTTGGTTTGCGTCTCGCCGAGATTCTCGATCTTCGCCGGCGCCGTGCGCGTGCCGTCTTCGAGCGTCACGCCTCTGCGCAAACGTTGAATCGCGCCTTCAGCAGGCACGCCTTTAACTTTAACCTCGTAGACCTTCTCGACGCGATTGCGGGCCGCGGTTACGTAGTTCGTAAAGTCGCCGTCGTTCGTGAGCAGCAACAAACCCTCGGTGTTGAAATCAAGACGGCCAACCGGATGCAAGCGTCCCAGGTTCGGCGGTAATAGTTCCGTCACGAGCGGACGTCCTTCCGGGTCAGACACACTCGACAAATAACCACGTGGCTTGTTGAGCAGAACGTAAACTTTGTCGCGTGCTTTGAGCTGAGGATTGATGAGCTTGCCGTTTACTTTGATGTGATCGCGTTCGGGATCGGCCTTCGTGCCAAGCTCTTTAATTACTTCGCCGTTAACCGTCACACGGCCCGCGGTGATGAGTTCTTCCGCGTGTCTGCGCGAGGCAATGCCTGCCGTGGCGATAAGTTTTTGCAGTCGTTGTTCCACAATTCATTATGACCCGCCGCCGCTGAGATCGTGAAAGTCCTCGACGCTCGGCAACTCCGACAGATCCTTCAAACCAAACTGTAACAGGAACTCCTTCGAAGTGCCGTACATCATCGGGCGTCCGACAGTTTCCTTGCGCCCCTTGGCGACGATTAACTTCTTATCGAGCAGCGTCTTGATCGCAGAGGGCGATTGCACGCCGCGTATCTCGAGAATCTCGGGAACGGTGATCGGTTGCCGGTAAGCAATGACTGCGAGTGTTTCCAGCGAAGCGATCGAGAGTTTCGCGCTCGGTCTTGTTTTCAGAAACGCACGGACGTGTTCGTGATACTCGGGACGCGTCGCAAACTGCCAGCCGCCGGCGACTTCACGCAACTGCAATCCGCTTTGACGTGCGTTGAACTCCGCAGCCAACGTGTTCAGCGCTTCGTTGACGGCTTCTTTGTCTTCCTTCAGAACGGCGGCGATGTCTTTAACACTCAGCGGTTCGTCGGAAACAAAGACCAACGCTTCGATAACCGCGGCGCGTTCTGCCTGACTCTGCGGCGCGGACAGCGGACCATCATCAGGCGTCTCCGCGTCCATTGCGGCGGCCGACTCCTCTTCCGCAAGCAGGGCTTCCAGTTCGCGGTTCGCTTCCTCATTCAGCGAAGCTTCATCAGGCGAAGTCTCATCCGCGCTTTCGATCGGTTCTTGATCTGTGTTCTCTTCTGTCATGAACTAGCTAACCGTCCGGGCAATGATGTCCCCAAAAGTTTCCCTCTGAAATAACTTCACTTCCGTCGTGCGTACCAATTCCAACACCGACAAAAACGCCAGCACCAGTTCACGCCGCGATCGCGCTCGCTCAAAAAACACGCGCAAGTTAAGTTCCCCCGACGACATCACCATGTTGCGCAAACGCTCGAGCATCTCGGCCATCGTGACCTCTTCCCGCTCGATCTCCATCAACTTCTCTTCTTTGTGCCGCGCGAGAATGTCCTGAAACACCTTGAGCAAATCAAACAACCCCACCGCGACTTCCGGATTGTTCTTGTCAGTCTCAAGCTCAGCGCGCTTGAACACCGCCCGCTCGACCGTCGCCCGCGTCCACAACATCTCCGCCGCTGCTTTGTACTTCTGATACTCGAGCAGTTGATTCACTAAATCCGTGCGCGGATCTTCTATCTCTTCCACCGGCGCCTGCGGATCGCGCGGCAACAGCATCTTCGTCTTCAGCTCGATCAGCGTAGCCGCCATCACCAGAAAATCTCCGGCGACCGCGATGTCCAACTCCTGCATCACGCGCAGGTAACGAAGATACTCATCCGTGATGCGCGCGACCGGAATGTCGTAGATGCTGACGTGTTCCTGACGAATCAGGTGCAACAGTAGATCGAGTGGTCCTTCAAACTCGCCGAGCAGGATCTTGAGATCGTCCGTGACGTCGTCCGGAACGATCTGCGGCACCGCGCCCGCTACGTTCAACGACGTCGTCGACTCTCCCGGCGCGTTCAGCGTCTGCGGCCTTTCATCCGTCTGAAGGACCGTCTCCACTACTGTTTCCGGACTCTCTTCGTTCATCGGGTTATTTTCGGGGAGCTCCCGTCAGACCTGTTCGCTCGTAAACCTCCCGCAACGTAGCGCTCGCGATCCGGCTCGCCTTTTCCCGTCCCTGGGCCAGGATCTCGTCGAGCTGTTCGTCGGTAATCTCGCGTACTCGTTGTTGAAAAGGTTTTAGAAACTCGATCGTCGCTTCTGCCAGATCACCTTTCAATTGCGCGTAACCTTTCCCGGAAAAGTGATCTTCGATCTCGGTCTGACTCTTGCCGGTAATCAGGTGATAGATCTCCAACAGGTTATTTATCGCAGGCCGCGCTGGATCAAAACGGATCTCGGTACCGGAATCTGTGACGGCACGTTTGAACTTCCGCGTCACCGTGTCGGCGTCGTCCATCATCATGATGCGACTACCGGCGTCGTCGTCGGACTTAGACATCTTCTTCGTAGGGTTCGACAACGACATGATCTTCGCGCCGAGCTTCGGAATGTAAGCATCAGGCACGCGAAACGTCTCGCCAAAGTCGCGATTAAAACGGATCGCCAGATCGCGTGTCAGTTCGAGATGCTGTTTCTGATCGTGACCGACGGGTACGAGATCCGTTTTGTAAAGCAGAATGTCAGCGGCCATCAAGATCGGATAGTCGAGCAAGCCGGCGGAAACGTTCTCGCCCTGACGCTTGGCTTTGTCCTTGTATTGCGTCATCCGCTCGAGTTCGCCAACGCGAACCACGCAATTCAAAACCCACGTCAGTTCCGCGTGCTCCGGCACGTCTGACTGAATGAACACAGTCGAGACCTGCGGATCGATTCCCACTGCAAGATAAATCTTCGTCAAGTTCCGAGTGCTCTCGGCGAGCGCTTTCGGATCGTGCCCCATCGTGATCGCGTGCAGGTTCACGATGCAGAAAAAACTCTCGTACTCGTGCTGCAAAGCCACCCAGTTCTTTAACGCGCCGAGATAATTGCCGAGATGAACGTTACCGGTCGGTTGAGCGCCGCTGAAGATTCGTTTAGTCATTTACCTTCGCTACAAGAGGGAGTAAACGGCAGCAAGAATGGGGGTAATTATCGCGCTAAAAATTCCCATGTACATCAGGACCATCAGGATCAAGTAGCCGTACTGTTCGAGCAGCGCTAAAACCGGCTGTGCGCTTTCCGGCAGGAAAGTCTCTAAAACTTTGCTGCCATCCAACGGCGGGAACGGCAAGAGATTGAAGACCGCCAGCGAGAGGTTCATCGTGAGAAGAAACTCGAGCAGCAGTTTGATCGGTTCTTCAAAACCCACCGGCAACGTCCACCACATCCCGTTAACACGCAGGACCTTGATGATCGTGAACGCAACACTCGCGATCAGCAGGTTTGCCAAAATACCTGCGATCGACACCATCACGTTGGCGAGATCTTTTGAACGCCACCGCAGCGGGTTTACGGGTGTCGGCTTGCCCCAACCGATCAGGAAAAACGAACCACCCATCGCCGACACGATAAAACCGACGATCGGAATCAACAGCGTGCCGATAGGGTCGATGTGTGAAACGGGATTCAGCGAGACGCGGCCCAGCAGTCGCGCCGTGTCGTCACCAAACTTGTAAGACATCCATGCGTGCGCTGCCTCGTGGGCTGAGATCGCGAGCAGCAACACCACCATGTAAATGACAAGTTGAGGGATTAATAATTCTGGGTTCAAGCGCGCACCAACTTAGCATTCTGATCTGTGACTGTCAAAAAACCATCCACAGATTACGCAGATAGTTATTTAACCAGGTAACAGCGTGCCTTTAATCTGCGCCGGCACACTGTAAACAGAATCGATCGAAACAACCGCCATCTCGCCCGCGGAACTAAAAGCCAAACCAATCAAATTCACTCCAGCGACGACGAGTTGTGCGTCACTGCCATCCGGCGAAATACGAACGATGCCGCGCCGGCCGCGCAGTGACGCGGCGACGTATAAATTTCCCTCGTTATCAAACGCGAGTCCCTGCGGCCGGCCGAGTCCTTTGAAGAAAATGTCCGTCTCGCCGTCAGCATTTATTCGCCACACACAATCAAAACTCGTGACCGTTGGACCAGTGACGTAAAGTGCATCGTCAGGACCGAACGCAAGATGAAACGCTGACACGGACGGTTCGAGTTGCGTCCACGCGCGTTCTTCGCCGATGCCGTTCACTCGGTAAATCGTCCCGGTGCGATCGCCGACGTACATCATCCCGCTGCGATCGAAAGCAATACCGGTCGCGACCCCGAGATTTCGGGCAAACGCCACCGCCTCTTTAAATGGCGTCACTTTATAGATGACGCCTTCGAGACGGCTGCTGACAAACATCTGTCCGTCCTGGCCAAAAGCGATGCCGGTCGGATTAGAAATGTCGCCCGAGTATTCGCTGACTTCGCCGCTGATATCGATACGGAAGAGCGTGACCGGCAGTTCCTCACCGCGCGATCCGGAACGCGTTACAAACAAAGCGCCGTCGTCGGGATCGAACGCCGGATTCGCCACCGGATGCAGATCGCCGGCGAGTTTTCGTGCGACTGTCAGCCGCGCCGGATCGCTGAGTTCGCCGCCGCTTCCGAGCCTGACGTCAAGCTCGCCGCCTTTTGTTTCGGGAACGATCGCGAGCACGCGCCGTGGTCCAATCGCAACCAATTGCGCCGGCTCGTCGCCGATGAACACCTCGCACGCCTGCGGATCGCGCGTGTCAAACCCGACGCAGTCGATAATCACCTCACCGCCGGCAATCGCGTAGGCGGGATCGATACCCAATATTTTCGCCCTTGTACCCATAAAAGCCGTTCATCATACGATTCTCGACGCATAGCCGCAAAGAGGCACAAAAGGCACAAAAATCTGTAACTCACTTTGGTCTCTTGTGCTTCTTCGTGGCTACGGCTTTGCACCGTGTTATAATTCGCGCCCGGAATAGGAAGGAAACACGGTTATCACTAGCGTTCTCGGCAACACGCTTGGGTTAAAGCCGAACCAATTACGGCGCATAGAAAAGCTCTACAGCAGGCGCATACCTCCTCGCCAGATCGTCACTCCCGAATTTGCTCGCCAGGTCAGCGAGCTGTCTCACGAAACCCGTAGACAAATCGGCGCACTGATCGATCGCAAGGGTCACGTGCAGTACGTCATGGTCGGCGACAACCGCGGCATCGAGTTACCTGACTTCAAACGCGTCCGCGTCGCTTCGGGACGTTTTCGCGGACTGCGCTGCGTTCACACGCACCTGCGCGGCGAACCGCTGACGCAGGACGACCTGACCGACCTGGCGCTGTTGCGGCTGGATTTGATGGCCGCCATCGACGTGGACACCGAAACCGGTTTGCCCGGTCTCGTCCGCGCCGCACACCTGCTGCCGTTGCACGCCGGCGATCTCGACAGCACCAGTACGCCCGACCTGTATTCGTTCCTGCAACCAACCGTGGCGTCGCAGTTGGATCTCGACTTTCTCGCGCTCATCGAGTCGCTGGAAGAGGAAATGGCGCGTAATCGCCAAACCGCGCGCCGCGCCGAGATGCGCGACCGCACGATTCTCGTCGGCGTCGCCACGGGTTCGGTCGCGGACGCGGAAGAGTCGATGGCGGAACTCGCCGAACTCGCGGCCTCGGCGGGAGTTATCGTTCAGGATCGAATCATTCAACGCCGCTCCGAAATCGATCCGCGCACCGTGCTGGGCAAGGGCAAGCTCGACGAAATTATCATTCGCGCGCTGCAACTCGGGGCGGATCTGCTCGTCTTCGATCGCGAACTTTCACCGGCGCAAGTCCGCTCGCTCTCGGAAGCGACCGACCTGAAAGTGATCGACCGCTCGCAACTGATACTCGACATCTTTGCGCAACGCGCGCAGTCGAAAGAAGGCAAGATTCAGGTCGAGCTGGCGCAGTTGAAATACCTGTTGCCGCGGCTGATTGCCGGTCAGGATTCCGCGTTCTCGCGTCTCGCCGGCGGCATCGGCGGCCGCGGTCCTGGCGAAACAAAACTCGAAACCGATCGCCGCCGCGTTCGCGATCGCATCAACCGTCTCGAAAAAGAGATCGAGACTCAGCGGCAACGGCGTCAGGAACGGCGCAAAGGCCGCACACGCCAGCAACTGCCAATCATCTCGATCGTCGGCTACACGAACGCAGGCAAATCCACGCTGCTCAATGCGCTGACCAAGAGCGAGGTTCACGCGGAGCAGCGCATGTTTGCCACGCTCGATCCGACGTCGCGACGGCTGCGTCTGCCGCGCGAGCAGGAAGTGATAATCAACGACACTGTCGGTTTCATCCGCGCGTTGCCGCCGGATTTGCTGTCGGCGTTTCGCGCCACGCTCGAAGAGATCAGCGACAGCAGTTTGTTAATTCACGCGGTCGACGTTTCAAATCCGCGCTGGGTGCAACAGGTGCAGTCGGTAAAACGGATCCTCGCGGAACTAAAACTCGCGGACATTCCGACGATCCTGGCGCTGAACAAAAGCGACCTCCTCGACCCCGAAGCAGTTGAAGCGGCGGAGCGGCAGGCGCGCCAGATCGATAACAGCGAGGTCGTAGTCATCTCGGCAATCAGACCTGCGAGTCTCGCAGTGTTACTCGAAAAAGCAGGCGGCATGCTGGCACGGAACCTCGGCGCAGAATCGGCGACGGACGACCATCAATCCGCCGCTTTATCGCGCATCGCATAATGGGACTTCGGCCACGTTTCAAAACTCCTTTTAGTCAAGCGCGCGACAAGCTACTGGCCTATGTGATTCGTCCGTTCATGGTTTTTCAACCACGAACGCGGTTTCTGATCGGCTGCGCGACGCTCGTCACGCTCACCACCGCGCTGTTAATCACCGATTACTCTTCCGGCTTCAACGAGTATTACAAGGAAGGCGAAGTGCTCGCGCGCGACGTCGTCTCGCCGGCAGAC
>DATELP010000165.1:0-4531 GCA_035276425.1 Pyrinomonadaceae bacterium
CTGGAATTTCGACCTACTCGGTTACCGGAGCTGCGTTTGGCTATGCTCAACTGTGGACCGCGCTTTTTTCATTCCCGTTGATGTCAGCCGTGCAAATGATGTGTGCTCGCCTGGGTATGGTTACGGGCCGCGGTCTGGCGGGTGTGTTGCGCCGTAACTATTCACGCCGGATTTTGTGGAGCGCTTGTGCGCTATTGATTGTCGCGAATGTCTTCAACATCGGTGCAGACCTGAGCGGGATGGCGGCAGCATCGGAAATGATGACTGGCGTGAGTTCGCTTGTATGGACGCCGATTTTCGCAACGATCATAACCTCTCTATTGTTCTGGACCTCGTACCGGTGGATTGTGCGGGTTTTCAAATGGCTGACGCTTGTTTTGTTCGCCTATGTAATCACTGCTTTTCTGGTCCACCCGGACTGGAAAACGGTTCTTTATTCAACCGTGATTCCGCACATTGAATGGTCAAGCCAGTATCTGGCGACCTTTGTCGGCATCCTGGGGACCACCATCTCTCCTTATCTGTTTTTCTGGCAAGCATCACAGGAAGTTGAAGAGGAGCGAAAGATGGGCCGAACCACAGTCGCCAAAAGAAAAGGCGCGACTGCTGAAGAATTGCGTCGCTCCCGCACGGACGTGCTCACCGGAATGTTCTTCTCCAACTCCGTGATGTACTTCATTATTCTGACGACTGCCGCGACCTTACATGCGCAAGGACATACCGACATCACAACTGCACAACAAGCGGCTGAATCGTTACGTCCGCTTGCAGGCAACGGCGCTTACCTGCTGTTCACAGTCGGCTTGATCGGAACGGGCATGCTGGGAATTCCGGTGCTTGCCGGCGCCGCGGCTTACGCGGTGGCGGAGGCGGCCGCCTGGCGCGGCACACTTGACGATCAACCTCCTTTGGCAAAGAAGTTCTATGCAGTTATTGCTGCTGCGATGCTGCTTGGTTTGGCGCTGGATTACGTGGGAATCGATGCAGTGAAAATGTTGTTCTGGTCCGCGGTACTGAACGGAGTCCTGGCCCCGCCGCTTATCGTCATCGTGGTACTACTTACCAGCTCGAAGAAAATAATGGGCACGCGTGTGAATTCTCCGCTCTTGAAAATCCTCGGCTGGGCCACGGCTGCAGTTATGGCTGCTGCTGCCGTA
Source organism: Pyrinomonadaceae bacterium (assembly GCA_035276425.1). Lineage (GTDB taxonomy): Bacteria > Acidobacteriota > Blastocatellia > Pyrinomonadales > Pyrinomonadaceae > PSRF01. The sequence continues at coordinate 1,158 of DATELP010000165.1, forward strand.
GCAATGTTCGTTACGATGTGAAACCCAGAAACAGCGCCGCCGCTCCGCCGCTTCTTTTGCCTGAAGAATTCAAAGCCGGCAGTACTCTTTCTCCCACCTTCCCGCAATGCTAAAATTCCTCACACATGACCGCAGCAGAGCCACTGAGCGAAGAGCAGGAAGTCTTTCTCAAGCACATCCAGAAGAAAGGGCTAAAGCGCACGTCCCAGCGTGAGCTGATCCTCGACGTCTTCCTGCGCACCGAAGAACATCTCTCCAACGAGGATCTCTACCAGTTGGTCAAAAAAGAAGACCCGACCGTCGGCCAGACGACCGTCTATCGCACGCTCAAAATCCTCACTGAAGCCGGGCTCGCGCGCGAAGTGCGATTCGGCGACGGGCGCACGCACTACGAACACAACTACAAACACCAGCATCACGATCACATGATCTGTTCCGAGTGTGGCAAGATCATCGAGTTTTTCTCCGCCGAGCTCGAAGCTATCCAGGACGAGATGGCGGCCAAACACGATTTCGAAATCAGACAACATCTCCTGCGCATGATCGGCGTCTGCTCCGAGTGCCGGCGCGAGGAAAGACATAACCCGGCCGAATCCGACGATGAGGCCAACCCCCAAATCTCCCCCAGCATAGCCAACTCCACAGCCAGCTCTTGAATCTCTTGAACTATCACTCGAAACACAGTTGAGGGAGGTGTGAAATGAGTGTCTCGATTACGTTTGAACCTTCCGGCATCAGCGGCGTCGTCGCGCAGGGCACTTACCTGATCGACGCCGCACGCCGGATGGGTGCTTCGCTCGGCGCCGGTTGCACGGCCGGAAAGAGTGACTGCCCGTCGTGCGTCATCTCCGTGAAGTCAGGCGCCGAACTACTCTCGCCGCCGAGCGCCGCGGAAGAAAAATATCTCGGCGCGGAAAACCTGGACCAGGATTATCGGCTCGCGTGTCAGGCGAAGATCGAAAGTCACGGAGACGTCGTAGTGATGGTTAGCACTGCGCCGCCGCGCAGCGACGCGCCGCCCGTCGACAAGCAAGCCGACTTGCGCAAGAAGTTTGGCGCGTTGCCACTGAGCAAAAAGCTTGCGACACTCGTGCAGCTCGAAGCGATCACGATGTCGGAAACATTCGACGCCGCAATCGAGAAACCGCTGGCGTTTGGCTCGAAAACTTTCGGCGCGATCTTCGACCGGGCACGCGCGAAAAGTGATGCAGCCAAACAGAACAAATGACGCTATGCCCAAACGAAAGAGCTCAAGACCACGCGCCACCCTGCTCACTCTGGCGCTGTTAATCCCGCCGCTCTTTCCTGCCTGCCCGAAAAACGAACCGCCGCCACATCCCCAAGCCCGCGTTTCAACCGCGCCGCGACCGACCGAGCGCCTCGCGCCGATCCAGGCGACGTTCAACGGCGAACGAGCCATGGACCACGTGAAGAAACAGATCGAGTTTGGTCCAAGGCCACCGGGCAGTGCGCAACTCGAAAAAACGCGCACTTACATCGTGGGCCAACTGAAGTCTTACGGCTTGAACGTCTCGCTCGATCAGTTCACCGCCGCGACGCCACACGGCGACAAGAAGATGGTGAACATCGTCGCGGATGTTCCCGGCGAGACGAAAGACCTGATCCTGATCACGAGCCATTACGACACGAAGTTTTTCAAAGACATGACGTTCGTCGGCGCGAACGATCCAGCCGCTTCAGTCGCCACACTGCTTGAAATAGGCCGCGTGCTCGGCACGCTCAAGGACAAACCGAAAGTCAGTTACCGTCTCGTGTTCTTCGATGGTGAGGAAGCGTTCTGTGAAAACTGGGATGATTGCAGCAAACCCGGCGCGCCCGACAACACTTACGGCAGCCGTCACTATGTGACTACTCTGAAAACAAACAACGAACTCAGCAACACGGGCGCGATGATCCTGCTCGACATGATGGGTTACAAGAAACTCGAGCTCGGCCGCGACACGATGAGCACCAAGTGGCTCCAGGACATCATCTGGGACACCGGCTATGACCTGAATCATGGCGACATTTTCGTCGAGCGCGAGGAAGGTGTCGGCGGCGACGATCACGAAGCTTTCGTCAAGGCCGGCATCCCCGCAGTCGATCTCATTCAACTCACGAGTTATCCTTACTGGCACAAAGCTGACGACACCATCGACAAGATCTCGGCGCAGAGCATGCAGACTGTCGGCGAAACCGTACTCGCGAGTTTGCCAAAGATTGCCGCCCGGATCGCGTCGCAGAAGACAAGGGGGTAGCAATGCTGACATCACCCGAGATGCTCGTACCCGTAGACTTTTCGCCGTGTTCGTTGAATGCATTGAGAGTCGCGATCGGCATGGCCGCGCCGGAAGGCGACGTGACGCTGTTGCACGTCATCGACCAGCAGTTCATCGACGACGCTGTGGCCGCGGGTTTGGGTTCGAGTGAAGACATCAGAAACAGACTGAAAGAACAGGCGGAAGCAAACTTCATCTCGATGCTCGAAGGGATCGACACTGGCCAGGTCGATATCGAGAAGATGACGGTGGTCGGTTTGCCCTTTGTCGAGATTCTCAAGATCGCGCGCGATCTGGATCTGCCGATGATCATCATGGGCGTGCGCGGACGTTCGACGCCGCCCGAAGAAATCCTGTTTGGTTCAACTGCCGAAAAGGTGCTGCGCGGCTCGCGAGTGCCCGTGCTCTGCGTGCCCTACTAAACCAGATGAAACGAATCGCTGTCATTCCCGGTGACGGAATCGGTCCGGAAGTCATTCGCGAAGCCGTTCGCGTGCTGAAACATCTCGGCGAGACGAGAGATCTGCAACTGAAGTTTGTCGACTTCGATTGGGGCGCCGACAAGTTTCTCAAAGAAGGTGTCACGTTGCCCGAAGGCGCGCTCGACCTGTTGTCGACTGACTTCGACGCGATCCTCGCGGGCGCGTTCGGCGATCCGCGCGTGCCTTCAAACAAACACGCCGAAGACATCTTGCTCGGTATGCGCCGCGGACTCGATCTTTATATCAACCTGCGGCCGGTGCGTCTGTTGCATCAGCGACTCACGCCGCTGGCCAATCGCACAACCTCCGACATCGACTTCGTTGTCTTTCGTGAGAACACCGAAGGCGCATACGTCGCTGCCGGCGGCTTTTTGAAACACGGCACGGCAGACGAAATCGCGTTGCAGGACGAAGTCAACACACGCCGCGGTGTCGAACGCATCATCGTCGCGGCCTTCGAGTACGCGCGCGCCAAAGGACGCAAGCGCGTGACGATGGCTGACAAATCAAACGTGCAACGTTTCGGCGGCGATCTTTGGCAACGCGTTTTCAAAGAGATTGCAGCGACTTATCCCGACATCGAAGCGAACCATCAATACGTCGACGCGATGGC
>DATELP010000166.1:0-38057 GCA_035276425.1 Pyrinomonadaceae bacterium
GCCCAGCGGTTGGAGCTTGCGACAACCCTGGGACCTAACACAGATATGGCGTTCCAACGCTGAAAGCGTTGGCGAGAAGCGCGACTTGCCAACGCTTTCAGCGTTGGTCTTTCTTCGTTTGTTGTGATCCCAGGGTTGAAAACCCTGGGCTGAAATTAGCGAACGCCTTCGGCGTATTTGCGCTAAGCCAGCAGTATTTGTGCCAAACCAGCAGTATGCGCTAAACCAGTAGCCACGCCAACTCAGTCACGATCAACTTGATCGGCATCATCATCAACACCACCGGAATAAACGGCTCTCAAATCCCAAGTAATAACGCCGAAGGCGTTCACTAACTTCAGCCCAGCGGTTGGAGCTTGCGAGAACCCTGGGAACCAACATAGATATGGCATTCCAAGGCTGAAAGCGTTGGCGAGAAGCGCGACTTGCCAACGCTTTCAGCGTTGGAATTTCTTCGTTTGTTATGATCCCAGGGTTGAAAACCCTGGGCTGAAATTAGCGAACGCCTTCGGCGTATTTGCGCCAAACCAGCAGTATGCGCTAAACCAGCAGCCGCGCTAAACCAGCAGCCGCGCCAGCTCAGTTACGATCAACTTGATCGGCATCATCATCAACACCACCGGAATAAACGGCAGCAGCGCCGCCACCACCAGACTCACCACCGCGCGCAGTTCAAACGGAAACAGCTTCATGTCGTGTACGTTCGCTACCACTTGATAAAGATCGGTCGTCGCCGAAAAGTCCGGTGCTTCCAGCGCGCCACTGCGAAACTCGTGGTAGTTTGTCAGCCACTTCTCTTCAAACTGGCGCCCTACATCATCCGCGAGCGCGCCATAAGAATAAATTCCCTCAACCTTCTTCGCGTGCAACTTAAACACGAAGATCAGCAGCGGTCCCACGAACACTAACAGGACTACAACGATCAGTCCGATGGCGAGCGTCTGCACTGTCTCGACAGTGGCGTTGTTATAGTGCAGTTGATTCGCAGCCGCGCCCGCGGTGATTACTCCGAAGGTAAAAGCCAGCGGCATGAACGCGACCAGCGACGAGTTGAGAAACTTCAGACCGGAAGCCCTGTCGGGATGCGCTGCGATGAGATGCAGCTTCATCGCGGCGATGCGAATCAGAAACCGGCCCCAAAGCACGACGCGCCAGAGCCAGCCGAAGAGGAGAATCAGTAGCAACGGCAAACTGACAAACGAATACCACCATCCCGCGAGCGACATCGTGTTTTCTCCGGTCCGAAACCACGGCCGCATTCCGAGCGCAGGCAAGTGCCGCGCGAGGGCGATCGCAATCGCGTAAGCAGCAACGATCGCGACGATCTCCGCGAACGTTGTATTGATCAGCGATCGATTCGACGCCACCAGGGCTTCGAAACGCGGCAGCTCTTCCTTTTGGATCACGCCGGCTCTGACGAAGTGCTGCACGATGGCCGCGAGTTTCTTCAAACATCTCGGCTCGCAAAAGATGAAAAGCGGCGCGGCGATCAGAGATCGTGCGTGCGTGCCGAAGTCTGTTAAGAACGACCACAGCGCGCTCCATCCTGGCGCACTCGTAACAAACACCAGCAACAGCAACGGAAACCAACCGAGCAAAATCGAGGTGAAGACGCGTGGACCGATGTTCGTGCCGACGGGCCTGAATAGACCAAGCGAGCGTTGAAAGTGCGGGAATGGTCCACGTCCAAAGAGTGAGTCAACTTGATCGACAGTAGTCATGAGCTACTGCCTCAACATCACGGCGAGAAACGTGAGCACGCCGAGAATGGCCACCAGACCGGCGACGAGATTTGCGAGCGAGAAAGGTACGTGCGCATAGTGTTTTCTCATGACTTGCATTTCGTGCCGGCTCTGAAGACTTGCAAGCACGAGTGAAGACAAGCCGATCGCGATCAAAAAAAGCGCGAACTCACGTGGCCCCAAGAGCCGGTGTTCAGCAGTCTGACCCTGCTCGCGAAGGTACTGAAAGAATTTGTAGATCGTGAAGCCGAAGCTGATCAGCGAGGCCGCGGTCCTCACCCACGCCATCATCGTGCGGTCGTGGGCCAACCGCGTCCGATCGACCGCGAGCTCTGTCGACGTCGATGTTGATGGGGCTGAAACGCTCACTGTGTTCAAGCTTACCGCCGGCAAATCGACGTTTACATAAGGCAGATTCTGTATTTGCGTGCGGTAAGTTCTGTATTTGTGCCTTTTTGTGGCTAGAAATGAACCTCAAACGTGACGCCGATCGCGTGCAGACGTTTTGGCTGGGAACGGCTGTCTGTTTGCCAAAGGTAATAAATGTCGAGAATGCGCTGGCGGCGAATGTTCATCAGCCACATCTCGCGTTTTGCAAACACGATCTCGGTCCCAATGGTCAGGCGGAAACGGTTGAAGGTGCTGAAGCGCGAGTCGTAAAAGAGTTCGCCTGAGCTATAGGGCACTAGCGATCGTTTCCCGATGACGTAAGTCTTTTCCAGCTTCGCGCGATTGCGAAAGCGCAGCGAGAAGTCGCGGTTAATCCAGCGAAGCTCCTGCCGATTGCGATCCGTGAAAACAAACTTGCGTTGCAGCGGCTTGTGAAACGTCTGGTCCAGCACGACGCGATGCTCGGAGAAGGGAGTGTTGTCCCCAAGCGCAAAGCCATAGCGATAACCGGCGCGCAGCGTGATTCGCTCCCGGAAGAAGCAATCGACGTAAGCACCGGCTTGTGCTTCCAGTCCTTCTCGTGTCTCGCCGGCTTTTTCCGATCCAGCCGCGAGTACGAGACGAAAACGTTCATTCAGGGGAAAGTAGAAATCGATCTCGGGCCAGATCTCTTTTTGCGATTCGTTCGCTTCCTGGCCAAGCGCAGTGGAGCAAAACAACAGTAAGACACAAAGACACGCTGGCCCGAGGTGCGACATCTTCAACCTTCAGGCTGCATAGACTCCGCGAACTCTCTGATGTCGCGTTCCAGAAAGTAATTCAACACGGTACGAATCGCGGCGACCGCGCCGAGTTGACCGATGTCGGACCACGTCGGACTGATCGCGCTTCTGACGATATCCGCCGCGAGTTCAAACTCGAGCGCCAACAACAACCACACGCCGAAACGCAGAAACACCTGACGCCGTTTGTGAAAAGGCTTCGCAGGTCCAGCCGGCCGGCGCGGCTTCAACAAGCCAACGATCGCTTCAATCGCGCCGTACGCAATCAAGAGTGCAGCAGCTAACTCGACGCCCAGCGCGATCCGATCCGCGATTGCTTTAAAGAACTCTTCCATCTTCCTACGCACGGACGATGCAGCGAAAACCGAGATGGCACGTGGACGTATCGACGGGTTGGGCCATCCGCGCAGCCGGCCGGTAACGCTTGCAGTAGTTCGGCGCACACAGAAACGAGCCGCCCTTCATGACCTTGCGCCCGATGCGCAACTTTGGCTGGCACGGATCGTAGCTTTCGTCGAGTGGTCCACCGCGAGGGTTGAGCGACCCGCAACAGGAGTGCGTCAGTTTGTTGTGTTCGAGATACCAGTCAGTGGTCCACTCCCAAACGTTTCCAGCCATGTCGTACAGTCCGTAAGCGTTCGGCGGAAATGAACCGACCGGCGCGGTCCATTCGAAGCCGTCGTCCAACGTGTTCTCAAGCGGAAAATCGCCTTGCCAGGTGTTGGCCATAAACTCATCGTCGGGAGTGAACTCGTTGCCCCACGTAAACTCCGCGCCTTCCAATCCACCACGCGCCGCAAACTCCCATTCGGCTTCGGTCGGGATCTCTTTGCCGGCCCAGCCCGCATAAGCCATCGCATCTTCAAACGCGACATGGACCACCGGATGTTTGGCGAGACCTTTGAGCGAACTGGCCGGTCCCTGCGGATGCCGCCAGCTCGCGCCGGGAATGTAGGTCCACCAGTTGAAATGATTTTTGAGATCGACTTTGAACGCGGGTTTGTAAAAGACGACTGAAGCGGGCACGAGCAACTCGGGTTTGGCGCCGGGATAATCTTCCGCGCGCGGCGCGCGTTCGGCTGTGGTGACATAACCGGTGTCTTCGATAAAGCGGCTGAACTGCGCGTTGGTAATCGTGAACTGGTCCATCCAGAAACCATTGACCGTGACGGGATGTGCGGGCGCTTCCTCGGGATAGTGGTCGTTTGAACCCATCATGAAAGTGCCGCCCGGAATCCACACCATGTCTTTGGCCGGGGCTTTTGTGGTTACTGCTACCATGTCGTGTCCTCTTGCCTCGATAAGTTGATTGCGGCTCGGATCGATGGAAACAAACGTTCGCGCCCGATCGTGGCGGCAACGCCGCTTCTTTCCAGCATTTTGCGGAACAGGCCCTTGGCTCTCGCGATGCGTAGTTGTATTCCGTCGTGGTCCAGTTCTGCGCGCAGTGTTTCCAAAACATCGGCGGCGGTGGTGTCGAGTAGCGAGATCGACTCCGCGTCCAGCACGAACACTGAAGGTTTGGCTCCGGCGTCGTGAATCACCTGACGAACTCGAGACGCGAAGTAATCCGCGTTGAAGAAGAGAAGAGATGCGTCAAAGCGATAGATCACGACGCCGGAAATCGGTTTGGCTGTCGGGTCTGTTTCTAAGTTTACGAATCCGTCTTCGCCCGGTATCTGGCCCAGCACTGCGTCGTGCGGTTTGGAGGCGAGCATCAACAACTTGAGCATCGCGAGGGCAACCGCAACGACCACTCCGCCAAGTACACCGATGGTCATCACACCTAACGTCGCCACGACGGAATGACGAAACTCCGGTTTGCTGACGCGGTAGTAGCGTCGCAACGAGTGCCAATCAAAGAGTCCGATCGAAGATGAAATGAGAATTGCCGCGAGCGCCGCGGACGGTAGATAGGCGAGCGGTGCTGTCAAAAACAGAAGTACCGCTGCGATCGCGATCGACGTGACGACGGAAGTCATCTGTGTTTTGCCACCAGCGGAATCAGCGACTGCCGTACGGGAATCCGCGCCACTGACGACAAAACCGCGCGTCAAACCCGAAGCGAGATCGCAAACGCCGAGAGCCATCAGATCGCGGTTGGGATCGATCCGGTAACCGTTCTTCGTGGCGAACCCGCGTGCGGTCGTCATCATGCTGCAAAAACTCACGAGCATGATCGTCACGGCGCCGAGTGACAGTGGTCCAAGATCCGCGACGACGACGGTGGGAACGTGAGGCGACGGCAACCCCGAAGGGATTGTTCCGATGATGCGAACACCGCTTGCATTCAAACTGAGCAGATAGACGGCCAGAATGCTCACCACTGCTGCCACCAATGGACCGGGAACTCTCGGTGCGAATCGTTTCAGAATTAGAAGCAGCACGAGTAGTGAGAGACCGACAAGCGCGGTGGTCCAGTGAAGATTTGTGATCTGCTGGCCCAGGCTACTCAACGTGCGAAAGACACCGCCGGATGCAATGTCAACGCCGATCAATTTGCCTAACTGACCGACGATGATGCTGATCGCGATGCCGTTCAAATAGCCCACGAGAATCGGACGCGACAGGAAATTGGCGATGAAGCCGAACCGCGCAATGCCGGCGGCGATGCAAACAACGCCGGTGAAGAGCGTTAGCAATATCGACAGATCGGCGTATCTCACAGCATCGCCGGCGGCGAGTGGCGCCGTCGTCGCCGCCACGATCGCGCACGCTGCCGCATCCGGATTCACGATCAACTGTCGTGACGATCCGAAGAGCGCGTACGCCACCGGCGCCAGAAAACACGAATAGATCCCGACTTGCGGTGGCGCACCCGCGAGTTGCGCATACGCGATACCGATCGGAATCGCCACCGCCGCGACGGAGAGTCCCGCGACCACATCGCTACTCAAATTCTTCATGTCGTAAGTGCGCAGCAGTTGAACGCCGGGAAGCCAGGATTGGATGACGGGCACTGAAACGGAAGAATCGGCCATGAGTTCTACGCCTCAACGTGTTTTTCGCTCGTCGCGGTTGTGGACTGACCTTTCTTCGCCCAGTTCAGATAAGGCACTGTGAGGATCGTGCTCAACACGAGATAGACCAGCACGAGAGCGCCGGCCAGCTTCTGATTGGGAAAGTTCACGTGACCGATCGCGAGCGCCACCGCAGGATGTCGAGACGAAGTTGCGAGTGCGAGCACGGCGCGGTTTTCCGGATCGGGTCCGCCCAACAGATGGCCCACGATGATGCCGACGATCGCGAAGGCCGCGAGCGCGAGTAGAGTTCCATCACCGACTAACGTGAGCACAGCGCGCATTGACGTAAACAGGATCGGGATGCAGGGAATGATGAGCATCACGATCGCGACTGTGGCGATCGGCTTCGCAACGCGTTCCGCAAGCGATCTCCACAGATACCGAACACCCATTCCCAACAACAGCGGCACCAGCACCGACGACAGCACGAGCGCCGCGACGTCGCGCGCGCGCATCTGCAACGGCACGCCGCTGATTCTTTCGACCAATTCCATCATTAGCGGAATGACGACGACCGAGAGCACGGCCGTCGCGGTCAGCAGTCCGATCGTATAGTCTTCGCGTCCGCCGTTTTTCATGGCCTTGGTTGGGAGAAATGGCGGAATGGGCGAGACGGCGAGGGCGATGAGCGCGATCTTTACCGGTGGATTTAGTTGAAACGTGAAGTCGAGCAGCAGCGCAAACAGCGGCATCACTACGAACATCGACACGAGCGCGCGCAAAAGTTTGCCGGGGCAACGAAAGAGATAAACCGTGTCAGCGAACGTGGCCTTCAGCCCGATCGCAAACACCATGAGCATGATGCTGAACTTGAGTAACAATGGGACCAGCGTCGTTAGACTCATGATGGTTAGTAGACAGGATTCACATAATTAACAAGATTGCCTCAGGAATGGCCCATCTTGTTCATTCTGCAAGTCCTGTCAAAGACTCCAGCGTCGTTAGACTCATGATGGTTAGTGGACAGGATTCACATAATTAACAAGATTGCCTCAGGAATGGCCCATCTTGTTCATTCTGCAATCCTGTCAAAGACTCCTCTCGATCTGAACGAGTCGCGGTGGCGCGGGCATGAACGCGCGTGTAGCCGATAGCTTCGCCGCGACCTCTTCAGCCTTTCTGAACATCGCCAGATAAACTTCGCAATACGGATCCTTCTCAAACATCGTCCCTTTGAACGTGTAGGTGCGCACCGGACAGCCGCCGTGACACATCGCGAGGTAATCGCAGTCGATGCAATCGTGCGGAATGATGCGCGCCGGGCGTTCGACAAACTTTCGCCGCGCCGGACTCTCGGCCAGCATCTGCGTCAAACTCGAACTTTCGTAGATGTTGCCGAAGAAGTAATCGGGATAACTCGTGACCCAGCAGTCACACTGCGCCACATACCCGCGCGCGTCGATCGAGATGAACTCATCGGCGCAGTTCGCCTGCCAGATGCAGGGCAGACAACCACCGCCGTCGGTAAACGTCTTCACTAGCTCGTCGATTGGTCCAACCGAGACGTCGCGGTCGTAACCACGTTCAAGCCACACGTCGGTCAGGTCAGTGAAGAACGCGCCGAGTTCGTGTACATCGAGACCAAGCGAACGCTTCGTGCCGTTTTGCTCTCCGCCCGGAAACGGCGTGTTCACTTGAAAACTCGAAATACCGACTTCATCAACAAAGAACGAAAAGAGTTTCTCAGCGCCAGCATCGAGCGTCGCCTGGTTTGGAACGGCGATCACGCCGATGTTGATCCCCGCAGCGAGCGCGGCCTGCACGTTGTGTTTCCAGATGCGCGTGTAATCGGAAGCCGAACCGTTGAAGAGTTTGCGATGGACGTTTGGAAAGTCCATCGACGTGCCGAGACTGTTGCCGAACATCTGCTCGATGATGCCGTTCCAGCGCCGGTGATACCCGATCATGTTCGACTGCAAGCCGTGTTCGACAAACTTCCCACGCTTCGCCGCGAAATCTTGAATCAACTCGAAAGCGCGCGCGAACCAGTCGGGCGGAACGAGCATGATTTCGCCGCCCTGCCAGTGGATCGTCAGCGCCCGAATCGCAGCAGCGTCCATGTGATCGAACACCTTCGTCATCACGAGACGCAGTTGGTCCAGGCTCATGCGATCGTCGGTCTTGTCTTCAAAACAGTAATCACAGGCGACGTTACACTTGTTAATCGGGAGCAGGATGATCGAGAAGTGATTGCCCATCATGAGTGTGCCCGGGCCTCCATCGGTTTGAAGCTTTCGAGATCCTGACGCACCTCAGCGGCGGCGTTTGCGAGCGTCCGGAAGATGTGCTTGACGCCGTCGCAGTTGTAATTTCGATCGGGAGACTTAAAGTAGCCGTGACAACGATCGCGAAACTCGCATTCGTGACACTCGCGCGTCTCGGCGTTCAGATCCACGCTTGCCACACGGCCGTCGTCGCCGACATAACGCACGGGAGCAGTCTCGGTAATTTCCCATAGTGAAACTGGTTCGTTGCTGTAAAACGACAGCAACACGGAGTGAAAGAACTCGATCGGCTGGTTTACCGAACTGAGGTGCAGGTAGAGATCAAGAACATCCTCGAGTTCGCTCAACAGCTCTTCATCGGGCTGCTGCACGTCGAGCTTAACGGCGTACCGCAAAGCTATCGCCAGCTTCACCGCTTTACTAAAGCCCGAAGCCAGTGGAATCGTGATGCGAACCGGGTGGCTGTCGAGCACATTGGAATAACTGTAAAGCTGTTGATACTGCGCGGGATTTTCGAGAACGATGTCGAGCGGTATGCCCGGCGCAAAGTTTTCCAGACAACTCGTGTCTTCGAGCGTTGACGACAACTGTATGAAGCGCAGCGAAGCAAAGTCCGCAGCGCGCAAACACTCGACCAACTCTCGCGGCGATGATGAACGCACGATCACGTCGCGCCCGCGATACCGATCGATGAGTTTCGCCGGAACGTTGTAAACGGGTGACACAATGCTTTGTGCTGGCGCTACCATCCTCGTCGATTCACCCACGAGCCGCCGCCACCGGCGCGATTGGCCCAGGCAGCGCCACGGTTGGCCCACGCGATACCGCGGTTGGCCCACGCGACGCCACCGCCGCCGCCGTTAATCCACGAGCCGCCGCGATTTACCCAGCCTCCGCCGTGGCCGTTCACCCAGGAACCGCGACCGTTCACCCAACCCGAGGCAGCAGTCTCGCCCGGCAGCAACACGGAACCGGCGACAGCGACGCCGATCACAGCCGCGGACCATTTACGCAAACCCGCGAGAAAATCGCGGCGTGACAGGAGTTGTTGCTCGTCCGGCTCTTCCATTTCATGGTCCAGGTTTTCCATGTTCTTAACTCCTACTTCGTTTGTGGTCCTTCATAAGCATTCGACATGTGCAACACGACGAAGCGCCACTGTCCGTTTTGCTTGGCAACAGTGCCGGAAACGTTCAACGTGTAATCACGCTTCCTGCCTTGCAGCGAGTCTTGCGCGTAGCAAGTCGCCGCGAGCCACGCCATCGTGCCGGCTTCGTCAGCGCCGCCGGTCTTCCATCCGGCACAGTCGGTTAGCAATGTGCCCGGATCGTAGTCTTTGAAAATCTCGGTGTAGGCAGCTCTGATTTCCTGCGGTCCCATCCAGCGTTCCTGTGCGCCAGTGCCCAGCATCACTGCGTTTCCGTCGGTAGAGAAAGTGTTCATCACAGCGTCGAGGTTCTTATCGTTGAGCGCCTTGTCATGAGCCGCGAGCACCTGACGAATCTCTTCGACATTCACTTTGGTAGTGGTAAAGGCGCCCGGAGTTTCCGCGGTTGCATGCAGGTTCGTGCCTGAGCCCTTACATGCGGCCAATGTGGCAACCAACAAGAGAACAAAACAGAGTCGTTGTTTCATAAGCGGGTTCCTCTTCTGATAATTGCTTCACGGAAAGACGACTTTCCAATCCCGTTTCATGTCTACGACGATCCACTTCTTTGCGCGTGCTTCGTCGAGTGCTTTGTCGAGGCGGCCGATGTGCGATTCGCGATCGTAGGCCCACTCGCGCTGTGCGTCGGTGTGATGGACCAGTCCCATCAACTTCGGACCCGCACCCGCAGCGGTCCATTCGAGCATCTGCTGATCGCCGTCGGAGTTTCCGAAGGCGAGCACTGGCCTGCGCCCGATGAACCGCTGAATCCCGACCGGCTTGCCTGGACCGTCGTCGATAAACTCGATCTTCGATTCGCGCATCAGCACCGGCGCACCGTTACTTGCCATCTGGAACTTCGTCACGAAGCTTGTGCCGACGACTTGTTCCGGCGGGATGCCGTAGACTTTCTCTGCAAACGCGCGCATGAACTCCACCGTGCCGCCCGAGACGATGAACGTCTTGAAACCGTTAACCCGTAAGTAAGCGAGCAGTTCGAGCATCGGTTGATAAACGAGCTGGGTATAGGCGCGCTTTTGCGTGGGGTGTTTTGCGGTCGCGAGCCATTCGGTTACTGTGCTCGTAAACTCATCGGTGGTCATGCCCGTGTGAGTGGCCATGATGAGTTCGGCTAATCCCTTTTCACCTGAAGCCGCGAGGGTTTTCATGTCGCCGTCGAGTACGGCTTTGAATGGCTGTTGTGTCTTCCATTCCGGGTGCTGCGGCGCGAGCACCTTCACGCGGTCGAGTGCAAACGCGAATTGAAAGTAGATCGGTTGTTCAGACCACAGCGTGCCGTCGTTGTCGAAGGTGGCGATGCGTTGCGGGACCGGGATGAATTGCGCATCACCTTCTTTCGTAACACTGGAAACGAATTCGATGATCGCCTGTTTGCCTGGTCCATCGTTCCACGACGGCAACGGATCAGACTGCGCCCGCACCACGCTGCCACAGATCAGCAACAGCACTATCAACACATAGCTTTTCGACGCTTTCACCATAGAAATCTCTGTAATCTGTGGTTAAAACAGCATCACCAAACGTCCACCGGGAACTACTGCCGTTTCCGCAATCGACCGTGTCGGACGAACGATCTGTAAATCACCCGTGAGCCTGAGCCACGGCGTGAGGTGCAGGTTGTAGAACACTTCAAACTGGTGCTCGACACGCAGACGGCGATTCCCGATCGTGAGCAGATCGATGTTGTCCTTGAGCACGCGGCTCAGGTCGGTGTAGGCGTACGACACGCCAAACTCGTCGTTGCGACGGCTCTTGATCAATCCGTTTCCGCCGATGCCGACGTCGAAGAACCGCGTAATCGGACTCGTGGCTTTGTCGGCGATAGAGGCTTGGCCAAAGAATCCCCACCCGTCGTGGGGGCCGCGTTCGACGAAGTACTGCCGGAAGGCATAACTGATGGACCACGAACCTCGCTGCGGCTCGACAGGGTTGCGCGGTGGTCCGGGAATGATCACCTGCCTGATCGCGTCGAAGGGCGTGTACTTCTTCGTCGTGACAGCGCCGCTGAAGGTGTGCTTCGCGGTCTTGCGGAAATACTTCACGGGAAAATACACGGTCGGGTAAAACGTGACGCCGTCGCCGAACAGGTTATCGAGACCGGGTTCCACTGAGTGATCGTTTGGGTCGAGTATGGCGAGTGAGAAGCGTGGCTCGCCGTGTTTGACGTAAGCGAAGCTGGCGCCGTTGGCGATGAGAGGTACCTGGCGCAAAACAGTCAGTGGTCCAATCTGGGCGATGTTGAAGAATCGCTCCGTGCCTTCGCCGCCAAAGAAGTCTTCGTCGATCAGATCGAGCAGGTTGAATCGTCCGAACGAGACGACGAACAGGTCTCCTTTAGCCAGATCCTTCGGAATGATTCGCGTGAAGTTCACCGCGGTAACGGAGATCACTTCACCAGCCGCGCCCGGTGTGATTGCTGCCGTGTTGACCGGATTGATCGATCCGACTCCGCCGAGCACTGGACCACCCCAGCGTGCTTCAGCTTTGATCTCGGATGACCAGTGTTTCCAACCCGCGACCTTCCCGAGATCGAACTTCATCGTGAACTCAAACTTGCCGTTGTACTCGCTGCCTTCTTCAAGACCGCCCGAGGTCACGCCCTGAAAAAAGTTCGACAGTTTGAACTCGAGCTCGATGCCTTTTTCTTTCCAACGCGAGCGCGCGCCGCCCCAGTCGCCGGTCAATTCCTGTTGCGTCCAGAAGTCCGGATCGGGCGCCGGTGCAACAGGCGCGGCGGCGGCTGAGTTTGCGGAGGCTTGCTGATCGTTTGTTACTTTTTCCGCTGTGGGCGTCGTTGAGGTTGCCGGTGATGGAGTCGGGTTCTGGCCATAACCAAGCGAAAAAAACGCCAGCACAACGGCAGCAATACTCAACGCTCTTGTTGTGAGTTGCATTTCATTTCTCCCGACAAATCACGAACAGTTCTCAACCGCTGGCGGCGTCCACGTGCCATCGAGCACTGACTGTTCCGGCCAGTAAGCGCGGATGTACAAAGAGAAGTCCGCGTCTTTTGGCGACGGCAGCCAATTGGTACGTTCAGCAGGCGCATCCGCTTGCACGTAGATCGTCATTGAACCGTCTGCGTTCCGTTTCAGGTCCCGGTTCTTGGTGCCGAGTGAGTAGCGGTTGAGTTCGTTGGGCGCGAAGAAGTGTTGTTCGTCGTAAAGCGTCAGCGACCAGAAGCCTTTCACGGGCGGCTCGCCTTTGCGAAACGTGACTTTGTAGCGATTAGCGCCATTGAGTCTTTGGCCCGACGAATCGAGGTCCTGGTAGAAGTACTTCGCTTCGTTCGGCTTGTTAACGAAGATGTTTGAACGCGCAACGGCCGTGCGGGTGAAGTAGTCTGTGCCAAAAGAGGCGCCGTTGATCGTGGTGGTCCAGTTGAACGGGAGTGGGATGCCGTAGTTGCGAAACTGAAGCAGTGGTTCGATCAACTCTTCCTGTGCGCGTGTGGCTTCGTCGATGATCGCCGCTTTCAATTTCGGATTCTTTGCGGCGACGTCGCACAGATACAGAGCCTCAGCGTAACGAACCTCTTCACCGGGAAGTGGCGGCGCATCATTGAACAGCACCCGCAGATCGTCGAAGAATGTTTTGGGATGAACCTTTGGTGACTCTCCACCGCCGGGAGGAGCAGGCGGTGCGGGAAAATCCGGTGCCTTACTCCAATCGTGAACCTTCATCGTGCCGTCAAACTCAGACAGCGGATAGACATCGACCTGATTGATCAGCGGCTGAATCGTCTTGCGATCTTCATCCGTGTCGTCCATGAAGAGACGCGGACAAACGAAACCGGTGTTCGTCGTCGAGCGGAATACCTCATGGATGCCCTTTGGCGTAGGGCCGGTCCAGTTTGGTCCAACGAGCAAATAGAAACCGGGCTTCGTGCCGTACATACTCCCCACACTTGCGAAGCTATCCGATCGCAGATCGACGATTTGATAAACGAAGAACCGTTCGCCCATGTCCGGAACCTGAACGACAACCGGTTCGACATCCAAAGCGAGTGGCCCAGCGCCGTAAACCACATCCTGGTTGGGACAGCAAACATCACGTTGTGAAGGCTCGATGTAGTCTCGGAGCATTGTGACGCGATTTGCCGGAGCGGCCGGCAGAACGCCGCCGAGCCTGCCTGGCTCTTTGAGGCTTTCGAAGAGTCTCCGCCGGTTGTAAACATTCGACAACGTCCACGCCCAGAAATACGTGTCGCGCGCGACAAGGCGCGCATATTGTTCGATGAAGCGTGTTCCTGTGGTTGGCCCAGGTGCGATTGCTGGTGCGGGTTTTACTGTCGCCATTGCTTTACTCCTAATCGCGGGCCATCGACGCGGCCATCGCTTTCTCCACGTTCACGTAAGCGTCTTTCGCCACGTCGAACACGACCTTGATCACGCGGCCGCCGGTGAATTCGAACGTCGGTTTGTATTCACTACTAACGGAATCGCCCGTGTCGATCCCGACGCTCAATCCTTCGCCGCACAGCGCGTAGTGACCGCTTTGTGTTCGAAACGATCCTTCGGCGACGAGTTTGTCGTCGAGGTAAAGCTTCATCTGTCCCAGGGTTTCGAGCTTCTTGGTGGTTGAGTCTTTGATGAACTCGACGCCGACGATGTGTTTGCCTGAGGCAGGAGCGTCGCAGGTCAGCCGTTGTTCCGGTGGAATGCCGAGGAAGTTGTAAACAAAGAAGATCTTGCCGCCTTTGACGAACAGCGAATAACCGCCGAAGCGCGAACCCTGCGCAAAGATGACACCCTGAGATTGGGCCGTGAATTCGACTTCGGCGAGAGCCTTCCACGAACTACCCAACGTCCGTGCGGCCGTTGCTTCGGGGACTTCAGTTGTTCCGGGATAGTAGACGTAGCGACCGCTTGCAGGTGCGGGTGCGTGAAACTCCAACTCGTGGATCAGTTCGACGCCAACATCAATCAGCGGCAGTACGTTGTTCTTCTCAGCCTCAGTCATCCAGAGATCTTTTAACTGCTTGAGCTTCTCCGGATGTTTGGCCGCTAAATCGTGCGCTTCAGCGCGATCCTCCTCAACGTTGAAAAGCTGCCAGACGTCCTTATCAAAGTTTCCCTGGTTTGACGGAATGGGAGCATGCAAGGTCGCCGCTTTCCAGCCTTTGTGCCAGATGCCGCGCGTGCCGACCATCTCGTAGTACTGCGTTTCTTTGCGAGTCGGCGCAGTGGCGTTGTTAAAGCTGTAACGCATCGACACGCCGGCCAGCGGCGACTGTTCTAATCCATCGATCGTCTTCGGCATTTCGATGCCGCAGCACTCGAGGATCGTGGGCATGATGTCGGTACAGTGGTGATACTGATGCCGCAGTTCACCCTGCGCCTTGATCCCTTTGGGCCAATGAATGATCAACGGATCGCAAGTGCCGCCCGCGAACGACGAATACCGCTTGAACATCTTGTAAGGCGTGGAAAACGCAACGGCCCAACCGGTCGGATAATGATTGTAGGTATCCGGACTGCCGAGCTTATCGATCAACGCCATGTTGCTTTCGATATCGTCGGGGTAGCCGTTGAAGAAGCGATTCTCGTTGACCGATCCACTCGGACTGCCTTCGCCGGAAGCACCGTTGTCAGCGCAATAGAAGATCACGGTGTTGTCGAGTTGGCCCGACTCTTCCAGGTAATCCACTACACGCCCGATCTGTACGTCGGTGTATTCGGAGAAGGCGGCATAAACTTCCGCCATGCGCGCGAAGAGTTTCTTTTCGTCGCTTGACAAGCTGGCCCAGGGACGAACGCTGTCTGCTTCGGGAAGGACGCCCTCAGGCAACGGATTGATCGGCGTCAGCTCCGTGTCTTTCGGCACGATGCCGCGCTCGATCATCCGCGCCAGCACCCACTCACGATAAGCTTCGTAGCCATCGTCGAACTTGCCTTTGTACTTGTCGATGTATTCCTGCGGCGCGTGATGAGGCGCATGGTTAGCGCCGGGGCAGTACCACAGGTACCACGGCTTGTCGGGTTCCGATTGTTTTGAATCGCGGATGTAGGCGATCGCTTTGTCGGCGAGATCTTTCGAGAGGTGATAACCGTCTTCGGGCCGGTACGGTTGATCGATGAAATGATTATCTTCGATCAGCGTTGGATACCACTGGTTGGTTTCACCGCCGATGAAACCGTAAAAGCGATCGTAACCAAGCCCGAGCGGCCAACGCTTTTTCGTCGCGCCGATACTGAAAGCATCGACGGGCACATTGTGATTCTTACCGATCCACATGGTGCTCCAGCCCGCGTCGCGAAGCACTTGGGCGATCGTTCCGTTCTCGGGTGGAATGTGACCGCAATAACCCGGAAACCCGACGGCCATTTCGGAGATCGAGCCGAAGCCGTTGGCGTGGTGATTTCGTCCGGTCAGAAAACAGGAACGCGTCGGAGAACAAACTGCCGTGGTGTGCCACTGCGTGTAAGTCAGACCATTTGCCGCCAGACGATCGAGCGTTGGCATGTTGATCCGTCCGCCGTAGGTGGACCATGCGGCGCAACCGGTGTCGTCGTAGAGAATGACGAGCACGTTGGGCGCGTCTGGCGGCGCTTTTTTGTAGAGGAAAGAATTCCAGTCGGGTTTGGAATCACGAACGTCGAGTTTGATTGTTCCTTTGAATCCGTTCGACTCGGTCACTGTTTTCTACTCCCTTGTTCATGCCGTTCGTGTCGAGTATTCACCCAGCTTGTTCGCAAAGACCTGTACCTCAGCAGGCGCTCTGGTGTTACTCGCCGCGAGCACTTGCAGCGCGGTTACGCCTTTGCCGTACGTTCCTTCCATGTCGCTCTTCTCGGCTGAGACCACCGAGCCTTTTAACGAGATACCGGCAAACAGACCTTTGCTGCGCGAATAGGAAAGTATCTCGGCACTCATGGATGCGTCCGTTGAGGCCGCAGCCTCTCGGCCCACAGGCCCGGCAGCGATGGAAGCGTCTGCTCCCAACTCCACCTTGTTACTGACCAGCTTCTTCAATCCATTCGTGTTCATGAACAACAGCACCAGTTCGGTCGAACTACCGCCGACTTGTAAACCGACGCTGCCGCCTTTGATTTCGAGAAACGCCGGCGCTGACCAGCCGGAAGGTGTGCGACAACTCGCAACGCCACGTCCTGCTTTACCGCCGACGATGAAGCCCGCTTTGACCACGCCCGGAAACACCGCAACACATTCGGCTTTGTTGAGCAGATCGGTTGGAATGCCTTTGTCAGGCGTGCCCATGATTTCACCGAACACCTTCGCTGCTTTCTCCGCTTGTTGTGTGCCCTCCTTCAGATCGTCTCCACGCGGCAAAGCCGGTTCTGCACTTGCTGCGACCTTTGCGGGTTGAGGCGTTTGCGTTGGCTTTGGTTTCTTTTGCCCACTTACTGTGGTGAATACCGCGACGATCGTCGCGATTAGAATTAGTCGATTCATACTCCCTCCTTCCTTGTTACCTCTTGTTCAACCAGCCGGTGGCGGATCGACGCTGAGAAGCAGTCCGAGACCGACGGTTATATCGACCGTGTCGCCCACCTTGAGACCTTTCATATTGGCGACGTTTTTGACGCGGAAGCTCAGCACGCGTCCGTCTGAAGTCTTAACCGTTACCGATGGCACGGTGCGATCGATCTCTTCGACGGATACCGAAATGGTTTGTTCGGTGTAAGCTTTCGCGCCGACTTTTTCAGTTAACGGGGTAAGGGATTCTTTTACTTCTTTGGGTTCCGGATCGCCGGGTTTGCGGATGCGCGCGGCGACTGCGAGCGTGAACGTCGCGGTCACTACATCGCCGACCTTTAACTGATCGAAACGTTTGAAGTCCGGGCCGGCTTGTAAAGTAACGAGGTTGCCGCGCGGACCTTTCAGCGTCAGCGTCCGCGCAGTTTTATCGAGCGCCTCGACCGACGCCTTCATCGTGACGGATTCGGCTTCCGCAACCTGCGCCCGCGCCGGTGTAGCAACAAAAGCCACGGCCAGCAGCGCGAGGGTTAGTAAGAACGTTCTACCTTTGTTGATTTGTACTAGCATTGTTAAGTCCTCTTAGAGTTTGAACTTTGCCCCCAGCAAGATGCCGTTCATCGTCGTTTTGAAAACAAACCCCTCATCGCTGACATAGTCGGCGCGCAGGTAGCGATAGCCGCCCACGAGCGCGATGCGCGGCTTCACTTGAAAGCCCGCGCCGCCAAACGCCTGACCGGTGAAATCCGAACCGACACCAAAGCCGCCGACGTCAAACTTGCCGGTGACAAAAACGCGCGGTGAAAGATTCGTGGTTCCTCGCACGCCGACAACCGGATCTGCCCAGTTCTTACTTTCTTCCACGTCAACGAGCGGGAGTATGCGTGGTTGAAAGGTGAGGTGTGGCTTGACGTGCCAAATGCGCACACCCGCCAGCAGATCGATCGCGCCGCGTTCGCGTCTCACCACGCGATACCCGACCTCGGGATCGATGATCGTTTCCTTCACTTTTACGTCGATGTCAGCAAAGAACGGACTCGGCGTGACCCGTTTTCCCGACAGCGACATGTACATCGCGTCAGTGAGGATCATCCAGTTTCCCTTGCGGGCTTCGAAGGCGCCCATCATCGCGAAGTCGAGGTTGCGAAAGATGTCGGGAAATCTCGCGTCGACGATCGCGGTTTGCCGTTGCACTCCGATGGTGCCTTTGAGGCCGGAGAAGAAGATGTAAGGAGCTACTGAGAACTCCCATTCCTCGGACGATGAACTATTTGTTTGCGCAGACGCGGAAACAGACGCAAGTGCGACGAAAAGAAACAGCGTGATGAGTTTTTGTTTTGTCATGGTGTTGTCCGTGTTCGTCCGTGTAAGTCTGTGGCCACAGATACACACAGACGGACACGGATCAAATCATTTTGCGCTTGCTGCCTTAGCCGCTTTCGCCGCTAATACTTTTTCTTCCTTCAACTCGTGCAATGCTCTAACCGCCTTGATGTTGTGCAGTGTCTGCTCGAGAACCGTTGCCGGATTGAAGCTGGGCGGGAACGATCGCGGCGGAAACTCCTTGAACGTTGCCGCGAACTTGAACACCTCTTCCATCATTCCGTAAGCAGAGCCGACGTGATTCAGGTTCCAATCCCAATAGGTGTTGGACGTGATGTCGGCGCGCTCGTACGGGTCCTGAAAGAGGTTGTAAATTTTTTGCAGACGCAGCACCTTGAACGGTTCCGCCCAAACCATCATCGTTCCCGGTACTCTTTGTTCGGCGAACACGTACTTGTAATCACCGATACGAGCGCCGACGAGCAGACCATCATCGTCGGCGTAGAAGAACATGTTCCTGGCGCTCTTTGTACTGTCATTATTGACAGCCTTGCCGCGTACCTTCCGCAGAAATTCAGACTGGTCGTAGCCATCGAGGTGAACGGTGTATTCAATGCCGTTGGCCGTGTAGCCCTTTTTCAACTTCTCGACGATGTTCGGTTCGCCGGCGATCGAGCACAACGTCGGAATCCAGTCGTTGTGACTCATGAGTTCGTTCGTTACGGTTCCCGCTTCGATCACACCCGGCCAGCGCACGAGGCAGGGAACACGAAACGCGCCCTCCCAGTTGGTGTTCTTTTCGGAACGGAAATGCGTCATCGCACCGTCGGGCCAGGTGTTCATGTGCGGGCCGTTGTCGGTGCTGTAAACGACGATGGTGTTGTCAGTGATGCCGAGTTCGTCGAGGGTATCGAGTAGCGAACCGATCGTTTCGTCGTGTTCGATCATGCCGTCGATGTACTCGCTGTCGCCGTGCGTGTAACGGCCGCGATGTTCCTGGCGCACGTGCGTGCGCAGGTGCATGCGTGTCGAGTTGAACCAGACGAAGAACGGTTTACCGGCCGCGTGCTGACGTTTCATAAAGTCGATCGCCGCGGCTGAAGTCTCATCGTCGACTGTTTCCATTCGTTTCTTGGTAAGTGGACCAGTGTCTTCGATCGTTTGTTTGCCAATCTTGCCGAAGCGTGGATCGACTGTCTTATCGTCTTTGTCAGTCGCTTTGCACCGGAGCACACCGCGTGGTCCAAACTTGGCGCGATACGCTGGGTCTTTCGGATAGTCGGGAAGCTCCGGTTCTTCTTCGGCGTTGAGGTGATAGAGATTGCCGAGAAACTCGTCGAAGCCGTTAACGGTAGGCAGCGTTTCGTTGCGATCGCCGACGTGGTTTTTGCCAAACTGTCCGGTCGCGTAGCCGAGGTTTTTGAGCAGACCACCGATCGACGGATCGAGCTGGCTCATGCCCATCGGCGCGCCGGGGAAACCGACTTTCGTCAGGCCGGTGCGAATGCCGTGTTGTCCGGTAAGAAATGCTGCGCGGCCCGCGGTACACGACTGTTCGCCGTAGTAGTGAAGAAAACGCAGACCTTCCTTCGCGAGACGATCGATATTGGGCGTCTCGAAGCCCATCAGACCATCCGAATAGCAGCTCAAATTACTAATGCCGATATCGTCTCCCCACAAGACTAGGATGTTTGGTTTACCTGGGTTCTTTCCGTTCTGTTTTGCCATTGATTCCTCCGTGTTACTTGATGAGAGTTAAGATTGCGACGTGTCGAAAACCACCTGGTCGTAGGACCAGAGCTTTTGAAAAAAGTCACGCGGGTTCGCTGACCCGGTGTTTGCATCGTTGACGATCTCGGCGATGCTGCGCCGGCCGTCGATGCGATCGAACATCCTCTTTTCCTGTGCGTTGATGACCAGGATCAGATCGTGAAAGGGATGGCTTCTGTTTAATAAGACTCCCGCTGCGCCGGCAGGGAGCCGTTGCTCGACGCACATCGTGTTGGGGAGACGCAGCGGAACAAAGCTGGTCCAGCGATTGCCGGCAAAGGAGAAGCTCGCGCTGTTCCTGCGTGTTCCGCTGCGGCTGGCGACGAGGCTGTGACACGTCATCGTTCCACGCCACAGTTCCATCGCCGCGTACTGTTCGCGCCCTGAAAGTTCAGCAAGTCGTTTTGCGTGGGGTGTTGCGGCAATCGAGCCGCATTCGGGTAAGTACGGCGCCTGCCAATACCAACGGCCAAACTCGAGGCCGTTTCGTTCGATGAAGTCGAAGAGTTGGGGAACGGAGAAGGATCGATCGCGAGGATTCAACAAAGCGTCTGCGAGCGCGTTTGCGTTCGATGCGTCTCGCGAGCCACGCAGCAAAGTCGCGAGTGGATGATGCGCTGGCAGCGCCTCTACTACTGTCTTGAGATCGTCGATCTCCTGTGCGGAAGTTCTGATTCCGAGTCTGCGGCAGTAATCCTGAATTAAGTAAATGCCCGCGCGTCCGTACGGTGCATAGACCATCAGGTAGATCGCGCCGTCAGGTTTCAATGCTGAACGAAGCGCACGCAATCCTGCGTCAGGATCGGCAAGATGGTGCAAGACGCCGGTGCAAACGATCAGATCGAAACACTGGTCCAAGTCGCAGACACGTTCTATCGGTATTTGTTCTAACGCAAGATTCGCGAGCTCATACTTGCGCTTCAATCTCTCCGTGTGTTCGAGACTCGTGGTGCTGACGTCGATGCCAACCACGCGGGCTGCGGGACGGCAGAGCGCATACTTCGCCGCCTGCCACGTTCCGCAGCCCGCAATCAAGATATCCAGATCCGCCCGGTAGTGGTTGTCTGGCCAGAACAAGTGATACTCGGCGCGATGCCGGTTCTCGTCCTGCCATTCAGCGCGAGCACGATCCAGATTCTCAACCGGTGGGGGATACGGATGCTCCGTGTAGAACTCACACACCGGATCGGTGTGTGAGGAGGCGGTCCGATCGAAATGGACCACCTCCGTCTGGTTGACGACGTGCGTTTGCATTAATTACCCGCGCCGCCCGCAGCCATCGCTTTCTGGTTTTGGGCAGCTTTCTCGAGCGCCTGATCGATACTGAAGCTCGCCGGCTTCTGTCGCGGGGGAAACTGTTCGAACGTTTTGAGAAATTCACCTACTAATGCCTGTGCAGGCACGAGCAGAAACGCGCGATCGGCTTTCCACTTGGCGTAGAAAATGTCGGCGTCCTCGGTAGCGCGTTCGAATGGATCGGTCCGCAGGTTGTAAATATCGGGGACCCGCTTCGCTACAAGTGGCTCCTCCCAAACCTTGAACCCCTTCGCGCGTTGCTCCATGAACGTACATTTCCAATTGCCGTACCGCAGCGCCATCAGGTCGCCGTCGTCACTCCAGTAGAGGAAGCCCTTGCGTGGATTTTCCTTAACTTCGCCTTTCACGAAAGGAAGCAGGTTGAAGCCGTCGATGTGGACCTTGAACGTCTTCTTGCCTGACTTGTAACCCTTCTTGAGTTTTTCGACGACGTTTGGATCGCCCGCGGCTGCGGCGAGTGTCGGCAGCATGTCGGTGTGCGAAAAGACTTCGTTCGAAACTGTTCCGGGCTTGATCACACCCGGCCAGCGAATCGCACAGGGAACGCGCCAACCGCCTTCGAAGTTGGTGTCTTTTTCACCGCGGAAAGGCGTCGTGCCGCCATCGGGCCAACTCATCACTTCGGCGCCGTTGTCGGTCGAGTACATGACGATCGTGTTGTCGGCGATGCCGAGATCGTCGAGCTTCTTGAGTAGTTGTCCGACGTGGCCATCGTGCTCGACCATGCCATCGGGATAGACGCCCAAACCGGTCACACCTTCTGATTCCTTCTTGAGGTGCGTCCAGATGTGCATGCGGGTCGAGTTCCACCAGACAAAGAATGGTTTGTCGTCCGCGACAGCTTTGTCGATGAATTTCAAACTGGCGTCGAGAAACTCCTCGTCAACGGTTTTCATGCGTTCGACATTGAGTGGACCAGTGTCTTCAATCTTTTGTGTGCCGTCCGGGTTTAGCCATGAGTGCAACACTCCGCGTGGTCCAAACTTCTTTTTGAATTCCGGGTCTTTGGGATAGTCAGGATTCTCTGGTTCCTGTTCCGCGTTCAGGTGATAGAGATTTCCGAAAAACTCATCGAAGCCGTGAGCCGTGGGCATAAACTCGTCGCGATCGCCGAGGTGGTTTTTGCCGAACTGTCCGCAAACGTAACCGAGTGGCTTCAACACGTCTGCGATGGTTGGGTCTTCAGGGCGAAGACCGAGGTCCGCACCGGGCAATCCGACCTTTGTCAGGCCGGTGCGAATTGGTGACTGGCCGGTGATGAATGCGGCGCGACCGGCCGTGCAACTCTGCTGCCCGTACCAGTCGGTGAACATGCACCCTTCTTTAAAGACGCGATCGATGTTGGGCGTGCGATAGCCCATGATCCCGTGGTTGTAGGCGCTGACATTGAACCAGCCGATGTCGTCGCCCCAGATGATCAGAATGTTTGGTTTGTCCGCCATTTATCTCCTCCTAATAGCTGATCTAATGTCGTCCTTGTTCGTCGATTACCGTGGAAACAGCGGTGTCACGATGAACCGCAAGCCGCAGTTCTCCGGACCACCCGCCGGACTCGTGGCCCAACATCGCAGTGCGCCGCCAAAGCTCACCGGATGTCTGCCAAACCGCACTAGTTTTGAAACTTGAAAATGAATCGGAATGCTCCAGTGATTACCGGTCCAGTCGTAACTCATCTCCGCATTCACCGTGTAGGTCCAGGCATCGCGAGTGTTGTAGGCAAGGAACGGCTGAATGAAAGTCGAGTTAACGCTGGCGCGATCGTCGTCTCCGGCAACGGACCAGATGTGATTGGTCAGCGTGCCGTAGGTCCAGGCACGCCTTTGTTGCAGCACCAGCACAGTTGGCCCAACACCGAATTTCTCCGTGCCCAGCAGATCGTCAGTCGCCGTCGGAATCAACAGCGCTGGTCCTGCCCCCCAAATAAACTTTCCCGGCTCTCGCGGCGAGAAGAAGAAACTCTGAGTGACGTCTCCTAACCCGCTTTGGGTGCCGATTCCGGCGACGTTGTGTTGATGAATGATGGGGAGGATGGTGCGGGAGATGAGGTTCCATCGGGTATTCAGGGCGACCGGGATCACCGGTTGGAAGTTCATCGTGTAACGCCAGCCTGAGCCGCTGCCCATGCCAAAATCGAGGTTCGATTGAAACGGAATGCTGATGAGGGAAGAGACCGGATTGGAAAGTTTCTTTGCCAGCTCGTGAGCTTCGTCACTGCCGGTTGAAGCTTGCTGCGTTGTCGTGGTGTCGGACGTGCCCGATGGTTCCTGAGCGAGTACACCAGAGTTAACTGCGGCGAAAAGGAACAAAGTTCCACAGAGATAAATAAGCCAGTTCACTGTTGAGCACCCTTTGAGGCGGTTTGATAGCGCGAGGTTAAACGAGAGAGTGCAAAGAGATAATCAGGTGAAGTCGGTATTTCAGGCAGGAGAGACTGTGTAAGTCAGGCGCGGATGCTACCTAGTAAAAATACGGGTTGTCGGGCTCACACTCAGAGCGTACACTGCCGCACAGTAATCAGTACTTCGCAAAACGACTAAGATTTAGAACCGCATCAGGTAAGCCGATTCTGCTTCCCACTTAGGAATCTCAGACCGGGCAGAGGAAGAAGTATCTGCTCAGACGACGGTAGCAAAACCTGAAAGTCCCCCTGGAGTTGCCGCCGGTACAGTGCGGGTACCGAGGCGACAAAGGTATCGAAGGGCGTGTGGTTCGCCCCTGCGGCCCACCGATCTACTCGCACAATCGCATATATGAGATGTAACTCGTCGCATCTCCTCCGTCCCCTATTTGCGATCGTGGTATTGATCTACCACACAGCAACTGTGGTCTGTGCGCCTCAAGAGTCACGGCCACCCACTCTAATCGCGCAATCAGTGCAGCAAGGTTTCTGGCAGCAACACAAAGGGACGATCGTTCTCGCAACTGCGTTACTCACGATCGAGGGTTTGTTGATTGCTGGCTTGTTACGTGAACGACGCCGCAGGAAGTCGCGCACTCGTTCGCCGGCTAAATTCGTTTTGATCGAAAGCGAAGAGTTTAATCGACGCATCGTCGAGAGCAGTTCTGACTGTGTGAAGGTTTTGGATCTCGACGGCAATCTCATCTACATGAGCGAGCAGGGACAAAAGTTGCTCGAGGTCAACCGCGTTGACGCGCTGCTGGGATTGTCGTGGATCAACTTGTGGCATGACGAAGATCGAGTGAACGCGAAAGCCGCGGTCGAGAGTGCAAGGAACGGTGCTAGCGGATCGTTTCGCGGTTTCGGTAGAACGCTTAAAGGTACCCCGAAGTGGTGGCACACAGTGATCTCGCCGATGTACGGCGCGAATGGAAACGTTGAACGTCTGCTCGCCGTCTCGCGCGACATGACAGAGCACGAACTCTCGCTCAGAGCGATCGAGCAGAGTGAAAAACACCGGCGGCTTAGTGAAAGGGAATTTTCTACGTTGGTAGAGAACTCACCGGACGTTATCTGCCGTCTCGATCGCGATCTCAGATACATCTACGTCAGTCCGAAGCTTGAAGCAGTCACAGGTGTTCCGAATTCACATCTGCTTGGAGTCACCGCCGCGGAGATCACGCTGCACGGTTTTGACTGGCAGAGTTTTGCGGCCGGGTGCCGCGAGGCCATCGAAACCCGAAGGCTCGTGCAGAAATCGTTTTCCTATAACGGGCGCGATTATTCGACTCGCATCATTCCCGAGTTCTCCGTTGACGGTACGGTTGAATCAGTGATGACGATTACCGAAGACGTGACCGATCGACTTCGCTCTGAACGCGAACTCGTGCAACTCACGGTTCGTCTGTTCGACATCCAGGATCAGGAGCGGCGCAGGATCGCGCGTGAGCTTCACGATGGCACGGCGCAGAACCTGTTTGCGATCTCCATGAACCTGCAAAAGCTGTGTCAACTCAGTTCGAGGGACGAAGAGATCCAGCGGCTGATTACCGAGTGTCAATCACTCGACGAACAGAGTCTCAAAGAGATTCGTACGCTCTCTTATCTACTTCATCCGCCATTGCTGGATCAGGCAGGTTTAGTCTCAGCGCTTCAGTGGTACGTTGAAGGCTTCACCAAACGCAGCGGCATCTTTGTAGAAGTGTTCGCCGAGCCGATCGGGCGGCTTCAGTCGGAGATCGAAATGGCGCTGTTTCGCGTAGTGCAGGAGGCATTGTCGAACGTGCGACGCCACTCCGCCAGCGAGACGGCGAGTATCAGGCTTGCGCGTAAAAATGGCGAAGTAGTCTTACAGATCAAGGATCGAGGCAAGGGGCTCGCATCAGGAAATGGCTGTCCCGACACAAACGGCACGGTTTCATTCGGCGTCGGTATTCCCGGAATGAAACAGCGGCTGCGCCAGTTGGGAGGGACTCTCGAAATAACTTCCAACCACGGTGGCACTACAGTCTCCGCCGTAGTGCCGATCGCAAAGGGGGTGGATTATGGTTCGAATACTGGTGGCTGACGATCACGATGTTGTTCGCCGGGGATTACGCGAACAGTTAAGCGCACACGACGGCTGGGAGATTTGCGGCGAAGCCTCGAATGGGCGCGAAGCCGTGCAGATGGCGATGAAGCTGTCACCCGACGTCGCGGTCATCGATCTGTCGATGCCGGAACTCAATGGGCTCGAAGCGACGCGTCAGATACGGCGCGAGTTGCCGCGTACTGAGGTGTTGATCTTCACGATGCACGAGACCGAGCAACTGATTCGCGAAGTTCTTTCGGCGGGTGCGCGTGGTTACGTGTTGAAGTCTGATGCGGGCCGGCACCTTACGAGCGCGGTCGAAGCGTTGTCTCATCGCCGGCCGTTCTTCACTGCGAAAGTTTCCGAAGCGCTGCTCGATGCGTTTTTGAAGTCGAGCGCGCGGGAAGATGAAGGCTCGGCGTTTCGCACGCTGACGGATCGCGAGCGCGAGATCGTGCAGATGCTGGCGGAAGGGAAGAGTAACAAGGAGATCGCGACCAAGCTCTCGATCAGTATTAAAACCGTGGAAACTCACCGCGCGACGGTGATGCGCAAGCTCGACATCAGTTCCATCGTCGAACTGGTTCACTACGCGATACGCAACCAACTCGTCGAAGCCTAAGTTGTCCAGCCACAAGGAAGCACAAAAATATGCCGCTTTTTGTGCATCTTTGTGGCACGCAGCTACATAAACGTCCCACACTGAAATACAGACTCCACCCGATGTCCTTAGCATAGCTCAACCTCTTATTGTGCTGCCGGTTGGACACTTTGCACGAAGAGTCCTTGAGCGGCTTCGCCGCCGAAGGCGATTGTGATGTAAGGGGCTGAGCCCCTGGTTCGGGCTAAGCCCCAAGATCATGGGCCGCAGGCCATACGAGGGGCGTAGCCCATCGCGCTTTCTTATTACTCGACCGGCGAGGCAGAGCCTCGCTTCACATCCGGCGGCGAAGCCGTTAAACAACTCTCGTGCAAGGCCCGGTTAGACCCCTCGCGCTCGCTTATGTTTGAGTCAGTCTTCTAACGAGCCATGCCGTGAGCGATTTAGTTGCTTTCGTGTTTAGAGACCAGTTTCGAGCTCCTGAAGTGCTGAACGAACTCAGGCGACGCGACTGGACGTGGGTACGAGACCTCGACGAGGCGGTCGCCGTTTCGGTCAATGAAAACGGCAAGACGAGGGTTCAACTCAGTGTCGATCCTTCAACTCGCGACGGAGCAAGCTGGGCCAGACTATGGGGGTCGCTGTTGAGTTCGACACTGTTCATGCCGTTGACGGAAGTCATGGTGAAGGCAGCGGACGGGCTGACTCTTTTGCCTCGACAACCGTTAGACCAGCGGCGACCGCCCGACGAGTCGATAGTGGAATCGCAGTGGTGGTGCGATTCACTTGAAGCCGCACACAATTTCAAGCGAGACGTCGCCGCTCTGATGGCCGGTAACGCATCGGCCATCTTCATGTTATTGCGCGACGGCAATACAGCGGCGGTTCTCGGGCAGTTGAGCAATTACGGCAACACGATTGTCCACACGTCTCTCAGTAACGAACAGGATGAAAAGCTGCGGGAGATGTTGACCAACGGTAGAAGTTCCCGACCATGAGCACGACCGTAAAACGGACTTTTCCATCGCTGGTTCAAACGCCGGTGATTTCCGTGGGCCAGCCGATTTACGCGAGTCTCATCTATTTCATCGGGCGAGTATTTAGCTGCTGGCATTTGAAGCTGAGCCGGCCAATGACCAGGGGGAAAGAGAGTTATCGAGTTTGTCTTCGCTGCGGGATGCATCGCGCTTTCGACGTCGAAGGCTGGAAATCTACGGGCAGATTTTACGCGCCATCAGTTGAACGGGAGACACGCAGATGAACCTCCAAAACATTTCGCAAACGTTGCTTGTCTGGTTGGCCGCATTCGGACTGAAGATACTCGGCGCGATCGCTTTGTGGGTAATCGGCCGCTGGTTGATCCACTTTGCCGTCGGACTCGTCACGAAGGGACTCAAGAAGCGTCCGATCGAGCCGACTGTAATCAACTACCTCGGTTCGACAGTTTCAGTGCTGCTGAACATCACGCTGGTCGTGGCGATTCTCGGTTACTTCGGCGTGCAGACGACGACGTTTGCGGCGTTGATCGCGTCCGCTGGTTTGGCGATTGGACTGGCGTGGAGCGGTCTGCTTTCCAACTTCGCCGCCGGTGCGTTTCTCATGATCCTGCGGCCGTTCAAAGTCGGCGACTTCATCACTGCCGGTGACGTTACCGGCACAGTCCAGGACATCGGACTATTCGTCACGTCGATCGACGCGCTCGACAACGTGCGCCACTACGTCGGTAACGGAAAGATCTTCGCCGACAACATCCAGAACTTTTCTGTCAATCCTTACCGCCGCGTCGATCTCGAGGCGCAATTGGACCACACGGTGAAGGTCGGTGATGCGATTCAACGGTTGAAGGAGAGAATTCAGGCGATACCGAACGTAATAACCGCTCCGCCAGTCGACGTCGAGATCCTGAAGTTTACGCCGCTCGGTCCGGTACTGGCAGTGCGGCCTTACTGCAACAACCAGCATTACTGGCAGGTCTACTTCGACACGAACCGGATCATTCGCGAGACGTTTGTCGAGGCCGGATTCCCGGTTCCCGAACAGCACCTCGCCGTGAGCAATGCTTTCTTTGAACGACAGGACGGGCACTCAGTCGCGGCTGCGCACTGACAATTCGAAACGGAGATTCAAATGTTCAAGACGAAACGAAGTTACATCGCCGCTTCGACTGTGGTGTTGTTGCTGGTGACTACGGTCTTCACCGGAAGCCTCGCGCAGACGAAGAAGAAGAGAACCGTCAAGTACTACACGGTCGCAGCGAATCAGGTGATGCGAGTGCGTTTGAACGACGAACTCGATTCGGAAAAGTCACGCATCGGCGACACGTTCACTTCGACGCTGGTCGATCCGGTTTATTCGAAAACGGGTCTGTTGCTGGCGCCGCAAGGGAGCACGGTTCACGGCCGCATCACAAGTGTTCAGCGTGCGCAGAAGAAAGGGAAGCCGGCGGAGTTGCTCGTTCAGTTCACGTCGTTGGAGTTGCCAAACGGCTACCGGCGCGCGCTCAACGGATCGTTGACCGATCTCGAGAGTTCGACAGGCAACAGTGACAACGAAGGGACGGTCACGGCGCACAAGACCAGTCATCGGAAAGCGAAATTCATTGGCGGCGGTGCCGCGGGGGGCGCGGTGATCGGCGCGATTGCCGGCGGCGGCAAGGGACTCGCAATCGGTGCTGGTGTGGGCGCGTTGACCGGAGCGATCACGGGACGAGTGAAAAAGGGCCACGAGGTGAAAGTGAAATCAGGGACGGAGTTCGGAGTGATCCTGAACGCGCCTGTTTCATTTCCTGAGTATCGGGCTGGTTGATCAGGTGTTTGCCAGTCCAACGTTCACGGCGTGTGGGAGTGCAGATTCACAGGAGGAATGCACTGAAACGACCATACGCCGCCAGGGCCGGGGTTGACGAGAGTCAAGGGGCGCCCCGGCCCTGCATCTTCAGAACTCTTAGCCAGAGTTCTTGTTGCGGCTCCGCCGTCGGATGTAACGGCTCCGCCGCCGGATGTGAGACGAGGCTCTGCCTCGTCGTAAACGAATGGGAAGCGAATTGGGCTGTGCCCCTCGTACGGCCTTTGGCCCATTGCGGGCAGGGCCCGAACGAGGGGCACAGCCCAATATCTTGCAAGCGAGATCGACGGCAAGGCAGAGCCGTCACATCCGATGGCAGAGCCGTCACATCCGATGGCAGAGCCGTCACATCCGGCGGCAGAGCCATCACATCCGATGGCAGAGCCGTTCATTCGAGCCAAAGCTTCTTCGAAATTTTCACTATGAAACGTCTCTGTTGTCTATTTCTGATCCTGGCGATCGGCGTGATCGGTGTCGAAGCCAAGAAGCGCTCGCAGAGCAAAACTTCCAAACTGCGCAAACGCGGACAATTCATCTTCGCGCCGATTCCGGTTTCGAATCCGGCCGTTGGCGGCGGCTTGGTGCTCGTTGCCGGTTATGTTTTCAAACTCAACGAGTCGGACACGGTTTCGCCACCTTCCACAGTCGGACTTGCCGGCGCTTTCACAAGCAATGGAAGCCGCGGTGCTGGCGTGGCCGCACGCCTGTACTTCGATCGCAACCGCTATCAAACTACGGTCGCGTTTGGGAAAGGCCGAATAAACTACGACTTCTTCGGTATCGGACGCCTGCCAAACGCACCTGAAATTTCAGTTCCCATCCATCAGGAAGGCCGTTTCTTCTTCGGCGAGTTTCTGCGCAACATCGGCAAGAACATCTTCATTGGTCCACGTTATCAACATCGCAGACTGACAGCGCGCATCGACGGCCTAACACCGCCCGGCGGTTTTATAATTCCCGATCTCGATCTCGAATCGACGACTGTAGCGCTCGGCGTTCACGTTCAACGCGATCTGCGCGACAGCACGTTCTACGCCACCAAAGGTTCCCTCTTCGATTTCAAAGCCGACTTCTTCGACGAGTCGTTGGGAAGCAGACGGCAGTATCAAACTTACAAGGTATCTTTCAATCAGTATCGTTCGCTGGATGAGAAATCAGTGCTCGCGTATCGCGGCGTGATCTGTTCCGCGAACCAGAGCGTGCCGTTTTACGATCTGTGTTTGTTCGGCACTAACGGCGATATTCGCGGTTACACGGGAGGTGAATTTCAGAACCGTCGCATGTTTGCGGGACAGGCTGAGTATCGCCGCCATCTGAAAGGACGCTTCGGTGCGGTTGCTTTTGGCGGCGTCGGCGCTGTTGCGCGCCGTTGGAACGAGTTTCGATCGGATGAAATGCTGCCCGCTGCTGGCGTTGGTTTACGATTCACGCTGGAGAAGAAGAACCACATCAACTACCGCGTCGACTGGGCGATCGGTCGTGCGGGGCACACCTTGACCATTGGCATCGGCGAGGCTTTCTAACACGCGAAAATAAAAGCTTGTAGAAAAACGGATTGGGCGTTTTATAATGCGTCAGCACCCACTCTCACGTTTTTTTAGAGGTTCAATCGTGACTCCCCTGCGTATTCAACGAACCCGGTCGGTGTATCGCGATCCATCGTTTCGAAGTGCCGTCACGATCTCTGTTCTCGTCTCAGTCGCTTATTACTTAACTGCAAAAGTCGGATTCTGGTTCAGTCTGCAACCCGGTTCGGTGTCGACGTTGTGGATGCCGAATTCCATCCTGCTCGCCGGATTGTTGTTGACGAGCAAACGTTGGTGGTGGCTGGTGGTCTTGATCGCCGTGCCTGCGCACATCGCGGCAGAGTTGGAAAGCGGCGTGCCGGCTACGATGATCTTCTCCTGGTTTCTCAGCAATTCATTCCAAGCGGTGATCGGCGCGGCTCTCATCAGGTATTTCCTGCCGGGCGAGGTTCGGCTTGATCGAACCAAACACCTCGCGACGTTTTTGATCTTCGGCGTTTTCCTCGCCCCATTTCTGGCTTCGTTTCTCGATGCCGCTTTGGTGAAACTCAATGCGTGGGGCGCACAGACATACTGGGAAGTCTGGAAGTTTCGCTTCCTTTCGAATGTGCTGGCGACGCTAACGCTTGTACCTTTTATTCTCGAATGGTTGCGAGTCGACTTGAAGCGGCTCACTCGGGCCGCGCCGATTCGTTACCTTGAAGCGCTGTTGCTGTTGCTTGCTTTGTTTGCAGTTGGTTATCTCGTTTTCAATCCGCAGCAAACTTCTTTTGTAGACAGACCTTCGAGCTTGTACTGGCCGCTTCCGTTTCTCGTTTGGGCCACCGTCAGGTTTGGGATGCGCGGCGTGACGACCGTTCTGCTGTTGGTGCTGTTTATGGCGATCGTCGGCGCGATGCAAGGCGGCGGCGGTCCTTTCATCGCGCGTTCGGCTTCGGACCGGGCGGTGTCGATCCAGGTGTTTCTGATTCTCGTGTCAGTGCCATTGCTGGCGCTCGCGGCGATCATCAAAGAGCGGCAACTGTCCGAACACGCGCTTGCCGAAATCAACGTCCGCAATCAGGCGATCCTGCGTGCGATTCCCGACATGATGTTTATTCTCGATCGCAACGGCGTTTACCTCGACTATTACACGCGAGATGAGAAAGTGTTGTTACATCGACCAAAAGACTTCCTTGGCAAAAGCGTTCGTGAAGTCTTGCCGCCGGAACTGGCGGAGCAGGTTTATGAAGTGATCGACAAGGTAACGGAGAACGATCCGCCGCAAGTGATCGAGTATTCGCTGCGGATGGGAAATGAAGATCGCTATTTCGAAGCCCGCCTGGTGAGTGCTGATGGTCCAAACATTCTGACGATGGTCAGAGACATCACGGAAACACGGCTGGCGGCGCAGGCGATTAGAAAGAGTGAAGAGAGATTGTCGGAGAGCACCAGAATGATTCGCTCGCTGGCCGGGAAGTTGATCACGGCGCAGGAGTCTGAGCGGCGCAGGATCTCGATCCTGCTTCACGACGACGTGGGCCAAAGCGTCGCGGCGCTCGGCCTGACGATCAATCGCTTGAAACGAAAGCTTCCGGACGATCCGCAAGCGACGATCGCGGAGTTGGACCACGTTTACCGGCAACTGGACAGTCTCACCGCACAAATCCGGCAGCTTTCTCATCAACTTCATCCGGGAGTGCTCGAACATCTCGGACTCGTGAAAGCGCTTCGTTCGCACGTCACGGAGCTGACCAATGAAGAACAGATCGAGGTTAAATTTACCGCGGACGTAGCGACCGATCCCGTTCCGCCGGAGATTTCCGTTTGTATCTATCGAGTAGCGCTCGAAGCGTTGAGAAACGTCTCCGCACACTCAGGCGCGAACTCCGCTCACGTTGCGCTCAGCGAAACTAACGGCTGGCTCGTGCTTGAAGTGTCAGATTCAGGTAAAGGTTTTGACGTTGAGAAATTAGGACACGGAACCGGTTTGGGTTTGGCGAGTTCGGAAGAGCGCGTCAAACTGTTGCACGGTTCGCTGGAAGTTCGATCGGTTGCGCAGTATGGAACGCGTTTGACCGCGCGGGTTCCGCTAACAAATTCAAGATGACCCGACCCACAATTTTAATCGCCGACGATCACAAGATGTTTGCCCAGGGCTTGGCTGGGTTACTCGAGGATGAGTTTGATCTCGTAGGTACTGTCGAGAACGGACAGGCGTTGATCGATGAAGCCGTGCGATTGCGGCCGGATCTGATCATCGTCGATATCGCCATGCCTGTTTTGAACGGTCTCGACGCGGTACGTAGACTCAACCAGAACAACACCGGTTCGAAAGTGGTTTTCCTCACGATGCACGCTGACACGCGTTTGCTGCGCGAAGCGTTTCAGTGTGGCGGCGTCGGGTACGTGTTGAAGCAATCGGCTGGTGAAGAACTGCTCTTTGCGCTGCGACAAGTGATGAGTGGTCAGAATTACATCTCACCGTCGATCGAAGCAGAACTGAAGAAGGAAACGTTAACAGCGCCCGACGAAAAACAGCATTTCAACCTCACGCCGCGCCAACGCGAAGTGCTGCAACTGCTGTGTGCCGGTTACACGATGAAGGAGATCGCGAACCGTCTCAACATCTCGACGCGCACCGCTGAAACCTACAAGTACCAGATCATGGAAGGTCTCGGCGTCGAGAGCACTGCGGAACTCATTCAATACGCGATCAAGTTGGGTCTTTCTGGTACGTAGCAGCGGTCCTTTTTGCCTGTCGAATAAACAACCACAACCTGAGGCGGTAAGGTTTTACAGAAAAATCGGTCTTCTGGTGATTGCGGTATTTCCCTTGCACTCGCGAAACTCCTTGGTTCCCTGCAATACGTAAAGGAGCAAGTGAGTTTGAAAGATTTAAGAATAGTTCTGGTCGACGACTCTCCCATCATTCGAGATTATTTGGATACGACGTTGGCCAGGATCAAGGGTTGTACGGTTGTCGGCATGGCTGCCGACGGCATTGAAGCTGTGAACATCATTCGTGATTTACGTCCGCACCTTGTGGTGCTGGATATCACGATGCCGCACCGGAATGGGATCGAAGTGCTGCGAGAGATTCGCAAACAGGATTTGGAGATGGTGATCGTAATGTTCACCGCGGATCCTTCGGTTGTGCTTGAAGACATTTGTCTCAAGGAAGGGGCGAATCATTACTTGGGCAAGTCGGAAGTGCTCGATCTGGTTGAGATCTGTAAAGAGCTTGTGAGTTCATAGCCAGCCACAAAGAGGCACAAAAAGCACAAAAGGCACAAGAAGTGGAAAAGATGGTTCGGCCAATCATTTCGACCTCTTTGTGCCTCTTGTGCTTCTTGTGCCTTTTTGTGGCTAGCGGCCGGTCATGCGCTCCATGCTTTCCGGATAGCGTTCGCCTTGCACGGTGATCTGCGACGCGGCGTTGTCGATGTTGCGCAGATCTTCCGGCGTGAGTTCGACTGCGGCGGCTCCGATGTTCTCTTCCAAACGGTTCAATTTAGTTGTACCGGGAATCGGAACGATCCACGGCTTCTGCGCCAGCAACCACGCGAGCGCGATCTGCGCGGGCGTCGCGTTCTTTTCTTCCCCAATCGACTTCACGAGATCGATCAGCGTTTGATTGGCTTTGCGAGCTTCCTGTGTGAATCGCGGCAGCCGGTTGCGCATGTCGGAACTGCTGAACGTCGTGTCTTCATCGATCTTCCCCGTGAGAAAACCCCTGCCGAGCGGACTGAACGGAACAAACCCGATCCCGAGTTCTTCAAGCACCGGCAACACTTCTGCTTCCGGACCTCTGGTCCAAAGCGAGTATTCACTTTGCACCGCTGCGACTGGCTGCACTGCATGTGCGCGGCGGATCGTTTGCACTCCTGCTTCGGAAAGTCCGAAGTGCCTGACCTTTCCCTCGCTAATCAAATCCTTGACGGCGCCGGCCACGTCTTCAATCGGCACGTTTGGATCGACGCGATGCTGGTAAAGCAGATCGATCGTTTCAATACGGAGTCGTTTGAGAGATGCTTCGGCGACTTCTCTGATGTGTTCCGGACGGCTGTCCAACCCGTTCCACTTCGACGGATCGTCAGGATCAGGTTTGAAACCGAATTTCGTTGCGATTACGACTCGATCGCGCACCGGGCCGAGACCTTCGCCGACGAGCTCTTCGTTCGTGAATGGACCATAGACCTCGGCCGTGTCGAAAAAAGTAACACCCTTTTCGACTGCCGACCGGAGCAGCGAGATCATCTCCGTTTTGTCTTTCGCCGGCCCGTAACCGTGGCTCATGCCCATACATCCGAGCCCGAGTGCTGACACTTCGAGGTTTCCCAGCTTGCGCTTCTGCATGTGTTTGCTCCTGTGTTTGACAGTCTAACTCGAAACGAATTACTTCGCACCGGGCGGGCATTCGGGTAAAATAAGCGCCAACTCAACTCATATGTCCTTACTCGATTCCCACATCGGCTGCGGACACGACGTTTCGCCGCCTGAAAATCCTCCACAGCAAGCCTGGGACGTCACCGGTCCGATACCGGCCAAGTCGACAGTCATGGACTACGGCTACGTCACTAACGGGCAAGCCGTCGGCTGCACTCCCCAGGAATTGATGGAAGCGGTGGTCCACCGAAACATCAGTTTTGTTTGGACGCCCGAGACTCCAACGCCCGTGCGCCCCGAGCAACTGCCGTTTCTCATGGAAACGTTCCGCCACATTGAGGCCAGGAACGGACGAAACTTGAGCTCTTTGGGTATGGTATTGCTGGCAATTGGTGTGGTGATCGCGTTTCTCAAGGATGAGGGAACGCTGCTTCAGAATGTTGTTTTCGTTGTTGGCGCATTCCTGCTCTCCTGGGGAAATTGGAAATACTGGCGAGCGCGTAATTTTACGCAGGAAGATGTAATTAGTAATGCGAGTTACGCTCGTTTCATTGACTGGATTAAGCCGAACAGCGTGAGTGGTTATACCCTCACTCTGCTGGCATCCATTATCGTCGTTACTATTCTTCAGGGCGTGGCCCCTGATGCCATTGCGCTCGCTGCACTGGTGAAGTCGAACGTGTGGGATGGGGAAGTTTGGCGGCTATTCACCGCGACGTTGATGCACGGAAAGTTCGAACATGTCTTGCTAAACGCAGTCAGTTTGGTTTGGCTCTCCAAAATAATCGGACAAACTTTACCACGCGCCCTCGTGCTCCCGTTGTTTCTCGTGAGCGCCGTTGTCGGAAATGTTTTCAGTGTGGTTTTATCTCCAGACACTTCGATGGGCGCCTCAGGTGGAATGATGGGGCTGATGGGCTTCATTGTGGTCGCCGCCTATTTCGATCGCACAAACTACCCGCAAAGATTTTTCAAACACATGTGGAAGCCCATAGCGACGGTGTTCGCGTTTAGCTTGTTTGGCTTGTCCTACTTCGACAACGCCGCGCACCTTGGTGGGTTGGTGACAGGCGCCCTATTGGGATTGTTATATGTCACACAGGCGTGGGCAAAACTCACCGGAAAGCCCCTGCGTTTTGCCGGAGTAGTGGGGACGTTAGCAATAGTATTTACTGCGATCTTCGCGATATCTCGACTGATTAGTTAACCCTTGCCGTCCAGTAACCCGGCTACAATCTCGTACGAACGTATCCGAGCAAAGTGGTCGTAGAGACTCGTCACGATCATCAACTCGTCAGCCTTCGTCAACGCGACAAACTCTTCCAAACCTTTCCGCACGGTTTCAGCCGAACCAACGATTGCATACTTCAACATGTGCGCGGCCTGATGCTGCTCCATCGGCGTCCAGTAGTCGTCGATGTTGTCGATCGGCGCCTGTAATTTACCGGGAGCACCACGCACGAGGTTTGTGAACGACTGCTGCACGGTTGTAAACAGTCGCCGCGCTTCTTCATCCGTGTCGGCAGCAGTAACGTTGACACCAACCATCGCATACGGATGGTCCAATTGCTTCGACGGCTTGAATTTCGTGCGGTAGATATCGAGCGCGCTCAACAACGCGTCCGGCGCAAAGTGAGACGCGAAAGCGTAAGGCAGTCCGAGCGCCGCGGCGAGTTCGGCGCCGTAAGTACTCGATCCCAAAATCCAGATAGGAACTTCAGTGCCCGCCCCGGGAACCGCACGCACCGCTTGTCCCGACTTCACGGGCGCGAGCAACGCCTGCAACTCCAACACGTCTTCGGGAAAGGTATCAGCGCGTCCCGGTTCGCGACGCAGTGCGCGCAACGCCCGATGATCCGTACCCGGCGCGCGACCCACACCCAAATCGATCCGTCCCGGGTAAAGCGATTCGAGCGTGCCAAACTGTTCGGCGATCACGAGCGGCGAGTGATTCGGCAGCATGATGCCGCCCGAACCGACGCGAATCCTCGACGTCCCACCCGCGAGATAACCGATCACAACCGACGTCGCCGCACTCGCAATCCCGGTCATATTGTGATGTTCGGCCACCCAATACCGCGTATACCCAAACCTCTCCGCAGCTTGCGCCAACTCGAGACTCTTCCCGAGCGCCTCCCTCGGCGTTTCACCCAGCACCACCGGAACCAAATCGAGTATCGAAACAGGAACCATGCTTGTTCTTTCCGGGGGGGGAATCGATCAGTTGTTTTGCCACGGATTGAAGACCGCGACGCCCATTGAGGGAATTTGTCCGGTATCTCTCGTAACCAGTGTCAGATTGTGCTCCAGTGCGGTAGCCGCTAGAAGTCCATCAATGACTGGTAAGACGATTCCGTTATTGCGAGCCGTGGCAGTTAACAAGCCCCAACGATCGGCGACCTCCTGATCGATGATCAGGATTCTGCCATCGAATCGTGCGCGCAGTTCCTTGTTGAGCCAGGCTTCCAGGGTTGCGCGGCGTCTGGATTGGGGAAGCGATGCAATTCCGCGTTGAATCTCACCCAAGGTCAGAACGCTCAGGTAAAGCAGCGATTCGTCGGTGGCTTCAATCCAGGTCGTAACGTTTGCTGCGGGCCGGGGTTTGACGAGTTCGGAAATAACGTTCGTATCGAGGAGAAAGCCGCTCACAGTTTGATCTCCCGCCCCGAATCTTTATCGCGGCTGAGATCGAGTTTCACGTCTTTGAGCGGCGATTCAGCAAAAAATTTGACTAAGCTTTTGGGCTGACGAACTCGTTTAGTCAATCGCGCATACTGCTCCGCCGGGAGGACCACAACCTGCTCCTTGCCCTGTCGGGTCACTACCTGAGGCCCTTCGGTGCGAGCACGACGAAATAGTTCGCTAAATTGCGCCTTGGCAGTTTGGAGTTGCCATGGTTCATCCGATCGTTTTGACGTCGCTCGATTGCTCTTCTTGGATCGCTGCATGAAAGCGCAATTTACCTCGCTGACTAGTCTGACCAGATTAACATAGCGGCGCAAGAGCAGTCGATCAGGTCGACAATTCGGTGGTGGATCAGTTTGAAATACGCCGAAGGCGTTCGCCAGT
>DATELP010000167.1:0-2148 GCA_035276425.1 Pyrinomonadaceae bacterium
CGAAAGGGCCCACTGCGGATCGAGATCGTCGCCAACCGCTTCGACGTAGTGCAACGCTCCGTGTTCCTTCCAGATCTTTCCCGCTTTTTGCGACATCGTGCGGTACTGTTTCAGGTTCGACTCCGGCACCGGTACGACAAATCCGTCAACGTAGCTCATTCATTTTCTCCTTATTCGCAGTTAACCATCCAGGGAATACCAAAGCGATCCGTACACATACCGAATCCCTTGGCCCAGAATGTTGGACCAAACGGCATCGTCATCGAACCACCTTCCGCCAACTTGTTGAATATCTCCTCGCCTTTTGCTGCGTCGTTCAGTGAAAGCGAGAGCGAGAAGCCTCCCGATTCTTTTTGATGTCCCGGAGGTGCGTCGGACGCCATCACGACGTGGCCATCGATCGTGAATCGTGCGTGCATCACCTTGTCGCGCCATTCCGCCGGGACGTG
This sequence comes from Pyrinomonadaceae bacterium, assembly GCA_035276425.1. Lineage (GTDB taxonomy): Bacteria > Acidobacteriota > Blastocatellia > Pyrinomonadales > Pyrinomonadaceae > PSRF01. Next base: position 450 of record DATELP010000167.1, read on the forward strand.
TTCTTCCGCGGGAGTGCCCGCGTGCTTCATGACGTTCTCGATCTTTGCGCCGAGAGTTTGTTCGTAAAACTTCAGCGCCTCTTCACATGTTCCGTTGAACATCAGATACGGACTTAAATCCATGATTACTCTCCTTCGATTTGATAATTACCAATGTTTCACACCGCGTCCGTATGCCACGAACGCGCAAAGCAAACAAACTACTAACGGCACAATCCCCGCCGCAGGGCCCATACCCATGACGCTGACGACGACTGCGCCAATCATCACGATCGTCAATCCCAGCGCCGCCAGCGCCGTCAATCCTTTCCACTTGCGCACAATGCCGGGCAGGACCAGGCCGAGTCCGCCGAGCACTTCAACGACACCGATGAACGTTATAAACCATTGGGAAAAGCGAATCGCCTCCGGTGGCCCTTGCGCTTGCAACTGATCCGCCGGTATCGCCAGCTTGATGCCGCCGGCAAACAGAAACAGGAGCGCCAACAATATCTGAATGATCCAAAGCAGTATGTTCATAATCGTATCCTTCTAAAATGAGGTTAAGGGAACCAGTAAACGCAGCGTGGGGTTTCGTAAATAAAGTCCCAGCCACAACAAAACACCGAACACGATCGCGAAGACGATCGAGAAGACAGGTTCTTCGGCGCGAACGTGCGTGGCGACGGCGCCGCCGAGATAAGCCGTCAACAGGATCGCGCCGAGCACCGCGGTTCTGGGAATCAGGTAAATGATCGTGCAGACGACAAGGACCACTCCGATCGGTACGATCGTGCTTTCGGGATAACCGAGTCTGACAGTCGCTTCAACCACGGGCGCCGGCTTTACGAGTTTCATCGCGCCGTCAACCAAGAGAAACAACGCGGGCAATCCACTGATGATTCTTCCGGCCCAACGAGTGCCTTTCGAAACGGCGATTGGCTCTGCTTGCATTGCATAGTCTCCTCAATTTACCGGTAAGCCTGAGATTTCCATCACCGGTCTGATTTCGATCGTGCCGTGTTTGGCGACCGGGATACGTTCGGCGATCTTCATTGCTTCGTCGAGATCGTGTGCGTCGATCAGGTAATAACCGCCGAGTTGTTCGCGCGTTTCCGCAAATGGGCCATCAGTCACAAGCCGCTTGCCCTCACGCACGCGCAAACTGGTGGCAGTTGATGTCAGATGTAGCGGGCTCGAAGAAATGTATTTCCCCTGCGTGCTCAGCTCGCGTGCGAGTCCGGCCGATTCAACGTAGCAATGGTCGCGTTCTTCTTCGCTCAGCGAATGTTCGTCCAGATAAACCAGAAGCATGTATTTCACTTGATTTCTACCTCCACCCCTAAATCGAACGAGGGGCTCGTGAATCGACACCCTCGCGGAAATTTTTTTATTATCAAACGTGCTTCCCAACGCCAACGTCGCCGTCGCTGAGGTCTACCGGACTGATTGGGGCCGGATTGTGGCCACTCTGATCCGGCAATTCGGCGACTTTGAGCTCGCCGAAGACGCCGCGCAGGAAGCGTTCACCGCGGCCGTCGATCAGTGGCGCACTGACGGCGTTCCCGAATCGCCGAGCGCCTGGATCATTCAAACCGCCAAACACAAAGCGATCGATCGCCTGCGGCGGCAAACTCGTCTGCAGGAAAAACTGGAAACGCATCCGGAGATGTTTCCCAGCGAGATTGTCGACGAACCTAACTTCAACTACGGCGAAATT
>DATELP010000168.1:0-28037 GCA_035276425.1 Pyrinomonadaceae bacterium
CGATACCGGAGGTTGAAGGCGCAAGGATCGCCAGGTCAATCACGAAAAGCCCGGCAATCACGAGATAGATCAGCGGCACGATCGGGTAGCCGAATGTTCTGTAAGGCCGCTCGATCTCGGGCGCCTTGTGCCGCATCACGATCACCGCCCCCACCATCAACATATACAAAACCAAATCCGCCGACACGATGTATTCGAGTAGTTGCGTGTAAACGTTTCCAAACGTAAACGCGCCCGTCTGCGCATTTGCCGTAACAGTCCGCGGCAGCACGAGCAGCGACGCCCACACGCCCTGCGCCAGCAGCGCAACCGCCGGCACGTGGTGCGCGTTGAGACTATCGACTTTCTTAAAGAACAAACCATCACGCGCCATCGCGTAATAAACACGCGCTCCCGCCAGAATCAATCCGTTGTTACAACCAAACGTCGAGATCATGATCGCAAGCGCCATCACGATCGTGCCGCTTGGCCCAAGCACGGCTTGCATCACCGCGGTCGCCACGCGATTCTGCGGCGCGTTTTGAATCCCCGCGAGCGGAAGCGTCCCCACGTACGCGAGATTCGCGAGCAAATACAAACTAACGACGATCCCGCACCCCAGCAGCAACGCGCGTGGCAAATTCTTGCCCGGTTCGCGTACTTCACCCGCCGTGAACGTCACGTTGTTCCACGCTGACTGCGCAAACAATGGCCCAACCATCGCGCGGCCCAGCAACATCACCAGCGCCAGCACGAGCAGCCCATCCGTCGACGGTTCAAACCAAACCTGCGCCGCCGTCGGTTTCCAACCGTTTTCCCACGGCCGCCACCACGACGACGTATAAGCAGCGCTGCCATAGTTCCAACCAATCAACAACCCGATCACGATCAGTCCAAGCAGCGCGGCGGTTTTCGTAAACGTGAAAGTGTTCTGGATCGTCTTCCCGGTTTGCAGCCCGCGCGTGTTGATGAACGTGAGGAACAGGATCATCACGACCGCGAGCAGTTGCTGAGTAGACAAGCTGACCGCGTAGCCATTGAAAGTCAGTCCGCCGATCGCGAACGGTTTGATAACGACAAGCGGCGCCACGAGATAGCGCTCGCCCGAAATCCAATCCGTGAGCGCGCCGGTGAAATTCGCAAACGCCACCGCCACCGCGGCGATCGTTCCTGTTTGAATAATCAAAAACAGACCCCAACCGAAGAGAAACCCGATCGACGGTCCATACGCTTCGCGCAAAAAGACGTATTGCCCACCCGCGCGCGGCCACATCGCCGCCAGTTCCGCACAACAAAGCGCGCCCGTGATCGTGAGCACACCCGCGAGTGCCCACGCCGCCAACAGCCATCCCGGCGAACCCACCAGACGCGACGATTCTGCCGAAGTGATGAAGATTCCGGAACCGATCATCGACCCGACCACGATCATCGTGGCGTCGAGCATGCTTAGGCCGCGGACGAGTCTGGCAGCGGAACCGGACTTTTCTTCGCTCATGGTCCGTGTCGATATAGTGGCGCGCGCCGCGTCTGTCAAGAAAATTCGCGGCCAAGCCCAATTAAGATAGCGTTTTGAGTTCAGCCTTTAGGCTGCCTTTGGAAAAACAAGCTAAAGCTTGAACTCAGAACGCTTCAGCAATAAGACGAGTAACAGCATCATTACGCTCGATTTATAGTCGCTTGACACGCTAGGGCGCGCCCAATAGTCTTTCGACACCACTTATGAACAACGAACTCATCGGTCGTATCACAAACAAACAGGTGCAGGTTGGGGTTATCGGTCTCGGTTACGTCGGACTGCCTTTGGTCGTGGAGTTTGCCAGCAAGGGCTTTACCGCCACCGGCTTCGAGGTCGACGAAAGCAAGGCGGAGCAGATCAACGCAGGCAAGTCGTACATCGGCGACGTGCCTTCCGAGCGCGTGCAGGAACTGGTCGCGGCCAAACGGCTCCGCGCGACGACGAATTTCGATCACCTCGCGGAGTGCGACGCGATCATCATCTGCGTGCCGACGCCGCTCCGAAAAACGAAAGAGCCCGACGTTTCCTACATTCTTGCCGCCGCCGAAGAGATTCAAAAACGACTGCGCCGCGGGCATCTGATCATTCTCGAGTCGACGACCTACCCGGGAACGACCGACGAAGTGTTGCTGCCTATGTTTGAAGAAACTGGTTTGCAGTTGGACCAGGATTTTCTGCTTGCGTTCTCGCCCGAGCGCGTCGATCCGGGCAATCCGCAGTTTTTGACGCACAACATTCCGAAAGTCGTTGGCGGCGTTACGGACGACTCGACCGCGGTCGCGGCGCACCTGTATTCGCAGATCGTGAAGGATGTTTATGCGGTGAGTTCGGCGCGTGTGGCGGAAGCGGCGAAGCTTTTGGAAAACACGTTTCGCGCAGTGAACATCGGCATGGCGAACGAGATGGCGCGGCTTTGTTACGCGCTGAACATCGACACGTGGGAAGTGATTCGCGCGGCGGCGACGAAGCCGTTTGGGTTCATGGCGTTTTATCCGGGGCCGGGAATCGGTGGTCATTGCATTCCGCTCGACCCGCATTATCTTTCGTGGAAGGCGCGGCAACACGGGTTTGATTCGCGGTTCATCAGTCTTGCGGAGGAAGTTAATTCACGCATGCCGGAGCACGTCGTGCAGTTGGTTGCGGATGGGTTGAACGACGAGCGCAAGGCGATGAACGGATCGAGGGTGTTGTTGTTGGGCGTGGCTTATAAGAAGGACGTCAACGACGTGCGCGAGAGTCCGGCGTTGTCGATCATCGATCGTTTGCGGGCGAAGGGCGCGAACGTGAGTTATCACGATCCGTTTGTGGCGGAGGTGAGTTTTGACGATGCGCACACGGAGGCGAATGGCGAGCCGTTGAATTCGGTCGAGTTGAGTGACGAGCAGTTGAAAGCCGCGGATTGCGTGATCATCGTGACGGATCACAGCGACATTGACTACCAACGCGTCTGCGGTCTGACGTCACTCATCGTTGACACACGCAACGCGTTGAATGGCGATCTGCGCCGGGATAGTAAAGCGCGCATTATTCGGTTGTAACTAAAGCCATCCACAGATTACGCAGAAAATCTGTGTAATCTGTGGATGGTTTTCTACAGCACTCACATGCTCAAGGTCATCAACGTCGTCGGCGCGCGGCCGAATTTTATGAAGGTGGCGCCGATTGTCGCCGCGATGAAACAACGCCCTGAGAAGTTTTATCCGCTCGTGGTCCATACCGGACAACACTACGACGCGGCGATGTCTGACTCGTTTTTCCAGGACCTCAAACTACCGCAACCCGACACGCATCTCGGCGTTGGCTCCGGCTCACACGCTGCACAAACAGCCGCGGTGATGGAACGCTTCGAACCCGTCGTCCTGCAAGAAAAACCGGACTGGGTGCTCGTCGTCGGCGACGTCAATTCGACGCTGGCGTGCGCGCTGGTGTGCGTGAAACTCGGAATCAAAGTGGCGCACGTCGAAGCCGGTCTACGAAGCCGCGATCGCACGATGCCGGAAGAAATTAATCGTCTCTTAACCGATCAAATCGCGGACCTGTTGCTGACACCCTCCGAAGACGCGGGCGCAAACCTGCGCGCCGAAGGCATTCCCGCGGAACGGATACGTTTCGTCGGCAACGTGATGATCGATTCGCTACTGCAAAACCTGGAACACGCGCGGCAGTCGCGAGCAAGAGCCGAACTCGGCGTCGCGGACGCTGACTATGCGGTGTTGACGCTGCACCGTCCTTCGAATGTCGATCAACGCGAAACGTTCACGCGCATACTCGCGGCGCTTGAGTCGATCGCGGAAAAACTGCCCGTGATCTTCCCCGTGCATCCGCGAACGCGAAAGACAATCGCCGAACTCGGTTTGAGCGATCGCGTTGCGGCGATCGAAAACCTGCGCCTGATCGATCCGCTTGGTTATCTTGATTTTCTGAGTCTCTACAGCAGCGCGCGTCTGGTGTTGACCGATTCCGGCGGCATTCAGGAAGAAACGACCGCGCTCGGAATACCATGTTTGACGTTACGTGAAAACACCGAGCGGCCGATTACCGTGGAACTCGGCAGCAACGTCATCGTCGGCACGGACACGAATCGAATCATCGCTGCCGCAAACGCCGCCCTGAACGGTTCGGCCAAGCGAACCGCGACGCAGCCGCCGCTTTGGGACGGACACACTTCAGAGCGCATACTCGACGCACTCGGAAAACATTCATACACTACAGGGAGTACTGCGTAGTCTGTGGCTGGCTTTAGCTACAACCTGTTATGGCCGTTACTCGAAAAATAAAACGCGCACTCCGTGGCGAAGTGAAACTGACCACCGCCGCACAGGAAGCCGTACGCCGCACCTTGATGAACGCGTTGGCCCGGCGCGAGCGGAAAAATCTCGACGCGGAAAAGCCGTTGTTGCTGAAGGCGCCTTTCTCGCGTATGAGTCCGGCGGAATTACTGTCGCACTTTCAAAACAAGAAACAGATCTCACTGCCGGTCGTTTTCAATCCGCTTCCTGATGATGTTTCCGTGCCGGACGTAGCCGAATGGCGACGCGACCCGCGCTCGGGGTATCTGTGGCCGCTCGAATATCACCGCGACCTGAACCTGCGGCGCTCCGACGGCTCAGACGTGCGCGTCGTGTGGGAAGTGAACCGGTTGGGCCATCTACTCAGAACCCAAGACGCGAATCAATCCCTGAATCAGCTACGAAGCTGGCACGAACAAAACCCGTATGGCCGTGGTCCAAACTGGAGTTGCGCGATGGAGGTGGCGCTGCGTGCGATCAACATCCTGGCCGCCTTCGAACGTTTCCGCAAATCGCCCGAGTTTGACTCCGAAGCTTTGATCTTTTTGCTAACGCTGCTACAGCAACACGGCCGCTTCATCGAAGCGAACCTGGAGTTTTCGTACATCGCGACCAGCAATCACTACCTTTCAGACGTCGCTGGACTGCTTTGGTTGGAAACGATGTTGCCGGAATTGAAGGACGCTGACGACTGGCGCGATCTTGCGTTGCCGGCGATGCTGCGCGAAATGAACAAGCAGGTGCTTGCGGACGGCGCAGACTTCGAATCGTCAACCGGCTATCACCGCTTCGTGGTGGAATTATTTCTCTACTCGTTCATGATGTGCCGCGAGCACGGAAGAATCATCGACCAGAAGTATCGTCGCAAGCTGCACCAGATGCTCGAATACGTGAAAGCTTACATTCGGCCTGACGGACTCGCGCCGCTGATCGGCGACACCGACGGCGGACTGGTCCTGCCGTATCACGAATACAGCGCGGACGATCATGCTTACGTATTGGACCTCGGCGCCGAGATTCTCAACACGCCCGATCTCAAGTTCGCGCAAGAGAAATCAAAAGCATTTCCCGACGCCGGCGTTTACATCATGCGCAGCGGTGATTGCTATCTCTGCTTCAACGCGAGTGGCGCGGGCATTCACGGCCGCGGTTCGCACGGCCATAACGACGCGTTGAGCATCGAAGTCTCCGCCGGCGGGCGTGCATTCATCGTCGATCCCGGAACGTACGTCTACACCGGCGATCTCGAAATGCGTCACATGTTTCGTTCCACCGCCTATCATTCGACGGTAAAGATCGATAACGAAGAACAGAACACCACCTACGTAAGCACGCCGTTCGTCATCGGCAACGAAGCGCAACCGCGCGTGCTCGAATGGGAGTCGCTTCAGAATTACGACAAGGTTGCCGCGGAACATTATGGCTATCGTCGCTTGGAGTCGCCGGTGACGCATCGGCGGACGGTAACGTTCGACAAGCGTGAGAGCGCATGGTTGATCGAGGATGAATTCTTTGGCACGGGCGAGCATGACTTCGAAATCTACTTTCACTTCGCACCCGGATTAGACTTCGCGATAAAGGAACGAGAAATCGAAGCTCGCGCCGGTGAGGCAGTTCTGACTGTCCGCTCGCTATCTCTCGCTCAGCAACCCGCGCTGGTGGACCAACACGTTTCGCGCAACTACGGGGAAGCGATCGACTCGGTGTCGGCGTGCTGGCGTATCAGCGGTAAGCCCGGCAAACTAAGCTGGGAAATTTTTCTGACTAAGTAATGTGTGGGATTTGTGGAGTTTGGGAGTACGGCGCGAGCGAAGGACGAGTTGATCCTTCGCTCGTCGCGCGCATGCGCGATGAGATGACGCATCGCGGTCCGGACGACTCCGGTGAGTTGATCTTTGACGACGCTCGCGGCGGTTTCGGATTTCGTCGTTTGTCGATCATCGATCTTTCAGCCGCAGGTCATCAGCCGATGCACGGCTGCGATGAAAACACGTGGCTAGTTTTCAACGGCGAGATCTACAACCACGCGACGCTGCGTGAAAAACTCGAAGCACGCGGTCACAAGTACGCCTCACGCACCGACTCCGAAACGATCGTTCATCTTTACGAAGAGCGCGGTCTCGACTTCATTCACGAGATCGAAGGCGATTACGCCATCGCGCTCTGGGACGCCGCGAAGCAACAACTCGTGCTCGTGCGCGATCGCATCGGCGTCAAACCGCTCTACTTTTATCACAAAGACGGCCGCTTCATTTTCGCGTCGGAGATCAAAGCGATACTGCAACACCCGTCGGTCACGCCCGACATCGACGAACAATCGCTTTATCACTATCTGACTTTCCTCACGACGCCCGCGCCCACGACGCTCTTTCGCGACATTCAAAAGCTCCCCGCGGGGCACGTGCTTACACTCAAACGCGACGGCACGCTTAACATCCGGCAATATTGGGACGCACTGCCTCCAGCGCAACCTGCGATTCGCGACGAAAGCGAACATCGCGACGAGATCCTGCGCCTGCTGCGCGACTCGATTCGCAAACGCATGATGTCTGACGTGCCGTTTGGCGTGTTTCTTTCCGGCGGTGTCGATTCGTCAGCAAACGTTGCGTTGATGTCGGAACTGATGTCGCGGCCGGTGGAAACGTTCACCGTTGGGTTCAGCGATGCGGAGTATCTGAACGAGCTTCAATCGGCGCGTCGCATTGCCGATCAGTTTGGCACGAACCACCACGAAGTGATCATCTCGGAAAAGGAGATGCAGGAGTTTCTGCCGCGACTCGTTTTTCACCAGGACGAGCCGATTGCCGATCCGGTTTGCGTGCCGCTTTATTATGTTTCGCAACTGGCGCGCGATTCGGGAACGATCGTGGTCCAGGTCGGAGAGGGATCTGACGAGATTTTTAGCGGTTACGATAACTACGTTCGCCATTTGCGGATTTATGAAAACTTCTGGCGTCATGCGGAAGTTCTGCCCCGTGTGTTCAGGCGCGCGTTGTCGAGTTTGTCTCGGCCGGCGTTGGAAGCGACTGGCCGGAAGCGCGCGGCCATCGAACTGATCCGGCGTCTCGGCGCGGACGAGCCGCTGTTTTGGGGTGGCGCGGTTGTTTACGATGAAACGTTCAAGCCGCGTGTGTTGTCGCAGTCGCTGCGCGCGCGGATGAATGGTCTGTCGTCGTTGCGTGTGGTTGAGCCGTACTTGAAACAGATCGAGCAGGAACGGCCCGATTCGGATTTTCTCGCGCGCATGACGTATCTGGAATTGAAACTGCGTTTGCCGGAGCTCTTGCTCATGCGCGTCGACAAGATCACGATGGCGACGAGCGTTGAAGCGCGCGTGCCGTTTCTGGACCATCATCTGGTTGAATACGCGCTCGGGTTGCCGCGTTCGTTGAAAGTCGAAGGCACGACCGGGAAACACATTCTCAAGCGAGCGTTGGAAAAGATATTGCCGCACGATCTTTTGTACGAACCGAAGCGCGGTTTTGGCGCGCCCGTACGCGAGTGGTTCCAAAAGGGACTCGGCGGATGGTTTGACGAGCATTTGATGAATTCCACGATGCGTCGTCGAGATCTTTTAGACTACACGTTCGTCGCACGGATGCTCGAGGAGCATCGCCAACAAAAGAAGGACTGGGGGTTTCATCTTTGGGCTTTGCTTAACCTGAGCCTCTGGTATGAACGGTGGATTGACTAACTTTTCGGGACGGTTCTCGCGCGACGTTGCGTGGACGCTGGGCACGCGTGTCCTGATGATCGTCAACAGCGTCGCGGCGGGTATCATCGTCGCGCATTGGTTGGGCGCGAAAGGCGTCGGCGAACTCGCGGTTATCAACGTTGCCGTGACGACGATCGTGCAGCTCGGAAGTTTCGGCTTGCCTTCTTCAAACACGTACTTCATCGCGCAGGACCGCGCACATTTCCGCGCCGCGACGATCAACTCTTTGCTCTTCGCCACAGTGATCGGTTCTGTGCTGGCGGTTGCGTTGAGCGTAGTCGCTTCGCTCCGCGAAGATTGGTTCGGCTTCGTTCCCACAAACCTGATCCACATCGCATCCGTTCAGATCCCTTTCCTGTTGCTCACGCTCATCGGCCTCAACATTCTGCTCGCACTCGGAAAACTGCGAGAGTTCAATCTGCTCGATCTTCTGAGTCAGTCATTTGTTTTGATCAATGCGCTGTTGATTCTGATCGTCTTGGGTCAGGGTTTCGACGCGTTGGTGAAGTTGAACACGGTGACGAGCGTTTTGGTGAGTATCGTGGTTGTCGTGCTGCTTATTGCCGGTGGTAAGAAGCTCGTCGATTCCAAGTGGCGCGCGGATGCGGCGTTGCTGCGGCGCATGATTACTTACGGGCTCAAGTTTCATATCTCCGTTCTCGCGGGCGCAATCATTTTCCGCGCGGATCTGCTGGTCTTGAATCACTTTCGGGGAGCGGCGGAAGCCGGTGTTTACAGTGTGGCGACGCAGTTTGGAATGCTATTAATGTTGCTGCCGAGCGTGATCGCAACGCTGCTGTTTCCGCGCGTGACTGCCGAACAGGACGCGCACGGTGAGACGACGTGGCAGGTCACGAAGCACACGGCGGTGATCATGCTCGTTTGTTGTCTCGCGACCGTGCCGGTGAGTTTCCTGTTACCGCTGGTTTACGGCGCTGCGTTTTCGGATGCGACGATGCTGCTGCTGATACTGTTGCCGGGTGTTTATCTCATCGGACTCGAGTCGGTACTGGTCCAACATTTCAATGCCCTCGGCTTGCCACGCGCGATCCCGGTTTACTGGCTCGTGACTTTGATCGTGAATCTCGTGCTTGTGTTCGCACTCGTGCCGCAGTTTGGCGCGTACGGCGCTGCTATCGCCTCGACTGTAAGTTACGCACTGATCTTTGCGCTGGTGGGATTCTATTTCCTCGCCACGACACGCCGGTCGGTGATGGCGACGGCGCGCGGGAGTTTGCGTGGATGAAAGTCGTGCTGCTCGCGCTCAGCGGCGACTCCGCTCGTTGTCACGCCAAAGTCGCTGAGCTTTATCCTCAGGCACAAATCGAAACGATCTCGCGCGGTGAATTTGAAACCGGTGGTTTGAATCAACGTCTGTCGTTGTTGCGCGCGCGCCGCGCGGACGTTTTTGCGATCGCGACTGAGCGGCTCGCGTGGCAACGTGGACAGAACCTGTTCATGCTCTTCGGCGCGCTCGCAGGCGCACGCGAAGTGATCGTGATCGACAGTCACAATGGTTGGGTCCGCAAAACGCGCGGCGATCTGATCGCGGGCGCGCCGTTTAGATTGGGCGGGGAAGCGTTCAGTGGCGCGATCGATTCTGTGCAATCGCGGCGCGAACTGACTTGGCTTGAGCGGGCAGTCAAGACGTTTGATACGCGTCTTCACGTGCGTGCGCGTGATTCAGGCGCGCCGCGAGTTGTGTATCTGCGCGCGACGCCTGGACCAGGCACGCAGGCGGGTGGCGCTGCGAGTCATATCAAAGGCGTGGTTGATGGGCTGCGCGGGTTGGGAGTCGAACTCGCGATCATCAGTAACGATCTCATCGCGGGTTTTGACGCGGCTGATGAACGGTTCACCGTTGTGCCGCCGGAAACGGTTGGGGGCACGCGCGCACTTTTTGATATGCACAATAATCTCGTGTTCACGCGCGCGGTTGTGCCGTTGATCAAGCACGCAAATCCCGACTTCATTTATCAACGCTACGCGCGGTTTAGTTGGGCTGGTGTTGTAGCTTCGGTGCGCACGGGGCGGCCGTTGTTTTTGGAGTACAACGGGTCGGAAGTGTGGGTCGGGAAGCATTGGGACCGCGTGGGGAGTTTGGGGTTGTTGGAGCGGTACGAACGATTGAACCTTCGGGCTGCGGCGCGTATTTTTGTCGTGTCGGAAGTTGAGCGCAGGAATCTTATTGAGCGCGGCGTGGCGGCTGAGAAAATAGTTCTTAATCCGAATGCAGTTGACGTTGAAATATTCCGGCCGGGGATCAATGGTTCGCAGGAGCGCCGCGCCCTTGGATTTTCTGACGAGGATGTAATTGCAGGGTTCGTCGGAACGTTTGGGCCGTGGCACGGTGTGGTGCAGTTTGCTGAAGCGATCAAATTGATTCCTGAGAACGTGCGGCTGCGGTTTGTTTTTGTCGGCAGTGGAAGTTCGCGAGAACAGGTTGAGGGGATTTTAAGAAAAGAGATCGAAGCGCGGCGTGTAGTGTTTACGGGTGCGGTGGCGCACGAGCGCGTGCCGGCGCTGTTGGATGCGTGCGATATTCTCGTGGCGCCTCATGTGCCGCTTGCGGACGGTAGTGATTTCTTTGGTTCACCAACGAAAATTTTCGAGTACATGGCGATGGGCAAGGCGATCGTTGCGAGCCGGCTTGGGCAGATCGGTGAAGTGCTGAGTGATGGAGAGACGGCGTTGCTGGTCGAACCGGGGAACATCAATGAGCTTGCTTCAGCGCTTGTGCGCGTTAGTGAATCAAGCGAACTACGCGCGCGTCTCGGACCGAACGCACGTGAGGCTGCGGTAAAGAATCACACTTGGGGTCACAACGCGCGTAGGGTGCTCGCAGCATACGAGTCGTGGACGAGTTCAGCGTAGAGCTTTGTCTCATTCTCACCCGGCTTCAGCCGGGTGTTAAGCAAAAGTCTTTTTAGAGGAAACCGTTTTAACGGTTTCCGCGTGAAACATGATGTCTACACTGGCTGAGGAGAAAATTCGTGCGCGGGAGCAGTGGGGGCAGGATCCGTGTGGGGCGGAGTATGAGCGCGAGCACGAGCTCGGGACGCGCGAGTTTTTTGAAAGTTTAGAGCAATACCGGTATGGAAAGTACGCGCCGTGGATGCGGCGCGTGATGGGGTTTGAGAGGTTTCGCGGCGCGCGTTTGCTCGAGATCGGGTGCGGAATGGGCACGGACTTGTTGCAGTTCGCCCGCGGTGGTGCGCGCTGCACAGGCATCGATCTGACGCCTCGCCATGTTGAAATCTCCCGGCATCGTTTCACGCTGTACGGCGCGCCCGGAAACTTCATGATCGCCGACGGCGAGCAACTGCCGTTTGCTTCAGAGAGTTTCGATGTGGTCTATTCAAACGGCGTCCTGCACCACACGCCCGACACCGCCGGTGCGATTCGCGAGGTGCATCGCGTACTCACGCCGGGCGGCACGGCGAAAGTGATGCTGTACCATCGCCACTCGCTTAACTACTGGTTTGAGATTATTCTGCGGCGCGGCGTGATTGGCGGTGAGTTTCTACGCGGCCGTTCGGCGGAAGAGATCATGAGCCGTGTGATCGAGTTCAGCGATCACGACGCGCGGCCGCTGGTGAAGGTCTACAGCCGCAAAGAAGCACATAAGCTGTTTAGCGAGTTCAGCGATGTGCAAGTGGAAGTCGAACAACTGACGCGTGAAGAGCTGAGGTTTTTGTCGCCGCTGGTTTCCGAATCAGGTTTGGAAAAGCTCGGCCAGCGGATTGGCTGGAACGTCATCATTACCGCGAAAAAATAACGAATGCTGCTGTCGGTAGTCATTCCCTGTTTCAACGAAGAAGCCGTGCTGCGCGCGACGCACGAGCGGCTCACGAGTGTGCTCAGCGGAATGAACGAAGATTATGAACTGATCTTCGTTGACGACGGCAGCCGCGACGACACGCCACAGATACTCACCGAACTCCAGTTCTTCGATCCACACCTGCGCGTGTTGCTCTTGTCGCGCAACTTCGGTCATCAGATCGCCGTCACCGCGGGACTCGAAGAAGCCGCCGGCGACGCAATCGTGATCATCGACGCCGATCTACAAGACCCGCCGGAGTTGATCCCGCAGATGATCGAACTCTGGCGTGAAGGAAACGAAGTGGTCTACGGCGTTCGTTCCGAACGCGAAGGCGAACGCAGATTCAAACTCTGGACAGCCAAAGTTTTCTATCGCCTGATCAACCGTCTCTCGGAAACGAAGATGCCCCTGGACGCGGGCGACTTCCGGCTGATCGATCGCAAAGTTCTCGACGTACTGAAAGCGATGCCCGAGCGCGCGCGTTTCCTGCGCGGCATGGTGAGTTGGGCCGGGTTTCGTCAAGTCGCGCTGCCGTATGCTCGCGCGGCTCGTCACGCCGGTGAAAGCAAGTATCCGTTACGGAAGATGGTCCACTTTGCGACCGACGGCATCATCTCGTTTTCACTCGTGCCGTTGAAGCTCGCGATCTGGACCGGCTTTCTCGCGATCTGGATCGCAGTGGCTGGCATCATCGTGGCGATTGTCGATCGCGTGATGGATCGGAATCTCATCCGCGGTTGGGCGTCGCTATTTGTGGCGGTGCTCTTCATGGGTGGCGTGCAACTCATCTCGCTCGGTATTCTGGGCGAGTATCTCGGCCGGATTTACACCGAAGTGAAGCGGCGTCCGCTTTACGTGGTCCAGGAACGGCTCGGTTTTCCCACGAGCAACGCCAAAGAAAAAGCCACCAGCTACGAGGTAAACGCGTCGAGGTAAATGCTGAACCGCAACCGATTGCTTCTGCTGCTCGGCGCTCTGCTCCTCACCTTCTGCGTACGTGGCCTCACGCTCCAGTTCATGCGCGCGCATCTCCACGACGCGGCCTGGTTTCAGGTCGGCTCGTACGCGAAATTCGATCGCCAGGCGCGCGACATCCTCGACGGCAAGCAAAGACTCTTCTGGATCGACGATCCGACGCGAACCGATCTTTCGCAGTATCCACCCGCGTTTCCGGCCGCGGTGGCGTTGATTTACAAACTCAGCGGCGAGCGTTCGGCTTACGTTGTTCAGCAGGTGCAGTGGATCGTAGATCTCATCGTTTCGTTTGTGCTGATCACTGGAATCACGTGGACCGCGTTTGGCTGGCGCCCCGGGATTGCGGCTAGTTTTCTGTGTGCGCTGTCGCCGCTGTTTGCGATGTACGGCGCGTATCCGTCCGCGGACGCACCGGCGACGTGGTTTGTGCTTGGCGGTTGCTGGTTGTTAGTTATGGCCGCGCAACGCAGCAGCGTGTGGTTCGCACTCGGGGCGGGCGTGTTGCTCGGCATCGCGTGTTGGTTTCGTGTGAATCCGTTGTACTTGTGCGCGGGTTGGGCTGTCGTGTTGTTCCTCTTTACGCGCGCAACGTGGCGGCTTCGCTTCTTGACGAGCGCGGCCGTGATGGCGGGAACGGTGCTCGTGATTGCACCGCTCGTTGTGCGTAACTATCTTGTCTTTCCCGACTTCACGCCCACCGGAGGCACGATCGGCACGAACCTCTGGGAAGGACTCGGCGAAACCGAACTCGGCCGCCAGCACGGATTTCTTTTTGGCGACGACAAGCTGCTCGAACACGAGCGCAAGAAACTCGGATTTCCGCCGGATTTTCCAATCGACATGCAGTGGCCTGATGGAATTCGCCGCGATAAGGAACGCACCCGCGAGTCGGTGGATTTTATAAAGCAGCATCCGATCTGGTACGCGGGTGTGATGTTCGGACGGATGTGGGGCATGCTGAAAGTTGCCGGCGATCCCGTGCCGTACTCAGCGTCGAGCGGCATTAACGTGACCAGCCGCAAATGTTTATCATCCGAACGGCAAGGTGGCGTGCTGGCATTCGCAGTGAACCTGCTCGGAATGATTCAGAGCGTCGTGCGGTATCTTTTTCTGCCGCTGGCGGCGCTTGGAATCTTCGTGGCGCTGAGGACAGATTGGCGTCTGAGTTGTGTTTTGCTCGTGACGATCCTTTACTATCTCGTACCCGGCACAGTCGGGCACACCGAGATTCGTTACGTGCTGCCGATGCACGGGTTGTTGATCGTATTCGCAGGAGCCGCCACAGACATACACAGACGAACACGGACTGATAGTTCAAGTTGGAGGAGTTAGTAGTTGTCAGAAGCAAAAAGCATCCCGGGCGCGCTGCCGCGCGAGATGATGGAACACACCTACCCGATTCTGTTTCGGGTGGAGCAATCGCACTGGTGGTACACCGGGCGCCGCCGCATCATCGCCGGTTTTGTCGCGGACATTTGCCGGCGTGTTACCGATCGGTGTCCGCGCATTCTCGACGTGGGCTGCGGCACGGGCGCGAATCTGCTGTTGCTTTCGCAGTATGGCGATGCGGAAGGCGTTGACGTTTCGGAAGACGCGCTGGCGTTTTGCCGCGAACGCGGATTGGACCACGTGAAGCAGGGCGCGGGTGAAGAGTTGCCGTACGAGGATGGCACGTTTGATCTCGTCACTGCGTTCGACGTCGTGGAACACATGGACGACGATCTCGCGGGATTGAAAGAGATGTTTCGTGTGTTGCGTCCGGGCGGACACGCGCTGCTGTTCGTGCCGACGTTTATGTTTTTGTGGGGATTGCAGGACGACGTGAGCAATCATCGGCGGCGCTACCGGTTGCCGGAGTTGCGGCGCGTGCTCGAGCAGGCGGGGTTTGAGATCGAGCGTTCCACTTATGCAAACATCACGTTCTTTTTGCCGATCCTCGCTGTTCGAAAACTGATGCGGCTGACGGGAATCAAGACTGACACGGAAAACAGCATCAACGTTTCGGCGTTCAACGGAGTGTTTGGGGCGCTGTTTGGATCCGAGAGCGCGGTCCTGCGTTACATGAATTTGCCGTTTGGTGTTTCGGGTTTGTGCGTCGCGAGGAAAAGAGCAAGCTAAAGCTTGAACTCAAAACTGAGGCCCGCGTTCTGAGTTCAGCCTTTAGGCTGCCGCGAAGAGAACCCTAAAACTGCGAAGGAATAGACGCGAGTGGCAATCTTGCACAACGCCTCGCTTGCGAGAATCAGGAAAAAGAAGTGAATGATGTAGACGTAGCGCCGTTCAGTGTGCAGTGTTGATTGCACCACGAGGTAGTAAGCGGGAACGGCGAGCACGATTGCGAGTGACTGCCAATCGCGTTTTCTCACCATCAGGAATAAGCCGATCACGACAAACGGAAGTACCCACGCCGTCTTAAAAAATCGTTGAAGAAAGCCGAGCGGCTGGCGCACGTAACGCAGCCATTGCCAGGAACTCGGTCCGAGCTCGACCACGCGGCTCATGCCCGTCAGCGCCGATGATTCGCGCGCGGCAAAATTCGCGACTACCAAACGCACTTGAGAATGGCTTGTGCTGACAAACGGAATCGCCAGGTTATGAACCGGCTGCTCGGCGGCCGGCACACCTTCCACCAGATCCACGTTCGTTGAAGCCAAGATCGATTCTTGTCGTTCATCCGTGATTTTTATCAGCAGCCTTCCCCGCTCCAGTTTTAATGGGAGTTGAGCGACATAGTCTGTCTCAGGCTTCACGCTCATTGTTTCCGAAACGTAAAGAACGGCGTAGTTGTCGTGCTCTATTTTCAGTGGAAACAACTGTTCGTCGACAGAGAAAGCGGGGATGGGATGCGAAACGGGTGACTCGGGATTCAATGCAGGTACGGGATCGAGGCGTGTTGATGCTAGTCCGCGTTTTGCGACGACGCCCGCAAACCAGAACGGATGCGAGCGGACAACGGCGAGACCGCGTTCGATGCGCATGCGATCGCGCGCGACGCCGTCGCGTCCGAAGAGTAGGCGGGCGTATTCCGGGTTGCCGTGCCATTCCGCTTCCTGGCGCATGAGGCCGAGGTCGGTGTCAGGAATGTTGAAACGTTTGGCGTCGTCGTAATCGGCGATGCCTTCGAGAAACGTTTGGCCGGCGCCGAGCGAGAGCGGAATAAAACTGCGAAAGACGATCGCGTTCTTGATCGTGACCGGCGCGATGAGCAGTAATGCGCCGGCAATGATTGCGGCTGCGGCGTGCAATCGTTTGCCGCGTGCTACGAAGAGCGGCGTCACGAGTGCCAGGAAGAAGGGAAGTAATAATGCGTTAGCGCGGAGCAGGCAGGATAAGCCGATGAGCGCACCTGCAATCGCAAAGTTTGCTAGCCGTAACGTTTTTCTGCCACGAATTAAAAACCAGATTGCTAAGAGGATCGGGGGCACGACTAGCGAGTCAGGTAACAGTACGACGGAGAAGTATGCGAACTGCGGCGAGATCGCTGCGAGCACGCCGCAAGTCATCGCCGCTGCGAAAGGTACGAGCTTGAGCGCGATCAAAAACACGAGGATTACAGCCATACAGTCGAAGAGTATTTGGACAACTTGGATCGCTGTGTCTGACTCGCCAATAGTTTTGAAGATCCCCGCGAGGAGAATGGAATAACCCGGCGGGTGGCCCATGTGATTGATGTCGCTCACAAACGTTTTGAAATCGCCGCTCGCGAGCTGGCGCGCCGATTCTTTGTAGCCGTGAGTTACGCTGGTTTGCACCTTCCAGATGTCGCGACGATTGTCTTGCCAGGTCAGGAAGCGCACTCCGAGTGCGAGCAAAAAGAGACCACAAATGATGAGGGCCCGGGGCATCGGGGTCATAAGGCGCGGTTAATGTATCATGCACCGTTTGCTGGTGGCGCGGTTTCACCGCCTTAGTCCATGTTGCACGGTAAATCGATAATCTGCTTTGGCGGCGAAGACTGGTGGTATCACCATCCGCACTCCAAGGCGCACCTGATGCGCAAATTCGCGAGCGCGGGGAACAAAGTGATCTTTGTTAACTCGATCTCGATGGGACTGCCCGGCCTCGCGCACAAAGATCTGTTGCCACGCATCAAACGTAAACTCGGCAGCTATTCGAAACTCGCGCGCCAGACGGAAGAGGGCATCACGGTTGTTTCGCCGGCGAGTTTGCCGTTCTTCGGCAGCGCCGCGGCACGTGCGGTGAACCGGCGTTTGCTGAGTGCGCAGATCGGGAAACTCGCGCGTTCTCGCGGCCTCACAAAACCGATTCTCTGGATCGCGATTCCGACTGCCGCGGAGATGATCGGAATGCTTGATGAAGCTGCCGTGGTTTATCAGGTGTCGGACAAGTACGATGCAAACACGATGGACCATGCGACCGATCCGGCGTTGATACGCCGATTGCACGAGCACGCGATCGATGCAGCGGATCTGGTGTTCTACTCCGGACGCAAACTCTTCAACGAAGCGACGCGCGGATGTGAACGTTCTCATTTACTCGAACAGGGTGTTGATTACGAGCACTGGCGGCGCGTTGGAGATGGAACGGTGGAGATAGCGCCTGAGGTTGCTAACATTCCGCGTCCGCGTGTGGGGTACTTCGGCGCGATCGAGCCGTGGCTGGTGGACCAGGAACTGATCAAGCGCGCGGCGCAGGAGCGTCCGGAGTGGCAGTGGATTTTCATCGGAAATAAGTCGAGAGGGTTGGAGATCGAAGACTTGCCGAACACGCATTTTCTGCCGCCGGTGCCGTATGCGGAGCTGCCGCGCTACGCTGCTGGATTCGACGTTTGCGTGTTGCCGTGGGAAACTGAGCAGTCTTTTACGAGTTATGGATCGGCGATCAAGGTGCGTGAGTATCTCGCGACGGGTAAGCCGGTGGTGATCGCGCCGCTGCCGGAGTATGAGGCGATGGGGGATGTGCTGCGCATCGCGAGGACGCGCGATGAGTTTTTGCGGTTGGTTGAGGAAGCGCTGAGCGAGAGCGATCCGGCGATGAAAGTGAAGCGGCAGAACGCTGTGGCTTCGGGAACTTGGGACGCACGCGCTGAACACGTGAGTGAGTTGATTGAGAAGGTTTTAAGGAACGGGAATAAACACCGATAGTGAAGCAGATATTACAGAACAGAAAAACTGGCCGGCCGTTTGTCGGTGAGGTGCCGGTGCCGGCGTTGCAGCGTGGGCGCGTGCTCGTGCGCACGGTTGCTTCGTTGATCAGCGCGGGCACGGAGCGGGCGGCGGTTGAATTGGTCAGTAAAGGATTGGTGCAGGAGGCGCGTGAGCGGCCTGATCTCGTGAAAGCCGTGGTCGCGAAAGTGAAGAGCGAGGGATTGCTCAATACAGTCGCCGCCGTGCGCGACAAGATGGTTGCGTCGCAAGCGTTGGGTTACAGCGCGGCGGGAATTGTTACAGCGGTCGCGGAGGATGTGACAGAATTTCAGATAGGCGATCGCGTGGCGTGTGCGGGCGTGGGGTTCGCGTCGCACGCAGAAGTCTTGTCGGTGCCGAAGAATCTTTGCGTGCATCTGCCCGAGCAGGTGAGCTTTGAAGCAGGTGCGTACGGAACGCTCGGTGCGATCGCGTTGCAAGGTGTGCGGTTGGCAGAACCGACACTGGGTGAGTCGGTAGTTGTGATCGGCTTGGGTTTGGTCGGTCAACTCACGGTGCAGTTGCTCAAAGCGAACGGTTGTCGCGTGTTTGGTTTAGATCTCGATCCGGGACGGGTGTCACTCGCAGTGGAACTCGGCGCCGATCGCGCTGTTGTTTCGGGAGACGGAACTGAAAAGGAGATCAACGCCTTCACGCGGGGTCGCGGCGCGGACGCCGTGCTCATCACCGCGGCAACTGATTCAAACCAACCTATCGAATTCGCAGCCAAAGTTTCACGTTTGAAAGGCCGCGTGATCGTCGTCGGTATGACGGGTCTCGACATTCCCCGCGCGCCGTTCTTCAGCCGCGAACTGAAGCTGGTCATCTCGATGTCGTATGGACCAGGCCGCTACGATCCGGACTACGAAGAAAAGGGGCACGATTACCCGCTGCCGTACGTGCGTTGGACCGAGAACCGAAACATCGAGAGCTTTCTCGAACTCAGCGGCGATGGGCGAGTCAACGTCGATCGCCTGACGACGCACCGGTTTCGAATAGAAGAAGCAGAACGCGCTTACCAACTGATCTCCGGCAACTCGACCGAGTCGTATCTCGGAGTACTGCTCAATTATGACCCGACAGCCGAGGTCAACACGCGTGTTTTGCTCAACGCCACACCGAAACCGCGCCGCGCCGAAAAGGGAATCGTGTTGGGAGTGATTGGCGCCGGTGGTTATGTCCCGGCGATGTTGCTGCCGCACTTCAAAACCGAAGGCGTCGAGTTTCGCTCGATCGCTACGGCGTCAGGAGTTTCGGCGCATGACGTCGGGAAGCGATTCGGGTTCGCGGAAGCTGTTTCTTCTGCCGAGGAAGTGCTGGACGACACAGACATCAATCTTGTCGTCGTCGGCACGCGCCACGATCTGCACGCCGAACTCGCACGCAAAGCACTCGAGCGTAACAAAAACGTTTTCGTCGAAAAGCCGCTGGCGCTCAACGACGATCAGCTCGACGCGGTTTTGGAAGCAGCGGAAAAATCCAGCGGACGTTTGATGGTCGGCTTTAATCGTCGCTTCTCGCCTTCTGCCCAACAAGCGAAGGAACACTTTGCGAATCGCGACACGCCGTTGTCGATACTTTATCGCGTCAACGCCGGTCACATTCCTAAGGAACATTGGACGCAAGATCCAACTGAAGGCGGCGGGCGCGTAATCGGTGAGGTTTGTCACTTCGTCGATCTGATGCAGTTTCTAACCGGCGCGGCGCCGATATCAGTGTATGCGGAGTCTGTCAGTGCCAAGTCGCCGAAAGTTCTGGATGCCGATTCTGTGTTTATTACTTTGCGGTTCGCAGATGGTTCGAACGGCAGCATTGCGTACCTGAGCGAAGGAGACAAGGCGTTACCGAAAGAACGTGTGGAGATCTTTGGAGCGGGAAAGAGTTTCGTTTTGGACGACTTTCGACAGGGGAAATTACAGGACAAGGGACAACGAACACAGATAAAACGGATCTGCGCCGCTCTGCGCGAAGGTGGACCAGCGCCGATCAGTCTCGACGAACTAGCCGCAACTACGCGAACTACCTTCCGTGTGCTCGACTCTCTCAGATCTAAATGTGTGGTATCGCTGGAATAGTAAGCCGCCAGCCTGACACGCGGATTGGTCCCATGCTCGACGCGATCGAGCATCGTGGCCGCGACGATCAGGGCGTTTGGACCTCAGATACGATTGACGACTCAGCGCGGCGCGCTTGTCTCGGTCATCGACGACTCGCGATCATCGATCCCACGGCAGCCGGCCACGAGCCGATGTTTTCGCCCGACGGCCGTTACGTTCTCACCTTCAACGGCGAAATCTACAACTATCGCGAATTGCGCGAACAGCTTCGCCCACTCGGACACAACTTCAAAACCGATAGCGACGCAGAAGTGTTGCTGGCAGTGATTGCGCAGTGGGGCTGCGAAGGCATCAGCCGTCTCAACGGCATGTTTGCGTTCGCCGTCTGGGACAATCGCGAACGAACGCTGACACTCGCGAGAGACCACGTTGGCATTAAGCCGCTCTACTATGCCAACACGCCGGAGGCGTTTGTCTTCGGTTCGGAAATAAAGGCAATTCTCGCTTCGAAGCTAATCAAAGCGGAATTAAACCCGGAAGCGCTGCACCAGTTTCTCACCTTTCTTTGGGCGCCGGATCCGAACACGTTGTTCGAAGGCATCAACACGGTTCCGCCCGGTCACTATCTCCAGTTCAAAAACGGGGATGTGAAAGTCACGCAATGGTGGGACGCTTCATTTGAGCAGATTGACGACCAGAAAAGTGATGCTTGGTGGCAAGAGGAAGTATTGGGAACGCTCGATCGCGTGGTGAAGATGGAGATGGTGTCTGACGTGCCGCTGGGCTCGTTTCTGTCAGGCGGCATTGATTCATCGGGCATCGTTGCGATGATGGACCGTCAC
The DNA here is from genome assembly GCA_035276425.1 of Pyrinomonadaceae bacterium. GTDB lineage: Bacteria > Acidobacteriota > Blastocatellia > Pyrinomonadales > Pyrinomonadaceae > PSRF01. The sequence goes on from DATELP010000168.1 coordinate 20,844, forward strand.
AGTAACGGTCAGAAGATCAGCACGTACACCGCCGGGATCAAGAGCGAAGATTTACGTTACGACATCATTCCCGACGACGTGCAGTGGGCGCGCCGCGTGAACGAGCAGTTGCAAACGGACTATCACGAGATCATCCTGCAACCTTCCATCGCGGAGCTCTTGCCGAAGCTGGTCCATCACATGGAAGAGCCGCCGATCGATATGGCGATTCCGAGTTATCTCATCTCGCGTGCGGCGAGAGAAACGTTGACCGTGATGCTCTCGGGCATGGGCGGTGACGAAGTGTTCGCCGGCTATCCGCGGCAGTTGGCGATGAAGCTCGCCGCGGCGTTCGATCCGGTACCGAACCTGGTGCGGCGGCCGTTGATGAAAACAGTTGCCGGCGTACTGCCCGGCGGTTTGCCCGGAAGATTCACCGCGCCGTTACGCAACGCGAAGAAGTTTGCGCGCAGCGCCGCAATGGATTTTGAAGATCGTTATCTCGGCTACGGCACTTACTTCACCAATGAGATGAAGCAACGGATTTACACGGACGAGTGGCGCTCGTTGACGGCTAACTACGATCCTTACGCCACACACCGGCGCTACTTCGCGCGCGTTCGCGACGCTGCGCCACTCAACCGGCTGCTATACGTCGATCTGAAAACATTCCTCCCGTGCCTCAACCTCATCACGACCGACAAGACCTCGATGGCCGCGAATCTCGAAGTACGCGTTCCGTTTCTGAACCGCGAAATGATCGAAACGGCGGGGCGGATGCCGCCGCGTTTGAAGCTCCACGGACTGACACGGAAATACGTCCTGAAACGCGCGCTCGAAAATGTGTTGCCCAAGGATGTGGTGTGGCGCAAGAAGGCTGGGTTCGGCGCGCCGATCCGTTCGTGGTTACGCGGCCCGTTGCGCTCGCTCGTCGACGATCTGCTCTCGGAGGAGTCGGTGCGGCGTCGGGGTTTGTTTCGGCCGGCTGAGGTGAAAAGGGTCATCGACGCCAACTTCTCCGGACGCGAAGACTACAACCTCCAGGTTTTCCAGCTTCTCGGCCTCGAACTCTGGCACCGTCAATTTATTGACAGGGCTTAAGTCGAAAACGCGGGTCTCATCCGTCGATACTCCAGGAGGAGAACATCATGAAAAACAAACCCAGCCGGATTGTCATCGCCGGGCTGTCGCTGCTGCTATTCGTGGCAGGCATGGTCCATGGGCAGAGCGAGTCGATCTTCAAACGACTAAGCGGATCGTGGATTGGTGAAGGAAAGACCATGGGAATGCCGGCGACGATGCGGATGTCCTGGGACTGGGTGTTGGGCGACAAGTTCCTGCGGTTGAGTTTGCAAAACGAGATGAGGGGCGAAAACGGACAGGTCCAGCTTTTCGAAGGCCACGCCTACTATCAACCGTCAGAAGGAAAGTGCGAAGGGACGTGGTTTGACTCGCGCGGCGTTTCGTTTCCCATCAAATGCAGCGTTGAAGGCCGGGCGTTGACCGCGCTCTGGGGTTCGACCAGCACGGAGCAGGGAAAGTCGGTCTACCGGCTGACGGGCGACGGCAAGCTGGAAGTCGTGGACTTCGTTAAGCAGCCGGACGGAAACTGGAGAGAATTTGGCCGATTTGTTGTGAGCCGAACGGCCAACAATTAACAACATTGACAAGCACTGGTCCGGCGGACTACTCTGGCAGGGCGGACCAACCCCGGCTCCGCGACCTTCTGAAGCCTCACTCGGCCACGAATGTCTCAGCTCACAACGATGATCACACCAGAAGAACTGGAGACCGCGACACCTGACATTCTTCATCCGGCCAGCATGGCAGGAAACGGTCAGTGTGTGCTCCTGGCTGAAGACGATCCGGCTCTCCGGCGATACCTACAGGTCGTTCTGGAACGTGCGGGATACAGGGTTGTCTCGGCGGCTGATGGGTTGGAGGCGATGAAGTTTCTGCTGAGCGCCACGGTTGACGTGGTGGTCACGGACGCGGTGATGCCGAATCTGGATGGGTATCAGTTGTGCCGGTTTATGAGAGGCAGCAAGCACTTGTCGCACTTGCCGATAATTCTTTTGAGCGCCCTTGACCCGCGCAATGCGGTGCATGAAAGCGAGAACGTGGACGTTTTTCTTTCGAAGCCGGTGTCGCCGGAAGATCTGCTAAATCGCATCGTTCAACTTAGCCAGAAGTAGCCACAAAAAGGCACAAAAAGCACAAGAGGCACAAAAAGTAAAAAGGGAGTTACCAGGACGCCTTTCCTGGGCTAACTTCTTTTGTGCTTCTTGTGCCTTTTTGTGCCTCTTTGTGGCCTAGCTACTGTGGCTCGCCTCGACGTTATCGATCTGCGCGCGTTGCAGTTTTCCGCTGAAGTCGACGTAGATCGATTTCCACTCCGAGAAGATATCCAACACTTGCGTGCCTGCTTCACGGTGACCGTTGCCGGTGGCTTTCGTGCCGCCAAACGGCAGATGCACTTCCGCGCCGATCGTCGAAGCGTTGACGTAGAAGATGCCCGTGTACATGTCGTTCATCGCTCGGAACGCGCGATTCACGTCTCGTGTGTAAATCGCGGCGGAGAGTCCGTAGCGAACGCCGTTCGCGATCTGGACCGCGTCTTCGAGCGAGTTCGTCGGAATCACAGTCGTGACTGGTCCAAAGATCTCTTCCTGCGAGATACGCATGTCCGGCGTGGCGTCAGTGAACACGGTCGGCTCGATGAAGTGACCGTAAGCATAATCGCCGCGCGTCAGACGCTTGCCGCCGCAGGCGAGTTTTGCACCGTCGTCCTTTTGCCCGATGCGGATGTAGCCCATGATCTTCTCGACCGCTTCGGCATTGATTACTGGTCCAACATCAGTCTTCGGATCCGCGCCGTTGCCGACGCGCAAACCTTTCGCATGCTCGACCAGCTTCGTCACAAACTGCCGGTAGACTTTCTTGTGAACGATCAAGCGCGACGACGCGGTGCACCGTTGACCTGACGTCCCAAACGCGCCCCAGATCGCGCCTTCGACAGCGAGATCGATATCGGCATCGTCCATGACGATGATCGCGTTCTTGCCGCCCATCTCGAGCGAACAGATCGCGTTGCGCTCGGCGCAAGACGAAGCAACGATGCGTCCGGTTTCAGTCGAACCAGTGAACGAGATCAAACGCAGCGCGTTGTGATTCGTCATCGCGGCGCCGACTGTTTCACCGTAACCGGTAACGAGATTGACAACGCCCGGCGGAATGCCTGCTTCTTCACACGCCTTGATCAGGTTGTAGGTAGAAAGCGGCGTGTCTTCTGCGGGTTTGATAACCACGGTGTTGCCGCAGATCAGCGCGGGAATCAGTTTCCACGACGGAATCGCCATCGGGAAATTCCACGGCGTGATCAGACCGCAAAGACCGACCGGCTGACGCACGCACATCGCAAACTTGTCGCGCATCTCCGCGGGAGTAGTGAAGCCGTGCAAACGGCGTCCCTCGCCGGCGGTGTAATAAGTGCAGTCGATTGCTTCCTGAACGTCGCCGCCCGCCTCTTTCAAAACCTTGCCCATTTCGCGGGTCATGTCGGCGGTGTACTGTTCTTTATCGCGAACCAGTATCTCGCCGAGGCGAAACAGGACCTCGGCACGCTTCGGTGCGGGCGTGTTGCGCCAGCGATCGAACGCGTTCTGCGCGGCATTGACCGCGGCGTTAATGTCGTCGCTGGTCGAAAGCGGAAACCGGCCGACGATGTCGCGCGTGTCGGCGGGGTTGATGTTTTCAAACATCTCACCCGACTGACTCGCGACCCACTCGCCGTCGATGTAGTTCTGGTAGGTTTTAGTTGTCGTGCGGCTCGCGCCGTTGCGCGAACTATTCTTGCCGCTTGATTTCGATAGGGCTTTTTTTGCCTGTGCCATATTACTGATAAGTGAACTGCACGATCAGCGGCAGCAGCAGGCGGTCACCCTTCGCATCTCGTTGCAATTGCATCCTGGTTAAGTTCAAAACAATTGGATCGCCCGGCTTGAGACCGCTCAAGACGCGTTGAAAGTCCGTTAATGAATTGACGGGCACACGATTGATCTTGTTGATTACGTCGCCTTCCGCAATCGCCGGCTGGCCGGAGGGTTGAGTGCGAATCTCAGCGACGAGACCGTTTGCATCGATCTCTTTCACGAGTAGACCCTGAACGCCGGTCAGATGACGATCCGCGAGTAGCTGCGGCGTCAACTCGGCGAGCGTGATGCCGAGATGGAGCGCGTTCCCTTTTGGATCGGTGCTCTTCGGCTCGGGTTTGGTTGGTTGTTCAATCAACTCACGAATTGCCGGTGACGGTGGCCGTTCGTCGAGGGCGACGGTTGCCGTGCGCTTGTCGAGTTTGCCGTTCACGTCCCGCAAATACGAAAGCGTAACCTGTTGGCCCACCGGTGTGCTCGCGACACGCTGAATCAGATCCTGCGCGTTGAGCACCGGCGTGCCTTCAAACTCGACGATGATGTCGCTCGGCTGAATTCCCATCTTCGAGGCTGGAGTCTCGCGGCCGTTTTCTTTCGGCGTTACCGACATCACGATGGCGCCTCGTGCTTCGGACAGTCCATAGACTTTCGCAAACTCATCGTGGACCGATTCGAGTGTGATTCCGAGATAACCGCGTTTGACCTTGCCTTGCGCGATCAGTTGTTTGTAGACAAACGAAGTTTCGTTTGATGGCAGCGCGAAGCCGATGCCGTTGTAATCGCCGGTCGACGTCGCGATCTGCGAGTTCATGCCGATCACTTCGCCACGCATGTTGACGAGTGGTCCACCGCTGTTGCCGCGATTGATGGCCGCGTCGGTTTGCAGGAAACGCTGAAAGACGTTGAAGTACGGGCTCTCGCGTTCTTTCTTGGAAATGATTCCGGCGGTGACGGTTTGGTCCAAACCGAAAGGCGAACCGATTGCTAGAACCCAATCGCCGACCTGCGCCGCGTTGGAGTCGCCGAGTGTGACGGTAGGCAGATCTTTCGGCGCTTCGATCTTGAGTACCGCAACGTCCGTTTCGGGATCGAAGCCGACGACGCTGGCGCGATACTTTTCAGTGGATTGCAGGATGACCGTGATCTTCGCGGCGTCTTCGATGACGTGATAGTTGGTCAGAATGTAACCCTTCGGGGTCACGATGAAACCGCTACCGATGCCGCGTTGTGGTCTGCGTTGCTGGCGGCGAAACAGGTCGAGCAGCGGGTTGTTTGGTTCCTGATCTTCCTTGTCCTCGTCCTTTTCGCTGACTTCGATCTGTTGTTGCGTGGTTTCGATGTTTACCACCGCAGGCTCGACGCGTTTCGCGATTTCCGCGAACGAAGCGGATAGAGCTTCGGGCGCGCGGGCAATCTGGAGGTCGTTTTGTGCGACGATCGTGCGGCCGGAGAGCATCGCGCCGATGCCGATGCCGGCGACGAGACACGCCACGGCGAGCGCCGCAATCCAGACACGCAGCTTGCGGAGAATAAGTCGCTCCTGATCTGTCGCGCGGTCCTTAGAAACGTGAAACATATTGACTACCTCCAGCTTACCAATCCGTCGCCCCAGAGAAAGGGATAGAGTATAGCGAAAGGCGTTTCGGGTAGCAAAAAACCGGGCCACGAAGAGGCACAAAAAGCACAAAAGGCACAAGACAGAAGGTAGAAAAGTGGCGGGACTACTTTTCTCTTGCTGGTATTTCTTGTGTCTTTTTGTGTTTGTGCCTCTTCGTGGCTATGGGCGAAGGAGGACTTTGAGGATGCCGCGGGTTTTGGCGCGGGACATGGCTTTGACAGCGTTCGAGAGGGAGTGTTCTTCGCTGACTAGACTGTTTACGTCAACCGCGTTCTTCTTCAATAGATCGAGAGCTGGTTCAAAACGTCCGCACCGAGAACCGACGATCGAGATCTCGTCGACGACGATCCGCGCGGCGTCGATCTCGGTTGAACCGTGAAAGGTCGACTTCAAAACCAGTTTGCCTTTCGGACGCAGCAGATCGAGCGCGAGCTTGAATCCCGGCGCGGCGCCCGACGCTTCAACGACCACATCAAACTCACGCTGACGCTTCGCGGCTTCGTCGGGCCGTGAAGTTTCGATTCCACGTTGCTCCACAATGCGCAACTTCTCATCGTGTTTACCGACGAGCACCGTCTCGGCGCCCGTGAGTGCAACGACCTGCGCGCAAAGCAGTCCGAGTTTGCCGTCTCCGATCACAGCGACACGATCGCTTTTCGCAATCGCGGCGCGTTCGAGAATGCCGCACGCCGCGGCAAGCGGTTCGGTAAACACCGCTTGTTCGTCGGGAATGTTCTTCGGCACAGGAATCAGATTCACGTTCGGCAATTGCAGGAACTCAGCATGCGCGCCGTCACGTCCGACGATTCCCAACACAGTTCGTGACGGACAGTGTCGCGGATCGCCCGCGCGACACAGATCGCAACGTCCGCATCCCGCATTGATCTCACCGACAACACGCCGGCCCACGAGCTTTCGGTCACTACTCTTCTCAACCACACCGACAAACTCATGCCCGATCGTCCCATTGAACCCCGCATACCCGCGCGCGATTTCCAAATCCGTGTTGCAAATGCCCGACAACAACACACGCACCAACGCCTCGTCCGCATCGTGCGGCTTCTCGATATCGCGAAGTTTTAGCTGCTTTTTTTCGACGCGGAGAGAGAGCACTAAAACGTTCTGCTCCTCGTGTAGGCATTCTGCGGAGTTAACTCAATCACTTGTTTCGGACCGATGACCGTCACCGGCAAGCGCCACTCGATCTCTTCATCACCCGAGATCTTCGCGTGCAACCACCAGCTACCAGGCGCGAGCATTACCGATCCGTGTCCCTCTTTGTCGAGACGAAGATTGACCGGCGAACGGCCTTTCATGCGTTCTTTCAAAAAGTCGTCCCAACGCTTGCCCGCGCGCGGTTCGCTGAAGAACTCGTGCCGCACGGCGACGACGTTTACCGGAAAAAGACTCACCTGCACATCGAGCGCGGGACCGCCGTTTTCCGGTTGTTGAAGAATGACCTGCAAGTTGGTGGTGCGAACGTCTTCCGTTACGCCTGCACTCGCGGGCAGTTGACGATAGATCAGCCAGCCCGCGCCGCCGAGCGCGACGACCAAGGCCACGCGCAGCACGAGGATCAACACGCTGCGAAATGCACCGGGCGCTTGGCTACCGTCGGAAGTCATAACTCTTAACACTTCTTTTACCCATCGGAGCGCGGGCGGC